>NZ_JBHVUH010000011.1:308405-351232 GCF_042884245.1 Streptomyces sp. NPDC058145 | reverse complement strand
CTTTGTACTCACCCTCTCGGGCTTTCCTCCGGGCGCTTCCCTTCGTTCTTGCGTTTCCGACTCTATCAGATCTTTTCTCGACCCGATTTCCTCGGCGCTTTCCAGGTTCCCGCTCTCGCGTTTCCCTTTCCGGCGGTTCCGACTTTATCAGAAGTTCTGAGCCGGATTTCCCACCCGATCCGTGGCAACCGTCGTCCAGCGCATGAAGCTCTGGGGTTCCCGATCGGGCGGAGCCGTAAACGTACTGGAGCGGGGCGCCCCGATGCAAATCGGGGCGCCCCGCTCCGAGTTCACGCAGCCGGCGTGTCAGACCTCCACGACGACCGGGAGGATCATCGGCCTGCGGCGGTAGTTGTCCGAGACCCACTTGCCCAGGGTGCGGCGGATCAGTTGCTGCAGCTGGTGCGGCTCCACGACGCCGTCCTGGGCGGAGCGCTCCAGTGCCTCATTGATCTTCGGCAGGACGCCCGTGAAGGCCGCGTCCTCGATACCGGAACCACGCGCCTGGATGTACGGGCCGCCCGTGATCTTGCCGGTGGACGAGTCCACCACCACGAAGACCGAGATGATGCCCTCGTCACCGAGGATCTTGCGGTCCTTCAGGGCCGGCTCGCCCACATCGCCGACGGAGAGGCCGTCGACGTACACGTATCCGGCCTGCACCTTGCCGGAGATGGTGGCCTTGCCCTCGACCAGGTCCACGACCACGCCGTCCTCGGCGATGACGATCCGGTCGTGCGGGACACCGGTCATCGCGCCCAGCTCAGCGTTGGCGCGCAGGTGGCGCCATTCGCCGTGGACCGGCATCAGGTTCTTCGGGCGACAGATGTTGTAGAAGTACAGCAGCTCGCCCGCGGACGCGTGGCCCGAGACGTGCACCTTGGCGTTGCCCTTGTGCACGACGTTGGCCCCCCAGCGGGTCAAGCCGTTGATCACGCGGTACACCGCGTTCTCGTTGCCCGGGATGAGGGACGACGCCAGGATCACCGTGTCGCCCGGGACGATCCGGATCTGGTGGTCGCGGTTGGCCATCCGGGACAGCGCGGCCATCGGTTCACCCTGGGAACCCGTGCAGACCAGGACCACCTCGTGGTCCGGGAGGTCGTCGAGGGTCTTGACGTCCACGACCAGGCCCGGCGGGACCTTGAGGTAACCGAGGTCGCGGGCGATGCCCATGTTCCGGACCATCGAGCGGCCGACGAAGGCGACCCGGCGGCCGTACTCGTGGGCCGCGTCAAGGATCTGCTGGATGCGGTGGACGTGGCTGGCGAAGCTCGCCACGATGATCCGCTTACCAGCTCCGGCGAAGACCTGGCGCAGGACGTTGGAGATCTCCCGCTCGTGCGGCGTGAAGCCCGGCACCTCGGCGTTCGTGGAGTCGGTGAGCAGGAGGTCGATGCCCTCCTCGCTGAGCCGGGCGAACGCGTGCAGGTCGGTGAGGCGGTTGTCCAGCGGAAGCTGGTCCATCTTGAAGTCGCCGGTGTGCACGACCATGCCGGCGGGGGTGCGGATGGCGACCGCCAGGGCGTCCGGGATGGAGTGGTTGACCGCGATGAACTCACAGTCGAAGGGGCCGATGCGCTCACGGTTCCCCTCCGCCACCTCGAGGGTGTACGGGCGGATCCGGTGCTCCTGGAGCTTGGCCTCGATGAGGGCGAGGGTCAGCTTGGAGCCGATGAGCGGGATGTCCGGCTTCTCGCGGAGCAGGAAGGGGACGCCACCGATGTGGTCCTCGTGGCCATGGGTGAGGACGATGCCCTCGATGTCGTCGAGGCGGTCCCGGATCGACGAGAAGTCCGGCAGGATCAGGTCGATTCCGGGCTGCTCCTCCTCGGGGAAGAGCACTCCGCAGTCGACGATCAGCAGGCGGCCGCCGTGTTCGAAGACCGTCATGTTCCGGCCGATCTCGCCGAGACCGCCGAGCGGGGTGACGCGCAGGCCGCCCTCGGGGAGCGACGGGGGCGGTCCGAGTTCAGGATGCGGATGACTCAAAAGACTCTCCTCACCACGCGCGCCACGTACCGGTCGGGCACGTGGCGCGCATGACGTTCGTGCAGAAGCAGTTGTCGTTGTGGGGTGCGGGCACCGGTGGCCCGCTATTCGGTTGTCGATTCAGTTGTGAAGCTCGGGTGGTGCCAAGTCTGTTGTCAGAGCTGTACCCCGCCGGCAGCAAGATCGATCTTGAGCTGGGCGATCTCCTCGGGCGAGCACTCGACCATGGGCGCGCGCAGGGGCCCTGCGGGCAGCCCCTGGAGGGCGAGTGCGGCCTTGGTGGTCATGACGCCCTGGGTACGGAACATGCCGGTGTACACCGGGAGCAGCTTCTGGTGGATCTCCGTGGCCTTGACGACGTCGCCCGAGGTGTACGCGTCGACGAGGGCGCGCAGGTCGGGGGTGACGACGTGGCCGACGACGGAGACGAAGCCGACCGCGCCCACGGAGAGCAGCGGCAGGTTCAGCATGTCGTCACCGGAGTACCAGGCGAGGCCGGACTGCGCGATGGCCCAGCCGGCGCGGCCGAGGTCGCCCTTGGCGTCCTTGTTGGCGACGATCCGCGGGTGCTCGGCGAGGCGGACCAGGGTCTCGGTGTTGATCGGGACCCCGCTGCGGCCGGGGATGTCGTAGAGCATGACCGGCAGCCCGGTGGTGTCCGCGATGGCGGTGAAGTGCCGGTACAGGCCCTCCTGAGGGGGCTTGTTGTAGTACGGCGTCACGACCAGCAGGCCGTGCGCGCCGACGCGCTCCGCCTCGCGGGCCAGCTCGATGCTGTGGCGGGTGTCGTTCGTGCCGACTCCGGCCACGACGTGGGCGCGGTCGCCGACCGCCTCCACCACGGCTCGTACGAGGTCCGCTTTCTCCGCGTCACTGGTGGTGGGGGACTCGCCGGTGGTCCCGTTGATGATCAGGCCGTCGTTGCCTGCGTCCACCAGGTGGGTGGCGAGCCGCTGCGCGCCGTCGAGGTCGAGTGCGCCGTCCGCCGTGAAGGGCGTGACCATGGCGGTGAGGACCCGCCCGAAGGGGGTCTGCGGAGTCGAGGTCGGAGCCATGGGTAACACGCTACTCGGTGCTCCAGGCGTGGTCTGCCGTCGGGGTGCCGGGTAAGTCAGGACAAATATGGAGCCCGGCACTGCCTGCTCGGGGGTTCAAGCAGTGCCGGGCCCGTTTGATCAGGCTAGATGAACTTCTCCGAATGCCGCAATACGGACACTTCGCCCGGCTGATCCGTACATCCGTTCCGCGTGGGGGAACAGGGCTTCGTTATGGAGCCACACGCCCGTTCGTGTTGAAGGCGGCATATGTGAGCGGCATGAGCTTGGCCCACTCCGCCTCCATCAGCTCGCCGACCATCTCGATCTCCCGCTGCGGGAAGGACGGCACCTTGGCCAGCTCGTGCTGGGTGCGCAGACCGAGGAAGTGCATCAGGGAGCGGGCGTTGCAGGTGGCGTACATCGAGGAGAACAGGCCGACGGGGAGGGCGGCGCGGGCCACCTCGCGGGCGACGCCCTCGGCGAGGAGCTTCTGGTACGCCGCGTACGCCTGCTCGTAGGACTCCTCGAGGGTGCTGCGCACGGCCTCCTGCTGGGCCGGGGTGCCCTCGGCGAAGACGTACTTGCCCGGGCGGCCCTCCTGGACCAGCTTGCGGTCCTTGCCGGGGACGTAGAAGACCGGCTGGAGCTCCCGGTAGCGGCCCGACTCCTCGTTGTAGGACCAGCCGACCCGGTGCCGCATGAACTCGCGGAAGACGAAGATCGGGGCGCTGATGAAGAAGGTCATCGAGTTGTGCTCGAACGGGCTGCCGTGCCGGTCGCGCATCAGGTAGTTGATCAGGCCCTTGGAGCGCTCCGGGTCCTTCTTCAGCTCGTCCAGTGACTGCTCGCCGACAGTGGAGACGCGGGCGGCGAAGAGGACGTCGGCGTCCGACGCGCTGGACTTCACCAGCTCGACGGTGACATCGCTGCGGAAAGTGAGCGACTCGGGGGTGGTCACGGGGGTCCTTCCCATCACTTCTTGAGGTTCGCGCCCACTGTACGGGGCACCCCTGACAGTCCCGAACAGTGACCTTGCCACGCATTTTTTCGGACATGGGCACCTTTTGTGTCACTCGAGCGTCTGTATCGGTGAGGCCTGATCGTTCGACCCCGAAAGGAGCTGGACCCGCGATGTTCCTCCCCCAGCAACCGCCGGGAGGTGCCCCCAGTGGGCCCGTACCCTTCGCCTTCCTGGCCGAGGCGGACAGGTTCCGCAGTAATGTCACTCCCCCGCCTCGTGAGCGGGCCTCGCTCGGCGAGCTGGCCGGGCGCTGGCTGCTGGGCCTGACCCTCGTCGCCGGGCTCGTCGGGGCCCTGGTCCTCGGGATGCCGGCGCTGTCCACGCCGTCCGGTACGCCGGCCCAGCAGTCCCAGGCCTCGCAGGGGCACTCCCAGGGGCACTGACCCTTCCGGCCGCCCAAGGGTGGTGGGCGGGAATCCGGCCGGATAGCCTCACCGGGCACAGCCCCAGCGAGGATCGAGTGAGGACCAGCCGTGCCCCTGCCCTTCCTGACGGCCGACCGCTCCTTCGACGCGGCTTCCGAGAGCCCGCTGCCGTACGACGACCGGGACCGCTGGCGGCGGCCCTACCGGCCCGGGCCGTGGCGGGTGGGCGGTGCCGCCCTGGGACTCCTGCTCTCCTCGTTCGTGCTGTTCGGCGCGGTCCTCATCGCCCTGACCGACTCGGTGTCCGCCGCGGGCCTGGTCCTCAGCCTGGCGCTGGCCGTGATCGTCTCCGCGCTGCGCGTGCTGCGCATGGGCGTGTGGGTGAGCGCCCGCGGGCTGCGCCAGGTGGACTTCCTGGCGACGCGTACGGTCCCCTGGCAGCGGGTGATCGCGGTACGGACGGCTCAGCGGCCGGTGCGCTGGCTGGGGCTGCCGCGCACCGTGCAGGGGCAGGCGCTGACGCTCGTGCGCAAGGACCGGTCCGTGGACGACACGCCACCGCTGCTGACCACGCACTCCCTTGACTTCCTGCACCGGCCCGCGGCCTTCGACCGTGCGGCGGACACGGTGGAGGCCTGGGCCGCGGAGTACGGGCGCGGCTGACCGCCCTCGGACCACGGCGAAGGGGCCGGACCGCGTGTACCGCGGTCCGGCCCCTTCCTCGTACCGGCTGGGCTGCCCCGGCCGGCTCAGACCTGGACGGGCCTGCCGTCGTGCAGGGCGATGGCCCGCTGCATCGCCTTGCGGGCGCGCGGGGTGTCGCGGGCGTCGTGGTAGGCGACGGCGAGCCGGAACCAGCTGCGCCAGTCGTCCGGGGCCGCCTCCGTCTCGGCCTTGCGCCGGGCGAACACCTCGTCCGCCGAGTCGCGGTCGATGCGGCCGCTCGGGGTGCGCCTCAGCTCGTCGACGGGCAGGCCGCCCTCGGCCTCGAGTTCGGCGGCGAGCTGGTTGGCCCTGTGGACGAACTGGGTGTTCTTCCACAGGAACCACAGGCCGATGACCGGCAGGACGAGCACCGCCACACCGAAGGTGACGGTCAGGAGCGTGCCGGTCTGGATGAGCATCACGCCGCGGCTGCCGACCAGGACGAAGTAGAAGACCAGGACGGCGGCCGTGACGAGGTAGGTGATCTTCGCGCGCATGACGTGTTCGGGCTCAGCTCAGGTCGAGGAAGTGTTCAAGGCCGAAGGTGAGGCCCGGAGTCGACACCACGCGGCGGGTGCCGAGCAGGATGCCCGGCATGAAGCTGCTGTGGTGCAGGGAGTCGTGGCGGATGGTGAGGGTCTCGCCCTCGGCGCCGAGCAGCACCTCCTGGTGGGCCAGCAGGCCGCGCAGTCGGACGGCGTGTACGGGTACACCCTCGACGTCGGCCCCGCGGGCGCCGTCCAGGGCGGTGACCGTGGCGTCCGGCATCGGGGCCGAACCCGCCCGGCGGCGGGCCTCGGCGATGAGCTGGGCCGTGCGCGTGGCGGTCCCGGAGGGGGCGTCCACCTTGTTCGGGTGGTGCAGCTCGATGACCTCGGCCGACTCGAAGTACGGGGCGGCGACCTGCGCGAACCTCATGGTGAGCACGGCGCCGATGGAGAAGTTCGGCGCGATGAGCACGCCGGTCTGCGGGAACTGGGCGAGCCAGCCCGTCAGCTGCGCGAGGCGGTCCTCGGTCCAGCCCGTCGTACCGACGACCGCGTGGATGCCGTGGCGCACGCAGAAGTCGAGGTTGCCCATGACGGAGGCGGGGGTGGTGAGTTCGACGACGACCTGGGCGCCGGTCTCCGCCAGGGTCTCCAGCTTGTCGCCCCGGCCGAGGGCGGCGACCAGCTCCATGTCCTCGGCGGCCTCGACCGCCCGTACCGCCTCGGACCCGATCCGGCCCTTGGCGCCGAGTACCGCCACGCGCAGCTTGCTCATCTGTTGCTTCCTTACCGGAGGTGATTAGGCGACGGCGTCGTGCAGCCGCGCGGCCTGCTTGTCCTTGAGCGGGCCGATGACCGACAGCGAAGGGCGCTGGCCCAGGATGTCCCGGGCGACCGACCGGACCTCGTCCGGGGTGACCGCGGCTATCTTCGCCAGCATGTCGTCGACGGACATCTGCTCGCCCCAGCACAGCTCACTCTTGCCGATGCGGTTCATCAGCGCGCCGGTGTCCTCCAGACCCAGGACGGTGGAGCCCTGGAGCTGGCCGATGGCACGGCCGATCTCGTCGTCGGAGAGGCCGTTCTGGGCGACGTGGTCGAGCTCGTCCCGGCAGATCCTCAGCACGTCGTGCACCTGGCTGGGCCGGCAGCCGGCGTACACGCCGAACAGGCCGCAGTCGGCGAAGCCCGAGGTGTACGAGTACACGCTGTAGGCGAGGCCGCGCTTCTCCCGGACCTCCTGGAAGAGGCGGGAGGACATGCCGCCGCCGAGGGCGGTGTTGAGCACGCCCATGGACCAGCGGCGGTCGTCTGCGCGAGCGAGACCCGGCATGCCGAGGACGACGTGCGCCTGCTCGGTCTTGCGGCCGATCAGTTCCACCTTGCCGGTCGTGCGGATCGAGCGGCGGCCGTCGCGCGGGGCGACGGGCCGCGCGCCGAGGTCCTTGAAGGCGTCCGCCTCCTCGAAGGCGGCGCGGACCTGCCGTACGACCTTGTTGTGGTCGATGTTGCCGGCGCAGGCGACCACGAGGTGGGTCGGGTCGTAGTGCTTCTTGTAGAAGCGGCGGATGCGGTCGGCGGTGAGGGCGTTGACCGTGTCGACGGTGCCGAGGACCGGGCGGCCGAGGGCGTTGTCGCCGAACATGGTGTGCGCGAACAGGTCGTGCACACAGTCGCCCGGGTCGTCCTCGGTCATCGCGATCTCTTCGAGGATGGCGCCGCGCTCGACGTTGACGTCATCCTCGAGGATCAGCGAGCCGGTCAGCATGTCGCAGACGACGTCGATGGCGAGCGGCAGGTCGGTGTCGAGCACGCGCGCGTAGTAGCACGTGTACTCCTTGGCCGTGAACGCGTTCATCTCGCCGCCGACGGCGTCTATGGCGGCGGAGATGTCCAGCGCGCTGCGCTTGGAGGTGCCCTTGAAGAGCAGGTGCTCCAGGTAGTGCGTGGCGCCGTTCAGCGACGGGGTCTCGTCGCGGGAGCCCACGTGCGCCCAGATGCCGAAGGTGGCCGAGCGCACGGAGGGCAGGGTCTCGGTGACGATGCGCAGGCCGCCGGGGAGGGTGGTCTTGCGGACCGTGCCGATGCCGCCGGTGCCCTTGATGAGGGTTTGGGTACGGGCGACGGCCCGCGCCTCCGAAGAGGTGCGGGCCGTCGCCTTGGAGCCACGGGACGTCACTGGTCGGCGTCGTCCTTCTTCGTCTCGCCCGCGGCGGAGCCGCTGTCGGACGCGGTGTCTTCGCCCTCGACCACCGGAACGAGGGACAGCTTGCCGCGGGAGTCGATCTCGGCGATCTCGACCTGGACCTTCTGGCCCACACCGAGGACGTCCTCGACGTTCTCCACGCGCTTGCCGCCGGCGAGCTTGCGGATCTGCGAGATGTGCAGCAGACCGTCCTTGCCCGGGAGCAGCGACACGAACGCACCGAAGGTCGTCGTCTTCACGACGGTGCCCAGGTAGCGCTCGCCGACCTCCGGCATGGTCGGGTTGGCGATGCCGTTGATCGTGGCGCGGGCGGCCTCGGCGGCCGGGCCGTCGGCGGCACCGATGTAGATGGTGCCGTCGTCCTCGATCGTGATCTCGGCGCCGGTGTCCTCCTGGATCTGGTTGATCATCTTGCCCTTGGGGCCGATGACCTCACCGATCTTGTCCACGGGGATCTTGACGGTGATGATCCGCGGGGCGTTCGGGGACATCTCGTCCGGCGTGTCGATCGCTTCCATCATCACGTCGAGGATGTGGAGGCGGGCGTCGCGGGCCTGCTTGAGGGCCGCGGCCAGGACGGAGGCCGGGATGCCGTCCAGCTTGGTGTCGAGCTGGAGGGCGGTCACGAACTCCTTGGTGCCGGCGACCTTGAAGTCCATGTCGCCGAAGGCGTCCTCCGCACCGAGGATGTCGGTGAGGGCGACGTAGTGCGTCTGGCCGTCGATCTCCTGGGAGATCAGACCCATGGCGATACCGGCGACGGGGGCCTTGAGCGGCACACCGGCGTTCAGCAGCGACATGGTGGAGGCGCAGACAGAGCCCATGGACGTCGAGCCGTTGGAGCCGAGGGCCTCGGACACCTGACGGATCGCGTAGGGGAACTCCTCGCGGGTCGGCAGGACCGGCACGATCGCGCGCTCGGCGAGCGCGCCGTGGCCGATCTCGCGGCGCTTCGGGGAGCCGACGCGGCCCGTCTCCCCGACGGAGTACGGCGGGAAGTTGTAGTTGTGCATGTAGCGCTTGCGGGTCACCGGGGAGAGGGTGTCCAGCTGCTGCTCCATACGGAGCATGTTCAGGGTGGTGACGCCCAGGATCTGGGTCTCGCCACGCTCGAACAGCGCCGAGCCGTGCACGCGCGGGATGGCCTCGACCTCGGCGGCCAGCGTACGGATGTCCGTGACGCCGCGGCCGTCGATGCGGATCTTGTCCTTGATGACGCGCTCGCGGACCAGCTTCTTGGTCAGCGCGCGGTACGCGGCGGAGATCTCCTTCTCGCGGCCCTCGAACTGCGGGAGCAGCTTCTCGGCGGCGATGTCCTTGACGCGGTCCAGCTCGGCCTCGCGGTCCTGCTTGCCGGCGATGGTGAGCGCCTGGGCGAGCTCGCTCTTGACCGCGGCGGTCAGGGCCTCGAGGACGTCGTCCTCGTAGTCCAGGAAGATCGGGAACTCGGCGGTCGGCTTGGCGGCCTTCGCGGCGAGGTCCGCCTGCGCCTTGCACAAGACCTTGATGAAGGGCTTCGCGGCGTCGAGGCCGGCGGCCACGACCTCCTCGGTCGGCGCCTCGGCGCCGCCCTCGACCAGCTGGATGGTCTTGTTGGTGGCCTCGGCCTCGACCATCATGATCGCGACGTCGCCGTCCTCCAGGACGCGACCGGCGACGACCATGTCGAAGACGGCGTCCTCGAGCTCGGTGTGCGTCGGGAACGCGACCCACTGGCCGTTGATCAGCGCGACGCGGACGCCGCCGACCGGGCCGGAGAAGGGCAGACCGGCCAGCTGGGTGGACGCGGAGGCGGCGTTGATCGCCACGACGTCGTACAGGTGGTCGGGGTTGAGCGCCATGATCGTGGCGACGACCTGGATCTCGTTGCGAAGGCCCTTCTTGAAGGACGGACGCAGCGGACGGTCGATGAGACGGCAGGTGAGGACGGCGTCCTCGGAGGGACGGCCCTCGCGGCGGAAGAAGCTGCCGGGGATCTTGCCCGCGGCGTACATGCGCTCCTCGACGTCCACCGTCAGGGGGAAGAAGTCGAGCTGGTCCTTGGGCCTCTTGGAAGCGCTGGTGGCCGACAGCACCATGGTGTCGTCGTCCAGGTACGCGACGGCGGAGCCGGCGGCCTGCTTGGCCAGGCGGCCCGTCTCGAAGCGGATGGTGCGGGTGCCGAAGGTGCCGTTGTCGATGACGGCCTCGGCGTAGTGGGTCTCGTTCTCCACTAGTGTTTTCTCCTCGTCTTCGTCCCTCGCCGCCCGTGTGGCAGGGGGACGTTTGTGGAGAAGCGCTCCGTCTGGTGCGGGCCGGTCTTCGATCGAAGCACCCGGGGCTCACTTCCCCCCGGGGGCCACTACCGAGGACCGGCGGCGGCGAGGTGCGCTCCTCCTCGTTCTGTGTCGTACGGGTTCTGCCGTACGTGTTCCGTGTCGTGCGTACTGCGTTGTGCTACCACACTACAAAGCGGGTGTGACACCGCGCACGTTTCCGCACGTACGGCAAAGGGAGCGGCCCCCGAGTCCTTTCGGGAACCGCTCCCTTCACGGCGTCTTACTTCGCGCCCGCCGCACCGCGGCGGATGCCCAGACGGTCGACCAGCGCACGGAAGCGCTGGATGTCCTTCTTCGCCAGGTACTGCAGGAGGCGACGGCGCTGACCGACCAGGATCAGCAGACCACGGCGGGAGTGGTGGTCGTGCTTGTGGGTCTTCAGGTGCTCCGTCAGGTCGGAGATGCGACGCGAGAGCATGGCGACCTGGACCTCGGGGGAGCCGGTGTCGCCCTCCTTGGTACCGAACTCGGTGATGATCTGCTTCTTCGTAGCGGCGTCGAGCGACACGCGTACTCCTCATAGTCTGTAAGTGCCATCGAGTGCCCCCGGTCCACTTCTCGGGGGAGCTTCCACGACTCGGGAGGCGGGGATCCGCTGGGCGCGGCCTCCAGGGCGGCAGGGAATACCTGCGGTTGCTCCGGGGGTGCGTACACAAACGGCCGTCGACCAGGGTACCAGGCGGCCGCGGGCCCCTTGTCCCCGGTTCCGGAACGCCCCGGAGCGGGAGGCGGCCGCCACTAGGGTGAACGTGCTGAGCGTACGTACGTCGGGAAGGGGTCGCTTCGGAATGGCGGAGTCGGAAGCGGAGATGAAGGCACGCAAGGAGCGGGAGCGGGACGAGCTGTACGCGCTCGACATCTCGGATGCCGAGTGGCACTGCGCGCCGGGCACGGAGGAGGACGAGGAGCGGGTCGAGATCGCGTACCTGCCGGCGGGGGCGGTGGCGATGCGCTCCTCCCTCGACCCGGGCACCGTGCTGCGGTACACGGAGGCCGAGTGGCGGGCCTTCGTCCTGGGCGCCCGCGACGGCGAGTTCGACCTGAAGCCGATGCCGCACAACGGCGGGCTCGCGGCGGACTGAGCGGAGTACGGCAGAGGGCGGCACGCGTGCGTGCCGCCCTTTTCGGTGCCTTGGGGTTGCCGTGTCCCCTAGCTGGTCATCGCCCGGGCCCGCGCGTAGACGTCGAAGACGGCCAGCGCCAGCGGGATCAGCGTGAGCAGCACGAAGCTCTCGGCGATCTCCAGGAAGCGCCCCCAGAAGGGGGTGACGCCCCGCCGCGGGGTGATCAGGGCGATCGCGGTGACAAGGGCGATGGCCGCGCCGACCGCCGCGGCGATCCAGACGCTGCGGATGTCGAGGGCGGTGGTGTCGCCCTGGAAGGCGTCGATCACGTAGTCGCGCGGCGGGTTCAGGGCGAGCCCGAGGCCGAGGAAGACGATCGCGGCGAGGCCCGCGGCCAGGGTGGCGCCGACCTGCTGGGTGTAGCGGAACAGGTGCGCCCGCATCAGCATCGCCACGCCGGTCGCGAGGGCCAGGAGCTGGGCCCAGGTGTTGCTGGAGAAGCCGAGGACGATCGACGCGCCGACGGCGACGAGGGCGCAGCCACCGACGAGGCCGACGAGGAGTTCGTGGCCGCGGCGGGCCTGGGCCGCCACCCGTTCGGCGTCCACGGGCTCCTGCGGGGCGGGCTCGCCGCTGTCGTAGCCGCCGCGGGACGGGTTGGGCGGCTCGAAGCCGATCGGCAGCCGCGCGAAGCGCATGGACAGACCCGGCAGGAAGGCCAGCGCCACGACGGACAGCGGGGCGCAGATCGCGGCCGTCTCGATGGGCCTCAGCTCGGTGAGGGTCGCGATGAAGGTGGTGATCAGGCCGATGGCGGAGGCGAAGAGGAACGCCACGAAGGGTCCGTCACCGCCCGGCGACACCAGGGTGAGCACCAGGGAGGCGACGAGGACCGCCGCGCAGGCGAGCAGGAACTGCAGCCGCCCGATGCCCTCGCCGCCGGCGAGCGGCAGCAGCCCCGAGCCCGCCACACCGACGTTCGGCAGCGCCCCGAGTCCCAGCGCGACCGCGGAGCCCCGGTCGTCGTACACACGCGCGCGTACGCAGGCGATGCTGACGAGCAGGACGCCGGTGACGCCCGCGACGATGCCCTGCAGGCTGTTCATGTCGTGCCGGATCTGCGAGCTCCAGGCCACGAACGCGAGGAGCGCGGGCAGGACGCCGGCCGCGACCAGGCCGGCGGCACGGGTGAGGTCGCCGCTCCACAGGGTGCGGTCGCGGGTGACGGCGGAGGCCACCGCCTCGGAGACGTCGTCGAGGACGGCGGGCGGCAGCGACTCGGCGAACGGACGCAGGGTCAGCAGTTCGCCGTCGAGGATGCGCTGGGCGGTGAAGGAGCGGGCGCCGTCGAGGACGGTGCCGTCCCGCCGTACGAGGTGATAGCCGACCGGCGCGCCCTCGGCGGGGCTCTGCTGGGAAAGGCGAAGGATCTCCGGGTACAGGTCGGCGACCGGTACGTCGTCGGGCAGTGCCACGTCGATACGGCTGTCGGGTGCCACGATGGTGACCCGGCAGAAGCCGAATCCCATGCCCGCCCCGGAAGGGGCTCCGGTGCCCGGTCCACCGGTCGCGCCGGCCGGCGCGGAGGCCGTCATGCTCACCTGCTGTTCCCCCTCGTCGGTGGGGCGGGCCCGCGGTGCCGCCGCGCACCCTTCCGCCCGTAAAGATCCTGTGTAGGTTGAGTCGCGCCTTCCGTTCCGTCGGCCGACCGCGGGGTCGCATCCGGGGTTCGCGGGGTGGCGCTCGCTTCGAACCGTTGCGGATTGCCCGGGTTTTCCCGGAACGATTCGCAACTGTTCACGCGTCTCACCGGCACCCTACCGCCCGCCGTCGGCCGTGGTTGTCAGTAGGATCGCGCTTCGCGGTCGACGTTCGCCTGACACGGGGCGGCGGACGAAACATCTCGGTCCGGCAAGGGAATTGGTGCGTAGTGAGCCACATCGTCGTCAAGCGCCCGCCACGGGCGCTGCCGAAGGAAGTGCCCACGGACGAGGTCGTACTGCAGGCGCCGCCGGAGCTCCCGCGCGGTCAGCAGGAGGGCGCGATGATGCAGCTCCTGCCCATGCTCGGCATGGGCGGGTCCGTGGTGTTCTTCTTCAACCCCCAGGCCCAGCCGTTCATGAAGATCATGGGCCTGGTGATGGTGGCGTCGACGATCGGCATGGGCATCTCGATGCTCGTCCGCTACCGGCGCGGCAGCCAGGGGCAGATGGCCGACATGCGCCGCGACTACCTCCGTTATCTGTCGCAGACCCGGCGCGCGGCCCTGGACACCGCGAAGACGCAGCGCGACGCCCAGTTCTACCTGCACCCTTCACCCGAGCAACTGTGGGCGCTGGTCGCCGAGGGCAGCCGGGTGTGGGAACGGCGCACCGGTGACGAGGACTTCGGGCAGGTCCGGGTGGGCCTCGGCGCGCAGTCCCTGGCAACTCCCCTGATTCCGCCGCAGACCGCCCCGGTCGACGAGCTGGAGCCGTTGACCGCGGGTGCCATGCAGCGCTTCCTGGCCACGCACGGTGCCCTCGACGACCTGCCGATGGCGGTGTCGCTGCGGGCCTTCTACCACGTGACGATCAGCGGCGAGCCGGGCACCGTGCGCGGTACCGCCCGTGCCGTCGCCGGTTCCCTCGCCTCCCTGCACTCCCCCGAGGACCTGGTCGTCGCCGTCGTCACCGGCCGGGAGTCGGCGCCCGAGTGGGAGTGGGCCAAGTGGCTGCCGCACGCGCAGGCCCCGGGCCTCGCCGACGGCGCCGGCAGCATGCGTCTGATCACCACCAGCCCGGTGGAGCTGGAGGACCGGCTCGCCACCCGCCTCCAGGGCCGCCCCCGTTTCCACCCCGACGGGCCGCCGGTCGCAGACCAGCCGCACGTGGTGGTCGTGCTCGACGGCGTCTCGCTGCCGCCCACGTCGCTGCTGGCGAGCCCCGAGGGCCTGCAGGGCGTGACGGTCCTGGAGGTCGTGCCCGGCGACCTCACCATCGGCCGCGGTGACCTCTCCGTCGTCGTGCACCCCCAGGAGCTGCGCCTGGAGTCGGCGCACGGGATGGTCTACGAGGGAACGCCGGACGTCCTGTCGTACGAGGCCGCCGAGGCCCTGGCCCGCCAACTGGCGCCACTGCGGATGGGTTCGGGCGGTGACGACGACGAACCGCTGCTCGCCAACCTGGAGTTCACGGATTTGCTGAACCTGGGCGACGCGGCCTCGGTCGACCCGAAGCGGACCTGGCGGCCGCGCTCGCAGTCGGAGCGGCTGCGCGTGCCGATCGGTCTCGGCGAGGACGGCCGGCCCGTGATGCTCGACCTGAAGGAGGCGGCGCAGGAGGGCATGGGCCCGCACGGCCTGTGCGTCGGTGCGACCGGTTCCGGCAAGTCGGAGCTGCTGCGCACGCTGGTGCTCGGCCTCGCCGTGACCCACTCCTCGGAGACGCTGAACTTCGTCCTCGCCGACTTCAAGGGTGGTGCCACGTTCGCCGGCATGGCCCAGCTCCCGCACGTGGCGGCCGTGATCACCAACCTCGCGGACGACCTGACCCTCGTCGACCGCATGGGCGACTCGATCCGCGGTGAGCTCAACCGCCGCCAGGAGATGCTCCGCGACGCGGGCAACTACGCGAACATCCACGACTACGAGAAGGCACGCGCGGCGGGCGCGCCGCTGCAGCCGATCCCGTCCCTCGTCCTGGTGATCGACGAGTTCAGCGAACTGCTCACCGCGAAGCCCGACTTCATCGAGATGTTCGTGCAGATCGGCCGCATCGGCCGTTCGCTCGGCGTGCACCTGCTGCTGGCCTCGCAGCGTCTGGAGGAGGGCCGTCTGCGGGGCCTGGAGACCTATCTGTCGTACCGCATCGGTCTGCGGACGTTCTCGGCGGCCGAGTCACGCGCGGCGCTGGGCGTGCCGGACGCCTACGAGCTGCCGAACGTGCCGGGTTCCGGTTTCCTGAAGTTCGGCACCGACGAGATGGTGCGCTTCAAGGCGGCGTACGTCTCCGGCGTGTACCGCACGAGCTCGCAGGCGGCGGCCGCGCTGGGCGGCCCGCTGCCCGTCGACCGCAGGCCGGCGCTGTTCACGGCGGCCGAGGTCCCGGTGCAGTACGCGGCGGTCCCCCAGCAGCGCCAGGAGACGCCCGAGAAGCAGCAGGACGACGCGCTCGCCGACACCGTGCTCGACGTGATCGTGCGGCGTCTGGAGGCGCAGGGTCCGGGCGCCCACCAGGTGTGGCTGCCCCCGCTGGACAGCCCGCCGTCGCTGGACGCGCTGCTTCCCGGGCTCGCCCCGGTCCCCGGCCGCGGCATGACCCAGCCGGGCTACGAGGGCGCGGGCCGGCTCGTCATCCCGGTCGGCCTCGTCGACAAGCCGTACGAGCAGCGGCGCGACCCGCTGTGGGCGGACTTCGGCGGCGCGGCCGGCCACATGCAGATCATCGGCGGCCCGCAGTCCGGCAAGTCGACGCTGCTGCGCTCGATCATCGCCTCGTTCGCGCTCACCCACACGCCCCGGGAAGTGCAGATCTACGGCCTGGACTTCGGTGGTGGCGGCATGGCCGCGGTGGCCGGCCTGCCGCACGTGGGCGGTGTCGCCTCCCGCCTGGACCCCGAGAAGGTCCGGCGTACGGCGGCCGAGGTGTACGGCGTCATGACCCGCCGCGAGGAGTACTTCCGCTCCTCGGGGATCTCCTCCATCGCGGAGTTCCGCTCCCGCCGCGCGCGCGGTGACATCTCGGTGACCGACCAGCCCTGGGGCGACGTCTTCCTGGTCATCGACGGCTGGGGCAACTTCCGCACGGACTACGAGGCGCTGGAGCCGCTGGTCCTGGACATCGCGGCGCGCGGTCTGGGCTACGGCATCCACCTCATCCTCACCGCCTCGCGCTCGATGGAGGTCCGCGCGAACCTCAAGGACCACCTGATGAACCGCCTCGAGCTGCGGCTCGGCGACCCGATGGACTCCGAGTTCGACCGCAAGGTCGCGGCCAACGTCCCCACCGGTGTGCCGGGTCGTGGCCAGACCCCGCAGAAGCAGCACTTCATGGCGGCGGTCCCGCGGATCGACGGTCTCTCCTCCGACACGGACCTCGCGGAGGCGACGACCGCCCTCGCGTCCGAGGTCACCCGCCACTGGCAGGAGCCGGGCGCACCGGAGGTGCGTCTGCTGCCCCGCGAGTTCCCGGCGGCGCAGCTTCCTCCGGGCGACCGTTTCCCGCAGCGCGGCGTCTCCTTCGCGCTCGACGAGGACAACCTCGAGCCGGTGTTCGTGGACTTCGAGCAGGACCCGTTCTTCCTGGTGTTCGGCGAGAGCGAGTCCGGTAAGTCGAACCTGCTGAAGCTGCTGATCAAGCGTCTCACCGAGCGCTACGACGGCAACTCCTGCAAGCTGTTCGTCGTCGACAACCGCCGCTCGCTGCTCGGCGTGACGCCGCCGTCCCACCTGGCGGAGTACATCCCCATGTCGAACCAGATGCAGCACCACATGGACGCGCTGGCCGACCTGATGCAGCGCCGCACCCCGACGGCCGACGTGACCCCGGAGCAGCTGCGCAACCGCAGCTGGTGGCGGGGACCCACGGTGTACGTCGTCATCGACGACTACGACCTCGTGTCCACGTCGAGCGGCAACCCGCTGGCTGGCCTGACGGAACTGCTCCCGTTCGCCCGCGACGTCGGCGTCCGCTTCATCATCGCCCGCTCCACGGCGGGCGGGGGCCGCGCCGGCTACGAGTCCTTCATGCAGCGCATCAAGGAACTCGGCGCCCAGGGCGTCGTCCTCGCGGGTGACCCGGCCGAGGGCGACCTGCTGGGCGGCGTACGGCCACGCCCGATGCCCGCGGGCCGGGGCGTCTTCGTGTCGCGGAAGCGGGGGAAGCCCATGGTGCAGGTGGGGCAGGTCACGGACGAGGTGAGCTGAGCCCGCACGGCTCCGGAATCTTCCCGGTACGCGTCCCCCGGCACCCAGTTGGAGTTTCTGCACGTACTCGAGATTGCTGCTGCGTCCGTTCCTGCGCATTGCTACGTTGACCGGAACTGGACAATCCAAAGTGGACGACGATCACTGAACACGCGGTGCGCGAGGATGGATCACCCATGGCATGGGACGAATGGGAGCAGCTCAAGACGGAGGCGGTGACGCGCCAGCAGGGCGGGGAGACGCACATGCAGCTCAACCAGCTGCCGGCCGATCCCGGAGGTGGCCCCACCTCGGTCCCCAGCCAGACCGGTGACCTCAAGGTCACTCAGCACGATCTGGCGAAGATCGGCAGCCACGCCCATACCCTCTACACCCAGCTCTGGGACCGGGCCCGGCTGTCGAACACCAGCGTGGACTCGGCGGCGGGCGATCTGACGCAGCAGGGCTTCGCCCTCGGCTCGGGACTCCAGTACGTGTCGAACAAGTGGGACGTACAGCTCAACTCCCTGCTGGACGCGTGCGCCCACATCTCCAACCACATGCAGGTCACCAAGAAGATCCACGCAGGCGACGAGGCGTACATCCTGCGGCAGATGAGCAGCATCGACACCCTGGACGCCGGCTTCGACGAGCGTGTCGGTGGACCGGGAGACCACAACCCGATCTACGGCCCGTCGGACAAGCCGAAGAAGAACTGATCACGACGCACAACGGGGACGCCGACTGATGGATCTTGACGCTCTGCGCTTCGCCAACTTCAAGCTCCTCGACGACGCCGTCGAGGACTGGGGCCATATCGTCCGGAACCTGGAAGCCCTGGCGGAGGACGCCGAGAAGGGCCTGCACCAGGCTGCGAACAAGGCCGAATGGGCCGGTGAGAACAGCCTGGTCACCAAGGAGTTCATCGGCAAGACAGCCGGGGAGTTCCAGGACGCCCACACCCAGGCGCAGACGATCCACAACATCCTGAGCGACACCGCCGGTGAGCTGAAGGGCTACCAGAAGCAGCTCAACGGGGCGATCGAGCGCGGACTGAAGAAGAACCTGACGGTGATGGACACCGGCGACGGCGGCTTCACCGTGACGATGAACGTACACCCCGACCGGGCCGCGTCCGGCTACACACCTCCGGAACACGACGAACACGACGTCACCGCCCTCCGCGACGAGGTCGAGGGCATACTCACCAAGGCGACGGAGAGCGACAACTCGGCGAAAACGGTACTCACGGCTCTCGCCGACCAGACCGACTACGGCTTCTCGGACGCGGCCTACAAGGACCGCGACTCGGCCGACGCCGCCATCAAGGAGGCGGACGAGCTGGCAGCCCTGGCCAAGAAGGACCCGGAGGACCTGTCGCCCGCCGACTTCGACAAGCTCAACGCCGGGCTGAAGCAGTACGCCGACGACCCGCTGTTCGCGGAGCGCTTCGCCACCGGGCTCGGGCCGGATAAGACACTCGAGTTCTGGGCCGGGATCAACGACCCCCACAAGGCGGCCCGGCTGGGCCCGGAGCGCGTCGACCAGTACGGCGACCTGCAGCGCAACCTCAGCCTGACGCTGGCCACCGCCTCGCACAGCGACTCTGCCGCGATGACGGTGTGGAAGGGCAGGATGGTCGACCTCGGCGATCAGCCCGTCGGTGGTCAGGTGGGTCCCATGGGCTTCCAGGTCATGAGCAACCTCATGCGGGCCGGCGACTACGACGACCAGTTCCTGAAGAGCTACGGCACCGCTCTCATGACCACCGAGCGCAAGCTCACCGGAAACGGCGAGCACGCCAACATGGCCTGGCAGCACATGGGCATGGACCCGTGGCTCAACCGCATGGGCGACGACAGCGGCGACGACCCGTTGACGGGCTACCTGAAGGCGCTGTCCAGCAGCCCCGACGCGGCCACGGGCTTCCTCAACGAGGAGTACCTGCCCAAGGGCGGAGACCATAAGGAGGCCGTCTCAAACTTCCAGTACCTCTTCGAGGACCGGGAGTGGCCCAAGGAGACCAGCCTCAAGGGCGACGACATCTTCACCGGGCAGAACAACCTGGCGATGGCCATCGAGGCGGGCACGACCGGGCATCCGGCGGGCGAAATCCCGACGGCCGACACCCCGGCGCACAACGACCAGCAGGCCAATCTCATGGCGAGCGTGGTCAAGTCCGTCAGCGAAGACCCGAACCGTCTGACCGACCACGGTTACATGTCCGACAGCATCGGGCAGATGGCGTCGGAGTACCTTCCGGACATCAACCGGGCCACTACGGATGTGAGGCCGGACGGGGACTCCCCAGACTGGCAGCAGATCGAAAAACTCTTCCCTGTCTCCGGGGCATCGGCACAGATGAGCCACGCCGACGTCTCCCGCTTCCTGATCACGGTCGGGCAGAACCCCGAGGGCTACTCCGCAGTGGAGGTCGGCCAGAAGGCCTACATGGCGAACCTCATGGACTACCACATGAATCCGGACCTGCCCGCGGACCACCGGTACGGGCAGAGCATGGAGAACACCATCACGGAGATCTCCAGGCGGTCGGCAGAGGTGGGAGGCTGTCTGGCCATCGGCCGTCAGGAGGCTGTGCTGGGCCCCGCGAAGGAAGCGGACGACGCCTACAACCACGCCGTCTCGCAGTGGCAGAACGTGGCGAACGGCGTTGTCGGCACCGGTATCGGCGTGGGAACGAGCTTCATCGCCACGCCGGTTGTGGGCGCCGCGGTCGGTGGTGCCGCCGGTACCGTGAGCAGTGTCGTGCTCGGAGAACTGTTCAACGGCGTCGAGGGCAGCCACCTGGAGGACAGCGGGCTGGATTCCGCCAAGCTCTGGGAGGACAGCCGCGACCGCAGTATCGCCCTGGCGCAGAAGGCCGCCAACGAGGCGGCCAAGGCCCACCACGTCTCGTATGCGGACCAGGTGGGCGAATGGGCACGTTACGGCACCGGTGACGGCTTCAACGATGCTTCCACCGACGGGCGACGCATGGCCGACGATCTCCAAACCGAAATTTCCTAGCAGGAAGCGACACCGATGCAGGTCCGCCACTCCCACTTCCTACTCTCACGCGTCGTCGGTCTCTTGGCGGTCCCCGCTGTGGGCCTGGCCATGACCGCATGCTCGCCGGGAGCATCATCAGCGAAGCGGGAATACGCCGTTCCATCGTCGCTGTGCGGAACACCGGTGCCCGCGTCGGCTCTCGAGCCGCTTCTTCCGGCCGGGAAGAAGATCTCGTCCCGGAAGAGCGGCTCGCCCGGCTACGCCCGATGTCAGGTCTCGGTCGACGGACAGCTCGTCCTCTCGAGCATCATCGAGCGGTGGCAGCCGAGGACCACCCTTTCGAACGTCGCCTTTGGCACTTACGGCCTGACCGCCGCGAGCATCAAGATGGAAGCGCAGCGGTTCATCGTTTCCGAGTCGGCCGCAGTGGAGCGCGTGGACTGCAACCCGAAGCGGAAGGACGCCGCCGAAGTCTTCACGGTGATCAGAAAACACCACGATTCGGTCGACGCAGCCGCCATGGAAAAAGCGATCGCCGAGTTCGCCGATGCGGCGTCCACATCCGCGGAGTGCACCGAAAAGGACACTTGAGGGAAGGAACGCGAGACTGGGTGGCCTCGCGCCGATCGACGGGAGGCCACACCGCTTCAGAAAGTCGTCAGGGCTTCGAGCGCGCTGTCATACATGACGAAGACTCGGTTGCCCGCGGCGGCGAGACGGACATTGTCGAAATGGGGCAGCGGGTAACGCCACACCTCGTCGCCATCGGCCGCCTTGGCTGCAATGAGCTGCGTCGGATACGACTCCATGCCTGATGAGTCGAATGCCCACACGGCGTGGACCGCCACCAGAATGCGACTCTTGTCCAGCGAGGTCATTGTTTTGCCGACGTAACCGGTACGCTCGGGCGTCCACATGCGGCTGCCGTCGCGCATGTCCAAGCGCATGGGGTAGTTGCCATCGCTCGCATAGATCGCCTCCGCACCGACGGCCGGCGAGCCCCAGCCATCCCGGACGCTGCCGCCTGTGGACTTCGTGCTCCAGATCATCTCCCCATCGCTGAGTCTGCGCGCTTCGAGTGCCCTGCCGTTGACATACACGGTGCTTCCGTAAATGAACGGACGAACCTTGATGTCGTGTTCGTCGAACTGAGCCGTCCGGATCCATGCGGCACGGCCGTCGCTCGTCCGCACCGCGAGAACGCTCCCGTTCGACGCCGACAGGACAAGCCTGCCCTGCCCGACGGCGGCGGGGTTGATCAAATTCTCACGGAAATCAGCCGGTACGGTGGCCGTCCACCGGACCTTCGCGTCCGAGCGACCGACGCTGCGCACGCTGCCCTCCTTCGTGAGGACGTACACCGCCTCCGCGTCGGCGGCGAGCATCGTCGCCGCTTCCGCGTCTGAACACACCCATTTGGCCTCTCCGGTGGACGGAACGAAGGTACGCAGTGCGCCCTGGCTGTCGACGCACGCAACCAGCCGATCCGACAGCGACAGGTACCCGCCCTTCGCCATGATGTCCGGTGCACTCCAGCGCCGCTTGCCGTTCGTGACGTCGTGCCCCGCGATACCGCCGCTCGCGGCGCCGAAGACGAGGACGTCCCGTACCGGCAGCAGCCCGGGCGAGTAGATGTCCGCCACATCGCTCAGTGACCAGATGTTCGCAGGGTGGTCGCCCACGGGTTCGTCCCTGCCGAGGCGGCGGTCCAGCCGCTCGATGGGGGTCCGCACAGCCGGTGGGATGTCGAACGGGCCGCTCGTCTTCGGGCTCCGGGATGCCGTGCCGTCCCGCGTGCCGAGCCACCAAGCCGTCGTACCGCTTGCGGCCGCGACGGCCACACCTGCCCCGGACAGACCGGTGAGGAGTCGTCGCCGCGTCAGGGTCGGCGAGCCGGCGGTCCGCTGCGCCGTGATGTGAGTCGTCAACCGTTGGGCATCGGTCTCACGTGACTTGATCGCGTCCGCGACGTTCCCTCGCCGCCACACCCGACCGGCCCCCTTGGGCGCTGACATGGCCTGGGCGATCTGAAGAGGCACGGGGCGGACAGCCGGATCCTTCGCCAGACACGGAGCGATGAGAGTCCGCAGGTGGGGGGACATGCCGTCCAGTTGCGGCTGACCGTGTACGACCTCGTACTGCAACGCCGCAACGTGATCGCCGTCGAAGGCGCGTCTGCCGGTGGCGGCGTACACGAGCACGGCTCCGAGGGAGAACACGTCCGCAGGCGGCGCGACGCGCTGTCCCAGGACTTGCTCGGGCGCACCGTAGCCAGGAGTGACGGGGATCTGACCGGTGTTCGTGAGGGTCAGCCCGTGTTCGGGACGGGCGATGCCGAAGTCGATTACGCGCGGCCCTTCCGAGGTGAGCACGATGTTCGGCGGCTTGAGATCTCGATGGACAAAGCCCGCGGCGTGAATGTCGGCAAGAGTCCGTGCCAAGGACGTCGCCATATCGCGCAAGGCAGGTTCGGAGAGTGGACCGTATGTGTCGACCACCTGGTCCAGGGTGAGGCCCGCCAGGAACTCGGTGGCAATCCAAGGTCGCGCGGCCTCCGTCTGCGCCCCGAGTACGGCTGCGATTCCCTTGCTGCGCACGGCCTGGGCCGCATGAGCCTCGCGAACGAAGCGCTGGGCGAGATTCGTGTCGTGAGCGAGTTCGGGACGCAGCACCTTGACGGCGGCGAGGACGCCGGCGCCGTCCTGACCCACGTAGACCTTGCCCATCCCGCCCTCGCCGAGGACGCCGAGCAGGCGATAGGGGCCGAGACGGACCGGATCGCCGGTGCCGAGGGTTTTCATGAAGGTCGGTCCTTCTGCCGAGGGCACGAATTCGGTGTCCGCGATGCTGTCGTGGACGGTGACAAACTAGCGGCCCGCTCGTGGCTACTTGAGCGGGTAGGCGGAGAGGCGGTCCGGGGCCACGCCGAGGATCAGTCCGGACTGGGCATCCATGTGGAACCGCTCGGCTGCCGTCTTGTACGTCAGGGCGGTTCCGTGGCCGGACAGGGAGATGGCCCGCAGTTGCATCCCGTTCCTGTAGAACGCGTAGCTGGCGCCGACAACTGGTTGCCACCCCGTGTACGCCTGGTCCGCCTCGGCTGTCGCTTCGGCCCACAGGGTTTGCCCCCGTTGCGCGTCCACGGCCGTGAGCCCAACCCCCTTACGTACGGCGTAGAGCACGCCCTTCTTCAACGCGGGCGGGCTGTAATCCCCGTCGCCTTCAAGGGTCCATACCTGAGCCCCGTCACTCAGTCGCAGTGCACGCAGCTGAGCACCACCGAGGTAGAGGTACTTTCCGTCCGAGACGATGTCGCTCCTGAGGGAGTCGGGGTCCCCGACATCGCACGGCTTGTCCCACAGGACGGCTCCGCTGGCCGTGTCGCGGACGACGACATGCACCTTTCGGTCAGCCACCTCCTGAAGCGTCACCAGGCGGCCGCCGACGACCTTCGCGGCGAGGAAGTGCAGCCGGGTGCTCGTGGTCGACCGCTTCGGCAAGGACTCCTTCCAGAGCGTCTTGCCGGTCCTGAAGTCCGCGGCACGCAGGGTCCAGATCTGTGAGGGCTCAAAACCCGTGCCGGATGGCCCCTTCCCGGATCCCAGTGCCACGTACACGATGTCGTCGGAGACGGAGAGGATCTGGTTCGGCTGAATGTTGGGATTGGTGTCAGCGAAACGAACCGAGGTCGGCTTCTCGTAACGCTGACTGTCCTCCCAAGTGACGATCGCCGTTGACTGCGGATGCGGCTGCGGCTGCCCGGAGTAGTCCTGATCGAGCGAGCAGAGCCGACCGTTGCGGACCGCCGTCTGCCACCAGGTGCCCGAGACGAGAGCGTCCCGTTGAGCCCGCCCAGTGGACGGGTCGAAGCGTTTGGCGCGCCCGTTCAGCGGCAGCACGACGGATCCGTACGCGTGGTACGGCACCGTGAGGCCCCAGCCGTCCATCGTGAGATCGATGTTTTCGCCGTAATGCCACAGCGGATCGAGGTTACGTGTCTGCCGCGGCGCCTTCTTCGACTTCGGAGCGGGTGCGGCACGCCCTTGGTACCACCACGCGGTCCCGCCCACGATTGCGGTCAACACGAGCGCCCCTCCCGCAGCCAGGAATGCCCGTCGCGAAGGGCCTCGCCCGAGCGGTGCGGCGACTGCGGAGAGATCCCTCTCGGCCGAGGGCGCCGGAAGCCGCTGCGGTACCAGCCGCCAGACGTCGGCAGCCCGCCGCCCGATGTCCGCGAGCAGCTCGTCGGGAAGGTGATCGGCGAAATCGCCGGCTCCGTCGTGAAGGTGAGCCGCCAGTTCGGCCGTCGTGGGCCGCTCGCGCGGATCCTTGGCCAGGCACCTGGCGAGCATCGGCGTGAGCGAGGCCGGTACGCCGCTGAGGTCCGCCTGCGTGTATCGCACCCGGTAGAGCAGGTCCGCCGCCTGGCCGTGCCCGAACGGGGCGTGCCCGGTGGCCGCGTACACCAGCACGCCGGCGAGGGCGAACACGTCACCGGCCGCATCGTGATCCTGCCCGGTCGCCTGCTCCGGGGACATGAAGGCAGGTGTGCCGACGGCGGAGCCGGTACGAGTCAACCGGTCGTCCCCGATGGCCCGCGCGATGCCGAAGTCGATGACCTTCGGCCCGTACGCCGTCACCAGGATGTTGGACGGTTTGAGGTCGCGGTGCACCACATCGGACCGATGCAGCTGGCCGAGCGCCGAGCACAGCGCAGCGCCCAAGGCCCGTACTGACTGTTCGGGCAGGGGTCCCCCCGCTTCCACGGCCTCGCCGAGCGGGGGCCCAAGCACGTACTCCGTGGCGAGCCAGGGCGTCTCCGCGAGGGGATCCGCGTCCATGACCCGCGCCCCGAACTCATCGCCTATGACCCGAGCAGCGTCCACCTCCAGCCGGAAACGGGTGCGTGCGGCCGGATCGGTGGCGATGGAGGCATGCATGGTCTTCACAGCCACGGTGCGCCCACCGGAGGAACGCGCCACGTAGACGGTGCCCATGCCTCCGCCACCGAGTCGGGCGATGAGCCGGTAGGGGCCGAGGGCGACGGGATCGTCGTGGGTGAGTGGAGTCGGCATGGAAATTCTTGTCGTCAGTTGCTGGGGTGGCGGACTGCGGCGTCCGGAGACGGCGCGCGACCCTGTGTCCAGGCCTGTTGCTGAGGCGTTCGCACCTCTGCGGCCAGCACTGACGCCGCCTGATGAACGATGGCGGCGATGAGTCGGGCAGGCAGCCAGCCGGGGCCGAGCAGCGTGTCAGCACGCGAAGGGGCAGCGAAGCCCACCGGAGCGTCCGGTTGGGTTCGCCCGGTCAATTCTTCTGTCAGTTCGGGGAGTTCCGGCCGCTGTGCCGGGTCACGGGAAAGGCACCGGGCGATCAGGGAGCGCAGTTCGGCCGGAAGTTCCTCTCGTTCCGGCATGGTGTATCCGGTGGCCGCGTAGGCGAGCGTGGCGCCGAGTGCGTAGACGTCACCCAGTGGGCGCGGCCGGCCACCCGCGGCCTGCTCGGGCGGCAGGCTGCCGGGATCGAGCCCGGGGATCTCCTGCCGTGGGACACCGTCAGGTGCGGCGGCCCGTGCCGCTCCGAAGCAGGTGAGGCGGGGTCCGTCCACCGCGATGAGCACTGCGGACGGACAGAGGCCCGCGTGAGTCAGGTTCTGTCCGTGCATCACGGCGAGGTTCTCGGCCAACGCCACGGCGAGAGCCCGAACGGTCCGCTCGGGCAGCGGCCCCCCGTGCAGGGCAAGGGCGGTGGGCAGCGGAAGAGCGGGCACGTAAGGACGCGCGTGCCACGTCTGGTCGCCGGGAGCGGCGAGTTCGACTGCCGGGAGAACCCAGGATCCCAGGAGATACCGAGAGGCATCGGCTTCGGCCATGAAGCGCTGCGGATCGACCGTCGCCAGAGGTGTGCTCAGCAGTACGGTGCGGTTTCCGTCGGAGCTGCGGGCGATGAAACGGTATTCGGATACGGGTGCGTGCGCAGGCATGCGGGTGTCGAGTCGGGTGACCACCGTGTACGGACCGATTGACCGCGTATCGCGGGTTCTTGATCCAGTGCCTGCGCGCATGTTCATCGTTCGTCCATTCGGCTCACCTCACCGGCTCGGCACAGCAGCAGGGTGGGCGCCTCCCGCGCGCGCCCACCCTGGAGTTGCTTCCTGCGAGCCTCGTTCTACTGGAAGTAGCTGGAGGCCTTCTTGTCGCCTTCCATGTACGTACCGCCGGACTGGGCGACGACGTGACCGATCCCGGTCAGCGCCTGGTGGATGTCGTTCGCCTCCTTGTCCCAGCGGTGCAGCTTCTCGTGGAAGGTGTTCTGGGCCTGGCCCTCCCAGTACTGCAGGCTGCTCACCACCATCTTGCGGAGCTCCTGCAGGTCCTGCTCGAGCTGGCTCGCCTCGTTGCCGATCTTCGTCGCCGCGATGTCGAGCCCGTCGTAAGTTACTGACAGTCCCTCAGCGTTGTTGGCCATGGCTGTTTTCCTCGTCTCGCCGATGTGTGCCTGTTGGGTGCGCCGGTTGCCCGGCAGTAGCTCTGAGTGCCGTTCGCCTCGTGAAGAGGCCGAGCTCAGTAGGAGCTGAGGGAGGAGGACTGAACCGTGGGAGCGCCGTCCTGGACGTCGATCTTGTTGACGGCCGCGCGCACCTCGTCTTCCTTGCTGTCCTTGATGTTGCGCGTCGCGGTCATCGCCTCGATGACGTCACCGAGGATGTCGCCGATGTTCTTCAGCGACTCGTTGATCTCGTACTGCTTCTTGTCGAACGCGGCACGACCGATGCCCTGCCACTGACCCTCGAGGCCGTCGATGACGCCCTGAAGGCCGTGCACGCGCTTACGGATGCCCTCGTACTTCTCGGCCATCCTCTTCTGCAGGTGAATTACTGCGGCATCTTCGAGCTTCTGCTTGTCGGCCATGTCAGCCCGCCCTTTCTTGTCTGTCTCTTCGGTCCAACTGTTTCGGCTCACCGCTCTTGTGGTGCGTTGTGGCGGTGAGCCCGCACTGCATGCCCTATCCCGAAAACACAGGGCTACATACGACTGCCGACGTCACCTGGCACGCCGAGCCCACATGACGGCAGCCCCTCCGCCACCGATCACGATGACCGCGGCGACGACGCCGAGTGCGATCCAGAGGGTGTTGCTGTCGTCCGACGACTCCGTGCTCGATCCTGCCGCCGAGGTGCCGCCGGTAGAACCCTTTGCGGGGGCTTGTGACGGGGTTGATGCAGAAGAGGATTCGGAAGAAGAAGCTGCGGCGGAAGTTCCTGCCTTGGCCAGGAGGTCGCCGCCGTTGTCCTTGGCAAGCGGGTCGGTGTGCGCTGGGCCCGCATCGTACTTGGGGTCCTCAAGAACCAGGCGGGGGCGAATAAGGCCATAGCCGGCGTACTTACTCGGGTTGTTCTTGTCCCACTTGCGACCTGCCGTGTCAATAAGAGCTCGGGTTACCTGGTTCACCGTCCAGTCAGGATGCGCGGACCAGATCAGCGCGGCAGCGGCGGAGGTGATTGCGGCCGCCGAACTCGTACCGTTCACGTTGTCACAATAGGAACGGAAGCTTGCGTCACACCATCCGGGGAAGCCTTGGCCCGGGGCCGAAATGTCCACGTAGTTTCCGGACGAGGAGAACGGCGACACCGTGAGGGACTGGTTCGCCGAGGCTACGCCGACTACGTACGGGAACGCAGCCGGATATTCGATGGTGTCCCCAGACTTGCGCCCGTCGTTACCCACAGCGGCGACCAGCAGCTTGCCCTTCGACGCCGCGTACTCAATAGCGTCCTTTTCGTTGGAGCTCGGCCCCTCTGCTCCGAAGGACATGTTGATGATCTTCGCGTCGGTGTCGGCTGCGGCGCGGATCTCGTCTGTGGCGTCGGGCGTCTTCTTCTTCTCTTCGGCCCCGCCATTGAATCCGTCGAACACCGAGCGGTAAGGGACGATCTTCGCACCGGGCGCCAGGCCCTTCAGGCCGCCCCCTGCTCCCGTGCCTGCGATGAGCTCGGCCATGGTCGTCCCGTGGCCGAGGTAGTCGTCCGTCGCTCGGTACGCGACCGCCTTGGGGACTTCGTCCATCAGGACTTGCCCCTTGAGCGACGGGGTCTCCGCGTTCACACCGCTGTCGATGACAGCGACCTTCACGCCCTCCCCCGTGCTGACTTTCCACATCTTCTCGGCCTGCATCGGCCCCAGGTACCACTGCTTCGACTGAACGTCGGATGCGACAGCATTCGGAGCGAAGCTCACAGCCGTGGCCGTAAGGACACCGGCGACCGCGCCCACAGCTCGCACTCGTCCGCTGCAGCGCGTTTCGCGGCCCGCAACGCGCTCGGCTCGTCGGGTGGTCCGTGACTTCATCGTTTCCGTGTCCTCGTTCGCACTCAGTCGACCACCGGCGGCACATCACGCCGGGGCTTGTTGGGCAGGTGTGTCTCTTCGTCTTCGACGAGATAGTCGGGACGCGGCGCCGCCTGGGCGTTCTCC
This sequence comes from Streptomyces sp. NPDC058145, assembly GCF_042884245.1. Taxonomy (NCBI): domain Bacteria; kingdom Bacillati; phylum Actinomycetota; class Actinomycetes; order Kitasatosporales; family Streptomycetaceae; genus Streptomyces; species Streptomyces sp. NPDC058145. The sequence goes on along the minus strand of NZ_JBHVUH010000011.1, from coordinate 322,669 downwards.
TCTTCCCCCGGCTTGCCGTGGTGGCCGGTACCGCGCACAAGTCCGGCGCCCCCACGCGTCATGCCGTTGCGCTCGGCGCCTGCGACGGAGTTGCGTGTGGACGGTCTGCCCGTAACGGCTTCCGACGCTCCCGCACCCGTACGGGAACCGGTCGCACTCGAACCCGGCCTCGCGGTGGAGTCGGGCGCTCCGACGACACCGCGCTGCCCCACTCGGCCGGCCGTGGGGCGGGAGTTGGCTGCCCCCTCGCGACCGATGACGGTACCGCGAGGGATTTTCGACCCGCCCTTCGCCGGAGTGCCACCGGTGCTCGTGGGCCGTCCCCCGACGACCCCGTTAGAGCGACCGGCGCCGGTCGTCGGCCCGGCGTTTACCCGTGGCGTCGCCGAACCGCCGGTCTTCGGCGTACCGCCGGTGACCCCTCGGCCCATCGACGTCGGCTTCGACCCGGAGGTGGAGCCCTTGACCGCGGACTGCCCCGTCGAGGCGGAGCGACCCATCTGGTTCATGGGCCCTTGTCCGGAGGTACGTCCGGAAGCCGGATTGGCCGTGCCGGACGTACCCACACGGCCTTGAGCGGACGGAGGCGTGCGGAAATTGCCTGCGCCGCTCAGGCCCCGACCAGATGAGGCGCTCGGAACCGGCGTTCCGAAAGGCCCGTCGAACACGGGGGGATGGCCGCCGGTTGCAGGAGGTGTACCCACGACCGGCGGAGTGTGACTGGTACCGGCCGGCGCAGTGGGAGGAAGCAGCGTGCCTACGGTGTCGATGTTCGTACCAACAGGCGCCTCTGGGTACGAGACCTTTCCGGGGATGTGCTTGGCCGGCGTCGTGCCATCGGTCGTCACGTGGCCGGGAACATCACCAGTCACCGAGGTGTGGTGGCCCACAGGAGATACCGCGGAAGCTGCTTCGGCACCTCCGTGCGATCCAGTGCTTGACGCCGAACGGTCGACTTCGCGCACACCCCGGGGGCGAGGCACTCCCACGTCAGGCATGGAGGTGAACGTCGGAGTCTTCTCCTTGACGGGCAGACCCGACAACACCTCTTCGGACACCGCGTAGTACGACGCCAACCGGTTCATCTGGTTGATCGCCTCCTGGCGGTCCTTTTCCACCTTTACAGCGGCGGCGTACCCCTCCTTGTCGGCCGCCTTCTCGGCCGCCGTGAAACGTGTGGGCCGCTTGTGGTTTACCGGATCGCGATCCGGCATGGCGCCCCGTACCGACGCGAGACCTACGGCTGCCGCTGTGATCTGGTCGCCGGCCGTTCCGGCGAAGTCACTCAAGTGGTGGGTGTTGGTGACGAGCTGGGCGCCCCAGCCACGAAATGCATCGCCGGACTCTCCGACCCAGTGAACCTTGTCGATGTGACCGTAGAGTTCGTCCGCAGCCGCCTTGATCGCGTCCCGCGCATCCCACAGGGCCTTGCCCGAGGATTCCAGATCCTCCGGGTCCGTCTGCTCGACCAGGTCGAGCATCTTGTTCAGATCAAGGTCGCGGTGCCCGAAGTCCGTCCGGCCGACGACGGCCTGCCCGAAAGGGGTGGCTCCGACCGCTGCCCTAACGATGCCGTCGAGAAACCCGGCTTGCGGACCGTCTTCCACACCGCGGACGAAATCCGTCACGTCATTCTGCGATGAGACTCGGTTCAGGTCCGCTTCATGCCGCTTGTCCGTCATCGTCACGCCTTCATCTCTGTGCCGGTGCCGGTGCGCCGCTTGCCGCCCTGCTTGTCCTCGATCTTGCCGATCTCCGTCTGGATCGCCCAGAACCGCCGGCGCTGCTCCTCTTCGAGTTTCTCGAAGCCGTTGTACGCGCCCTGAACCGCGATGCCGATCGCCTCGATCTGCAAGTGCAGGCTCTTGGACAAGGAAGTGAGCTCTGCGTGGACTCGGTTGTACTGCTTGTACAAGCCGTGCGCTTCAGGGAAGTCGCTTTCCGCGCCTGAAGTCAGAGAGGTGGGCCTGATCGTCTGAGCCCCAACCTTCGTCGGATTACCTGCGGACGCCTCAAGGGTTGCGAGAACCGCGTCCACTCGCGACACGAACTTGTCCAACGCCTCACCGCTGGCCTCAAGGTTCGCCGCCCTGGTCGCTGACACGCCCCCCACCATGTCTGCCGGAAGCACGACGCTCCTCCCCGTTTCCCCGTACGGCCCACGGGTCCTGACGGACCGGGACCAACTACCCGCTCGCCGTACGATCGCAAAGCGAGCCGCGTCTCACAACGCCTTTACCACTCTAGTCAACCTGCCCAACCGGTCCAACCAAGCATGTGTCTTAACTCGGTTACGAGACCGCACCTGACGCCACGGTTTGTCCCATTTTTCTGTTTGCAGCGAACCGGCACCAGCCAAGCCCCGCGTTGCACCTTCACCACGGATGAACCGGCTACGAAGCGCGGCCGACGCGGACGGCGAAGCTCGTTGGCGATCTTCATCAAACCTCTACACCAAGTCAGGCGCATACCAAGCCAACTGGAATGCGAGCCTGGTGAGTTGCTGGATCCGGCAACACCCTCGCGGGTGAACAGGAATAGTTGAAGAGTGCACTAGGCGTTCTCCAGTCACCTCGGCCGCGCCCCGAGGAGCAGGCATGAACTCACGGGCTGTCGCAAGTACTTGGCACGGGCGCGACTGCGAGCGACAGCGGTGTGCGATGAGCTCACTCCACTGATCTGGAGTGCTGCTCCTCTGTGGAGATCTCGCGCGGGAAAACCGGAGGACTCAGGGAGAGCCGGCGAGCGTTGTACGCGGGCACCGCCTCGGGAGTGTGGGCGCGACCCCGCCCAGTATGCTGCCTGCGTCTTTCTGTCATGCTCAGCAAATCGGAGATCCGACATGCCTAAGTTCCGCAGGTCCGCGGCCATTACGGCCGTTTCGGCAGCAGCCGTAGGCACCCTGCTCTCCGGTTGCTCGGCCTCCGTCAGTGTCGGGGAGTCCACGCCGAAACTGTCCGCCGACAAGCTGGCTTCCACGCTTTCCGCGAAGCTCGCCGCCGCCACTGGGCGGCCCAAGCCGGACGTCACCTGTCCCGAGGACCTCAAGGGCAAGGTCGGTACCACGACCCGGTGCACGCTCACCGCGGACGACGGCAGCACCTTGGGGATCACGGTGAAGGTGACCTCCGTGGACGACGGGAAGATCAACTTCGATTTCAAGGCCGACGACAAGGCTTCGCCCGCCGCGGGCTGAGGTCGTTCAGCGGGGTCGTTCAGCGGGGGCCGCGCTACGACGCGGTCAGCCAAGGGGAGTTGCCGCGCGGACTCGGCGGCGCACGGGGAGAGGCGGAGTCATGGCAGGGCCGGAAGCAGGACAGACGGCGGGCGACGCGACCGCGCGGCCCGTAGGGATGCGGCTGAACCAGTTGCCGGCCGATCCCGGAGGGTCCTCGGGTCCCCCGCCGCTACTCGGAGGGCAGAAGGACCTCGCCTCCTCCCCGGCCGAGAAGAAGGCCGCCGCGAAGGCCATCGAGGACCACATCGAACCCGACACCCGCAAGGCCGGCGACTGGGCGGACACGGAGACCGACTCGGCCGTCTCCGGGCTCCGCGACGGCTGGCACACGTCGGGGGCCCTGAAGAAGGCGCATGGGACATGGGGTGAGCAGGTTCAGAACCTGCTGAACATGCTCGCGTCCGACAAGGCGTCGCTGCGGAGCGCGAACACCGTGCTGCAGAACACGGACATCCAGACCGGGACGAACGCCGGCTCGGTGTCGGTGCTCACCAGTTACTGACGGGACCACCGGGCGCGGTCGCCCGGACCGCCGTCCCGACCGGCACGCTGCCACGCCATGACAACGGGGAACCCATGCCGAACTATCACGAGATCATGACCACCGACCTGTCCAAGCTCTCCACGGCGGCGGACCGTTGGGACGGGATGGCGAAGGAGTTCCACAAGCAGGAGATCGCCTACAAGCGGGATGTGCACGGCGTCTCCACGGGGCAGACCTGGACCGGGCTGAGCGCGGACGCCGCCGGCCGGCGGTTCGACGTCACGCTCAAGCAGTTCCAGAGCGCCCAGGTGGAGGCCAAGGCGGTGGCCTCGCTGCTGCGTGAGGCGCACACCCAGTTCACGGACCTGCGCAAGAAGTTGGAGTCGGCCCGAGCGGACGCGGTCAAGGCCGGCATGGCGGTGTCCGAAGCGGGCGTGGTCTCCTACGACACCACGAAGCTCAGCGACGGTGAGCGCAACGCTCTGCACCACGACCCCGACTACCAGCAGTCGGTGCACTCGGCCGTCGCCTCCTGGCAGGAGCACGTGAACACGGCCGTGAAGAACGTCGTCGAGGCCGATGCCCATGTCGAGACCGCGCTCAAGGCGGTGGTGCTCGACTCCGACGTGAACGACGGCACGCTCACCGGCTTCAACAGCCATGCGCACAGCGGCATCGACAAGTACGTGGCCGAGTCGAAGCAGACTCCCACCAAGCCCGACGGGTGGGTCTCCGACGGGGAGGCCGAGGCCTCGGGTCCGGGTGTCGGCGCGGAGGCGACCGGACCGGACACCGGAGCCGGCAAGCTGGGCGAGGCCGAGGCGCATGCCGACCTCGGGCGCGCGAGCGCGGAAGGCTCGCTCACCAATGGGCCGGTGAAGCTCGACGGTGAGGCCGAAGCCTATGCGGGCGCCAAGGGCTCCGTGAGCGGTGGCATCACCCATGAGGGCATCCAGGGGGAGGTCGGCGCCCTGGCGGGCGGCGAGGCCTCGTCCAAGGGCCGCTTCGACGTCGGCCCGGTCGGCGTCTACGGACGCGCCGAGGGCATGGCGGGTGCCGAGGCCGGGGCCCACGCCGGGGCCGGCCTCGAGGGCGTCAACCTGGGCGCCGAGGCGTTCGCGGGGGCGAAGGGCGGCGGCACCGTGGGCGCGGACATCGGCGGTATCGGGGCGGGTGTCACCGCCGAGGGATGGGCCGGTCCGGGCGCCGAGGCCAATCTGGACATAGGGAAGACCCAGGACGGGAAGTGGGAGTTCAAGACCAGCGTGGGTCTCTCCCCCATCGTCGGTGGCGAAGTGGGCTTCGAGTTCACTGTCGACCCGGACAAGGTCACGGACACCGCGGGCGATCTGGCCGATGCCGTCGGCGACGGGTTGAGCTCGGCCGGTGACGCCATCGGCAGTCTGTTCTGATCCACACTTCTCAGGCCCCTCGCCAGGGCGCACCGCTTCAGGAAGGAGGGCTCGCGATGACCACGAGCCTGCCGGTCCCGATCGACTTCGAGCTGCCGGAGGGCTGGCGCTCGGCACCTCCGGACGAGGTCGGTGCCCCCGGTGCCGCGTTCGTGGCGGTGCATCTGCCGTCCGACGGCGGGTTCACCGCGAACATCACGATCGACGGCGAGTACCGTCCGGACCCGGCGACGCTTCCGGAGATCGCCGACGAGTCGGTGGCACGCCTCGGTCGGGCGATCACCTCGGTCGTGGTCACCGGCCGGCGCGAGACGGGCTCCGCGGAGGCTCCTGGCCTCACGCAGACGCTGTCCTTCTCGACCATCGCCGGCGGAGTGAGCCGCGACCTCGTCCAGTCGCAGGTGTACATGTCCATGCTGGACGTCTCCGATCCGCACAAGCGGGCGGTGATCCGGTTGATCCTCACCTCGACCGCGGCCCAGCATCCGGCCGTCCTGGACGACTTCAGCGACCTCGTGCGCAGTGTGCGCCCGGGCAGTGGCGCGACGTCGTGAAGCGGTCCGCGGGAGCCGGAGGGGCGTTTGTTGTGCCGGCGGCGGTGTCCCTCGTAGGTTGAGCCCATGGGACTCTTCGACAGGCTGACCGGAACCCGGCGTCCCGCGGACGGTGTACCGCCGGTCCCGGCGGAGGAGCTGCGTACGGCCCTGCTCGGGCTCAGCCGGCCGGATGTTCCGTACGTCGTCCGCTACGGTGCCGCGGAGGGCGCCGATCTGGTGGCGGAGTGGCGGATCGCGGAGCCCGCCTGGCAGAGCTTCTTCGTGGAGTCCCAGATCACGCATGCCGTGCGCATCCGGATGCGGCTGGACCGCGACGACCATGAGGTGCGTGCCCTCGAGGAGCAGTGGGAGGTCAGCCGGGTCGGCAGTCCGCCGAGGCTTCAGGTCGCGTCGTCGTACTCGCGCGGGCAGGACCGGACCGTCACGCGGCAGTGGACGCTCGGCCGAGGGGACAACGGTCGTGTTGAGGCGACGGAGACCTTCCGATTCGATGCCGCGGAGCTGCGTGAGCCGCTGCGGAACGCCGTTCTGAAGTCCGGCTGGACCTGGCGTGGGGTCGTCCTCGGCAAGCTCTGACGCCGGGCGGAACGAGAGTCAGCACTCCCCGTCCCGCACCCCGGCCGCCAGCCGGTACCCCCGGAAGGTCAAGACGCCAGGCCTGCCGTTCAGGCCCGGGGGTGTGTAGTCGTCCTTCTTGGAGCGGCTGCGTTCCAGGTGGACGCAGAAGGCGTGGTCCGCGCCGGACGCCGTGACGGTGAGGTGGGCTTCGGTGTCCGTGTTGGCGTCCGCGGGGTCGGCGGAGACGCCGGTCTCGGGGGCGTCTCCGCCGCCGTAGCGGGTCACTTTCTCCTCCGTCAGCGACTCGTAGTCGGTGAAGTAGGACGAGTTGCCCGTCTCGTCCGTCGTGTAGGCATAGCCGTCGAGGTCGTCGGTGGCCTGGTGCACCGCGCTGGTCAGCTCGCCGTCGCTCCAGGACATCCGGTCGGAGACGCCGAAGCCCTGGACGGCCGTGTAGACGCCGCCGACGGCCAGGGCGACGAAGATGACGCGGGCCACGACGAAGGCGGAGTCGGGCAGTTGTGGGGCCGACGGGTTGATGCCGGCGCGCCATGCTCGTACCCGGTCCGCCTTCACACAGGCCATGGCCAGCAGAACGGCGCACAGGGCGAGGAGGAACACGTTCATCTTGGTCAGCGCGTCCATGAGCCGCCTCCCGGCTGCCTCGCGCGCCGGCGCCGTGCGTCGCGGACCGCGACGGCCGTGCCGGTCAGGCCCGCGACGAGGACCAGGCCGCCGACCACCACGTAGGTCGCCATCCGGGTGTCCCGTTCCTCCGCCGTCTCGCCGAAGTGCAGGGGGGTGACCGAGGGGGCCTCGCCCCTGGCGACGCCGTTCTCGGGTTGCGGTGACTGGACGGGGTGCTCCGGGTCCACGTCCGTCAGTGCCTTCACCGGGTCCACCACGCCCCAGCCGACCAGCCGGTCGTGCCCGGGGATCGAGCGTTCCGCGGTCTGCTCGATCTGGGCGGTGACCTCCTGGGCCGTCCACTTGGGGTACTTGGCCTTCAACAGGGCGGCCACGCCCGCGACATACGGTGCCGAGAAGCTCGTGCCGTTGTCCGAGCAGTGGCCGCCGCCGGGCACGGTGGAGATCATGTCGACACCCGGAGCGGCGACGCCCACGAAGTCTCCCGACTGTGAGAACGCCGCCCGCTCGTTGTTGCGGTCGGACGCCGCCACCGCCAGCACGCCCTTGTACGACGCCGGGTACGTCACCTTGACGTTGCCGCCCAGGCCGTCGTTGCCGGCCGAGGCGACGACCACGACCTTCTGGTTCAGGGCGTAGTCGACGGCCTGCTCCAGTCTGGAGTCCGGCCGGACCGCGTTGGCCGTGTCCTGGGAGATGTTGATGACGTCGGCGCCGGCCTGGACGGCGTGGCGGATCGCGTCGGCCAGGGTGAGCGCGGTGCCGTCGCCCTCGGCGTCGTTCTGCTTGACCGGGATGATCGTCGCGTCCGGCGCCAGGCCCACGAAGCCGGTCCCCGTGGCGGGCCGGGCGGCGATGATGCCCGCCACGCGGGTGCCGTGGCCGACCGTGTCCGTGGTGCCCGAGTTGTTGCCGCGCTCTATCTTCTCGCCCTTGGCGTTCTTGGGCGGCAGCAGGTTCTTGCCCTTCGAGGCGTCGACGGCCTTGGTGAGCTGCGGGTTCTTGACGTCGACACCGGTGTCGATGACGGCCACCCGCACGCCCTTGCCCGTGGACTGGGCCCACAGCGCGTCCAGGTTGACGCGCTGCAGCGCCCACGGCCGGCCCGTGTACTTCTTCGCCGGGAAGGTGCACTGGCCGCCGTCCGCGTGGGCCGGGGTGGCGGGGAGGGCGAGGGTGGTGGTCGTGGCGGTGAGAAGCGCCGCGGCGGCCACGGCCGCGGTCCGGGCCACGGTCCTGGGACGTTCGGGTGCCGCGGGCCGGGCACCCGACGGCACCGTGCCCGCGGGCGTCGTCCCCGGCGGCTTCGACTTCTGCATGAGTGCGTTCTCCTCCCGCGCCGCTACGAGCCCTGCGGCTGCCGTGCCGCCGACTCCGACAGGCGCGGGCCGGTCGGCAGGAACCTCGACCATTCGACGGGGATGGGCGTGGGCGTCACGTTCTCGTAGCCGAGGCGGGTCTGGGCGATCTTCGCCTCGCTCAGCTCCTCCTTGCGCCGCTTGGCGGAGGTGCCGATGCCCTGGTCGTCGGTGGCGCTGTCGCTATTGGACTGCAGGGCGTAGCGCAGGCCGGTGTCGGTGACCAGGAAGACGCCGCCGGCCGAGGTCTCGGTGCCCTGGAACTGGCGGTAGAGCTGGCCGGAGCCGGGGGTGACGTAGGCGCTGGAGGAGCCGGTGGGCAGCTGGGCGGGGAAGTCCTTGCCGACCCAGGTGGACAGGGTGGTGGCGCCCTTGGCGCCGGCCGAACGCATGACGTTGCAGAGCGTGTTGCGGCCGCTGGTGGTGCTGGTGCCGTCGTTCACCGTCCTCGGCTTGTACTCCGGCCAGTTCCGGCCGCCGTCGAACGTCGTGCTGTCGACGACCGCGCCGGGGCTGACCTGCTGCGCCTCACCGGCCTGGCCCACGCCGACGAGGACCCCGCTGTTGAGCAGGAGCGTGGCCGTGAACTCGGAGACGCGGGCCACCTTCCCCTTCAGGACGACGTAGTACTGCATCGTCTGCCCGTCGTAGGCCTTGATGACCTCGCCGACCTTGTCGTACTGGCGCAGCAGTTCGGAGGCGCCCGCCTTCTCGCCGGGGGTGCCCTGGATCGACGGGATGGAGATCGGGTCGCCCTTGTGAAGGGTGTCGAGCCAGTCCTGGGAGACGCGCTGCGGGGCGCGGCCCTGGGTGTCGAGGGCCTTGAGGAGTTCCTTGTCGGCGGGGTCGGCGATCTCGTACGCCGTGCCCCGCGCGTCGACCACGTACTGGGTCTTTCCGTCGGGGCCGACGACGTACATCAGGTCGCCGTGGGCGAGCTTGTCGCGCCCGTCCGTCCTGGACCATTCCTTCTGCGCGAGGACGAACGCCGCCTTCTGGATGGCCCGGCCGCCGTCACCGGGGCGTTCGCAGACCGCCCAGCGCTTGGTGGCCGATGCCTCGTCCGGGGTGGGCAGGCGGTCGGGGGCGTAGGGGATGCCGATGGTGGCGCCGTGCGGGGGCTTGCCGCTGTCGAGGATCTTCTCGTCGACGGTGATGACGCTGTCCTTGCCGGGGTCCAGCAGGAGCTTGGCCGAGGCCATGTTGAGGACCGGGTGGAGCTGCTTCTGCTTGCCGGTCTTCAGTACGACGTACCGGGTGGTGGACTTGCTCGCGACGATGACGTGTTCTTCCGGGGTGTCCCAGCCCTTGGGCGCGGTCGGGCTGAACATGCCGATCGCGCCGAACACGGCGAGGACGACGGCGCCGACGACGAGGCCGGGCACCAGTGCCTTCAGCGGCTTCGGGGCGCCCTCCTCGGAACCGGAGGGGGAAGGCTGCAGGAATGACGCGAGCGTGCGGCGCTTCGCGAAGGTGTAGGCGTTGAGTTCGTCCCGCCGTGATGCCATCTGTGTCCGCTCTCTCCCCGTTGCGGAGCCGTGGGGGACCTGTGAAGATCCGTCCCCCGCCCTCGGTTGCCTCTGGTGCCTCGACTGTCAGACCCGGCCCCTACTATGCCTGTTGCGTGGACGTGCGTGTGGCACGGGTAGGGTGCTCAGGGCCTGAAGGGACCGGAGCGCCAAGGGATTTCGGGAGAGTTCGGGGGTTTTGGAGTGATGGCTTCCGCAACGCGGGCCCGGTCGCGATCGCAATCGGGGGCACGATCGGGCGACGCGGGCCGGTCGGGTACCCGCGGCTCTTCTCCCTCCGGGCGGCGTGGTGGGCAGGCGCCCACGACCCCTCAGGGCGCTTTCGCTCCGCATCCGGAGTCCCGCTCCGGGCGCGGCGGTTCGTTCGCGGTGCAGCGGCTGGTGCTGCTGGAGATCGCGGGCGCGCTCGTGGTGTGCGGCTGGCTCGCCGGTACGGTCGCGCTGATCGCCGCCGCCGCGATCGCCGCGGTGCTGGTGGTGCTCGCCGTCGTACGGCGCCGGGGGCGCTCCCTGCCGGAGTGGCTCGGCACCCTGCTGGCGCTGCGGGCCCGCAACCGGCGGGCCGCGAGCACGCCGGTGCCGGTGGGCACCGACTCCGGTCTGGCGCCCGCCGTGGAGTGCGACCCGTCCCTGCGCACCTACAGCCACAGCCGCGGTGACGACCGCGATCAGCGGCCGATCGGCATGGTGGGCGACGGCGGTTTCCTGACCGCGGTGCTCCAGGTGGAGTCGGACACGGGCGCGCTGCGCGCGGAGCGCGGCCGCAGACCGCTGCCGCTGGCCCTCGTGCGAGACGTCCTCGAAGTCGACGGGATCCACTTGGAGTCGGCGCAGATCGTGGTGCACACGCAGCCCGCGCCCGCGCTGCACCTGCCGCAGCAGTCGGTGGTGGTCAGCAACTACGCGCCGCTGCAGGCGGAGACCGGCTCTCCCGCGGTGCGCATCACGTGGGTCGCGCTGAAGCTCGATCCCGAGCTCTGCCCGGAGGCGGTCGCCGCGCGCGGCGGCGGGCTGCTCGGGGCGCAGAAGTGCCTGGCGCGCTCGGCCGAGCACCTGTCGAGCCGGCTGACCGGCGCCGGGTTCCGGGCGAGTGTGCTCAACGAGGAGGAGCTGACGGCGGCCATCGCCACCTCGGCGTGTGCCAACCCCATGGTGACGGCGCAGGCCGCCCAGGCAGGGCGGGGCGAGGCGCCGCAGCGCCGCACCGAGGAGTCCAGCCGTAGCTGGCGCTGCGACAACCGCCGGCACACCACCTACTGGGTGCGCCGCTGGCCGCAGCTGGGCGGATCCGGCGGCTCGCTGGCGCAGTTGGTGGCGCGACTGACCGCGGTGCCCGCGCTGGCGACGACCTTCAGCCTGACCCTGGCCAGGGGTGCGCAGCAGAACGTCTCCATCACCGGTCATCTGCGGATCACCGGCCGCAGCAACCAGGAACTGACCGACGCCCGGCGCGATCTGGAGCGTGCGGCGCGCGAGGCGCGGACCGGACTCGCGCGTCTGGACCGGGAACAGCTCCCCGGCGTTCTGGCCACCCTGCCGCTCGGAGGTGCCCGCTGATGGCCATCACGACTTCGCCCACCCAGCCGGGTGGGTCACGTCCCGGCGCGGCCCCGTCGCGCGCGGGTCTCGGCGAGCGGCTGCGGACCGGCTTCGGCCTGCTGGGCCCCCGCCATCCGCGGCACACACTGCCTGTTGAGCAGGCCGACGCGCTGTCCCTGCCGATCGGCGACGACGGTGTGGTGGTCGGCGTCGACACCGAGGGGCAGCCCGCGGTGCTCGGGGTCAACCGTCCGACGCCGTTCGACATGGTGCTCATCGGCGGTCTGTGGACCGCGCAGGTCATGGCCCTGCGCGCGGCGGCCACGGGTGCCCGGGTGGCGGTGGAGACGGGGCGGGCCCAGGCCTGGATGCCGATGGTGCACGCCATGGGCGGCGGGCAGAACGGTCTCGCGGTGTACGACGTCGGCCGGGTGCCGCCGCAGGGCGCCTCGGCGGGGACGCCGGTGCTGGTGGTGCGGGACTGCGGTATGCGGCCGCCGCGTGGACGGGTGGCGTCGGCGCCGTGGCAGTCGGTGCTGACGTTGCTGCCGTATCTGAGCCCGGTGGCGCCGAGGTTGATGCGTCAGGCGCGTCTGGTGGGTGTGCAGCGGGTGTCACCGGACGAGGCGGCGGAGATCGGGCGGGTGCTGGCGCTGCCGCGCCCGGAGCTCGAGTCGCTGCCCACGCTTCCGGACGGCGTGACCCTGTGGTGCACCGAGCGGGACCGGCAGTACGTGATGACGCGGGCGACGGACGCCGAGACCGGACTGCTGGGCGTGGCACGCCGGATGGACTGACTCGCGTCCAACTTGGCCCGTTTTGGTTCTGGATTGGCGACTTTTCGCGTCAATTCCGGCGCCGTCCGGGGCTGGACGTGGTGTGTTTTCGTCACGTTTTGGTGTACGTCGATGCGTGCCGCGCCCCTCGTCGGCCCGGTGTGACGCCGCGGAGCAGGCAGGTAAGGGGCGGACGGGCCTGCCGGGCCCGCGCTTTTGGTGATTAGGCTGGGGCAGGGCACGTCGCGAGTTCCCGCGAGCGGGCGGAGCGGCTTCGCGACTGAGGGGCCAGTGGCCCACGTGGGGAAGCCCTGGCGACATCGCACGACGGAACGGGGCGCCCCGAGCACGGCATGAGGGTGCCCGACCACACCAGGAGGAACTGTGAGCAGCGATCGGGACGGGATCCGCGGGGGCTGGGCCACACCCGGCGATGACCAGCCCGACGCGGAATCGGCCATCGAGACCACCGGCGAGTTCACCATCGACTACGCCCCGCCCGCCTGGTACACGCAGAACGCGTCCGGGGCGCCGGGGGGTTCCGGTGGCGCGGGCGACAGCGGGGACGCGCATGGTTCCGGTACGGCCGACGGCCCCGGCGCCTCCGGTGCCGCTCCGCTTCCGCAGTTCCCGTCCGGGTCGCCCGATTCGGGGCCGACTCCGCCGCCGTACGCGACTCCGGCGGCCGGTACGGCGTCGCCGGGCGCCCCGTACGCCCCGCCGGTCCCGCCCGCTCCCCCGGCGCACGCGCCGGGTGCGCCCTTCGCACCGCCCGCTCCCGCCCCGGGGGCTCCGTTCGCCTCGCAGGATCCGGCCGGCGGCCCCGGTGCGCCGTACGCCCCTCCCGCGCCGCCGACCGGGAGCCCGGTTCCGGTGCCGCGGTTGCCCGAGGGGTTCGAGCCGCAGCGGTCTTCGTGGCCGGCCGAGCCGCCCCGGCAGGAGAGCACGGCTGCGGCCGCCGCGCCGGTGGCCGGGTCCGAGCCGGAGAGCGGGGACCTGGAGAGCGGGGCGACCATGCGGTTCTCCGCCGTCGCGCTGCAGCGCGAGATGGCCGAGATCGCGGAGCGCGCGGCCGCCGCGGAGAGGGCAGCCGGCACCGCGGACGAGGATTCCGCGCAGGGTGCCGGACCGCTCTCCGAGGGCGGTGAGGTTGCGGCTGGGGCCGAGAGTGAAATCGCTTCGCCGGAGGGCTCCACCGAGGAGAGCGCCGGCGAGAACGGCGTCGGTGACGGTGACTCCGGGGTCGCCGATGTCGCCGCGACGGCCGGGGACGCCGCGGGAGCGGACGCCGATGCGGCCGCTTCCGCCGGGCCGGCCGAGGTCACGGAGCCTGCCGGATCCGCCGAGTCCGACGACTCCGCCGAGAGTGCGGCCGGGGCCGGTCTCACACATGAAGCGGAAGGCGAGACGGAGGCAGAGGCCGCGGCGGGCATCGCCCCCGAGAGCCGGAACGAAGGCGACGAGGCCGCCGAGCCCGCCGTCGCCGCGCCGGCGCAGGACGGCACGGCTGCCGACGCCCAGCAGGACTCACCGGAGCCTGGGGACGCCCTGGCGCAGGACGGTACGCCCGAGGACGGCGCCCCGCAGGCCGGAGTCCCGCAGCACATCGCTCCTGCCGATCCGGCCGCTCCCGGCACGCCCCAGGGCGCACCGCCCGCCTGGGGACCTCCGCCCGCGCAGCAGAACGGGCTGCCTCCGCTGCCGCCGTCGTACCAGCCCGCCGCCCCCGCGCCGGCCGCCCAGTGGCCCGTGCAGGGCGCGCACGCGCCGCAGCAGCCGGGCCCGATGCCGGCCGGTCAGGCGCAGCCTGCCGCCGCTCAGGGTCCCGGAGGGGTGCCCGGGCAGCAGCCACCCTTCCAGCCGCAGGCGCCCCAGCCCGCGCCCGCCGCCTGGCACCAGCCCGGTCAGCCGCCGGCCGCCGGAGTCCCCGGGCACCCGGGCCCCGCGCCCGAGCAGCCCGGCGGTTACGGCTTCCCGCAGCAGGGTCAGCAGCAGGCCCCCGCGGGGCCCACTCCCCCCGGCGGCTACGGCTTCCCCCAGCCGGGGCAGCAGCAGTCGAACGCGACCGCACCCCAACCGCAGCAGCCCGGCACGCCCAACCCCCCGGCGCAACCCGGCGGTTACGGCTTCCCGCAGCAGGGTCAGCAGCAGGCCCCCACCGGCCC
>NZ_JBHVUH010000011.1:42050-308307 GCF_042884245.1 Streptomyces sp. NPDC058145 | reverse complement strand
CCCACTCCCCCCGGCGGCTACGGCTTCCCCCAGCCCGGGCAACAGCAGCCGAACGCGACCGCACCCCAACCGCAGCAGCCCGGCACGCCCAACCCACCGGCCCAACCCGGCGGTTACGGCTTCCCCCAGCCCGGACAACAGCAGGCCCCCACCGGCCCCACTCCCCCCGGCGGCTACGGCTTCCCCCAGCCCGGGCAACAGCAGCCGAACGCGACCGCACCCCAACCGCAGCAGCCCGGCACGCCCAACCCCCCGGCCCAACCCGGCGGTTACGGCTTCCCCCAGCCGGGGCAGCACGGGCAGCCGCAGCCTCCCGCGCAGAGCCCGGAGGCCGGTCCGGCGGGCCAGGCCGCGCAGCCGGCCGCCGATCCCCGGGCCGGTGCCGCCTGGCCGCAGCCGATCCAGCACGACCAGCGGCAGCCGACCAACCCGGGGGCCGCGCCGCTGGGTTACACCGCGGCCGTGGAGCTGTCCTCGGACCGGCTGCTCAACAACAAGCGGCAGAAGGCGAAGAGCGGCCGGCCCGCCGCCGCGGGGTCCCGTTTCAAGCTGGGCGGGAAGAAGGAGGAGGCCGAGCGGCAGCGGAAGCTGGACCTGATCCGCACGCCGGTGCTGTCCTGCTACCGGATCGCGGTCATCAGCCTCAAGGGCGGCGTCGGCAAGACGACCACCACCACCGCCCTCGGCTCGACCCTCGCCTCCGAGCGGCAGGACAAGATCCTCGCGATCGACGCGAACCCGGACGCCGGCACGCTCGGCCGCCGGGTGCGCCGGGAGACCGGGGCGACCATCCGCGACCTGGTCCAGGCGATCCCGTACCTGAACTCGTACATGGACATCCGGCGGTTCACGTCGCAGGCGTCCTCCGGCCTGGAGATCATCGCCAACGACGTCGACCCGGCCGTCTCGACCACGTTCAACGACGAGGACTACCGGCGCGCCATCGACGTGCTGGGCAGGCAGTACCCGGTGATCCTCACCGACTCGGGCACGGGCCTGCTCTACAGCGCGATGCGCGGGGTGCTCGACCTCGCCGACCAGCTGATCATCATCTCGACGCCGTCCGTCGACGGGGCGAGCAGCGCCAGCACCACCCTGGACTGGCTGTCCGCGCACGGGTACGCCGACCTCGTCTCCCGGTCGCTCACGGTCATCTCCGGGGTGCGCGAGACCGGCAAGATGATCAAGGTCGAGGACATCGTGTCGCACTTCGAGACCCGCTGCCGCGGGGTGATCGTGGTGCCCTTCGACGAGCACCTGGCCGCCGGTGCCGAGGTCGACCTCGACATGATGCGGCCGAAGGTGCGTGAGGCGTACTTCAACCTCGCGGCCATGGTCGCCGAGGACCTCGTGCGGCACCAGCAGATGCACGGTCTGTGGACCAACGACGGCAACCCGCCGCCGGTGGCCGCCCCGCCGATGCCGGGCCAGCCGATGCCGGCCCAGCCGTACCCCGGTCAGCCGATGCCGGCCCAGCCGTACCCGGGCCAGCCCATGGCGGACCAGCCGTACCCGGGTCAGCCGTATCCGGGCCAGCCCCACCAGGGCCAGCCCTATCCGCCGCAGCCCGGCAGGCCGCAGCAGCCCGGCCAGCCGTACGCGCCGCAGCAGCAGCCGTACCCGCCGCAGCAGGCACAGCCTGGCCAGGCGCAGCCTTACCCGGAGCAGCAGGCTCAGCCGGGCCTGCCCCACCAGCAGGGCGCTCCCGCCCAGCCCTACCCGCCGCAGCCCGGCAGGCCCCAGGCGCAGCCGCCCCAGGCCCAGCCTCCGCAGGCTCCGCCGCGGCAGTAGGCCCCGGACAGGGGGACGGTACGACGAAGGGCGGCCGGTGCGCATCGCACCGGCCGCCCTTCCATGTCCCGGGGCCTACGCCTGCGCGGCCACGATCTCCCGGCACCGCTTCACGTCGTCGGCCATCTGCTCCAGCAGCGCCTCGAGCGACTCGAACTTCGCCTGGCCGCGGACGTAGGCGACGAAGTCGACGGCGACGTGCAGGCCGTACAGGTCGAGTCCGACGCGGTCGATGGCGTACGCCTCCACCGTGCGCTCGGTGCCGTCGAACTGCGGGTTGGTACCGACCGAGATCGCGGCCGGCATGAGCTCGCCCTGCGCGTGCAGATAACCGGCGTACACGCCGTCGGCCGGGATCGCGGTGTGCGGGAGCGTCTCCACGTTGGCCGTGGGGAAGCCCATCTCACGGCCGCGCTGGGCGCCGCGCACCACCACGCCCTCCACGCGGTGCGGACGGCCCAGGATCTCGCGGGCGCCGGTCACATCGCCCTCGGCGACCAGGCGCCGGGTCAGGGTCGAGGAGAACGGTTCGCCGCCGCCCGCCTCGCCGGTGACGTACAGGTCGACGACCTCGACCTCGAAGTCGTAGATCTTGCCCTGCTCGGTGAGGAACTCGACGTCGCCGGCGGCCTTGTGGCCGAAGCGGAAGTTCGGGCCCTCGACGACCGCCTTGGCGTGCAGCTTGTCGACCAGGACCTTGACCACGAACTCGGCGGGCGACAGCTTCGAGAACTCGGTCGTGAAGGGGAGGATCAGGACCGCGTCGACGCCCAGCTCCGTCATCAGCTCGGCCCGGCGGTGGTGCGGGGCGAGCAGCGGCGGGTGGCTGCCGGGGCGGACGACCTCGCTGGGGTGCGGGTCGAAGGTGACGACGACGGCCGGGACACCCAGTTCGCGGGCGCGGTCGACGGCGTGCTTGATGATCAGCTGGTGGCCGCGGTGGACGCCGTCGTAGGAACCGATGGTGACGACGCTGCGCCCCCAGTCCTGGGGGATGTCCTCCAAGCCACGCCAGCGCTGCACTGTGACCGCTCCTCGAACCCTTGTCCGTGTCTACCGTTGACCTCTTGTGCAGGTCTAAGGGTGCCATGCCGGGTGCCGGGTGCCCGCATCGGCATGGGGGCTGTGACCGGGCGCACGTTCCCCGGCAGCTCAGGCCGGTACGCGGACGCCGGCCAGGTTCTCGATCATGCGGTGCGCGCTGGGACCCACCACCGCGGCCCAGTCGTCGGGGGCCTCGCTCAGCCAGCGGGCCATCCGGGCGGCGAAGCCGGGCGCGTGCCGGGCCAGGTCGACCAGGGCGCAGTCGAAGCGGGTGGCGCCGTCGGGGGTGCGGACGAGGAGCAGGCCGGTGCGGTGGACCAGTGCGCGCAGCTCCGTCTCCCGGCCGTCTCCGTGCGGGGCCGCGGCGTACAGGACGGCGTCCAGGACGGCCGGTTCCCGCTCGTGGGCGAGCAGGAGGTCCAGCAGCTCGCGCCGCAGGGGCCGGGACGCGGGGGCTCCGGGAGCGGCGAGGACGGTGGCGAGGGCCGCCCGGACTTCTTCGGGGCCGTCGTCGAGCAGCCCGGTGACCAGGGGCAGCAGGACGGGGCGGGCGGCGGGCCCCCGGTCCAGGCAGCGGTCGACGTAGTCGGCCGCGGGTCCGGCCAGCTCCGGGCGCGTCTCCACCGCGTCCCGGACCAGGGCGGCGACCCGGCCGGCGACGCCATGGGGGGTGACGTCGGCGAGCGTGCGCAGCGTCTCCCCGGCGTCCGGGCCACCACCGCCGCTGAGGCGGGCGCGGAACGCCTCCAGGACCGGCTCGGGGTGGGTGTTCAGGGCCGGAACCAGGGCGCCGGGCGGGCACAGCGGATCGCCGTCGGCGAAGTGGCGCAGGGCTTCGGTCAGGTGCCCGTCGCGCGTCTCGGGGTCGCGGACCAGGAGGGCGAGGGCGCCGCCGTGCAGGGTGCGGTCGGCGGGGCGGGCGAGCAGGGCGAGGGCGGCGTAGCGCAGCAGCTCGCGATCGGCCGCCGAGTGGACGTGGGGGGCCGCGCGCAGCCCGGACGCGACGGCCGCGGCGCGGCGGGCGGGGCGCTCGTCGTGCGCCCAGCGGTCGACGGCCCGGCAGACCGCCGAGGGCTCGTCCTCGGCGAGGACGGCGAGCAGCTCGTCGGCGCGCGGGTGCTCACTGGTCACGAGGACCTCGGTCAGGTCGTCCAGGGCCCCGTGCCGATGGGTGTGCAGCAGCGCCTGCGCGGCGGTCGCCACGGTGGCGTCCGGGGTCGCGGGCAACGGCCGCTCGTCGTCGAACCAGCCGGTCAGGTAGGGCTGTACGACGCCGGGCTCGGTGGCCAGGAGCCGCGCCACGGCGTCGAGGTGGCGCCCGTCCGCGTCGGCCGGCTCCGGTGGCGCGGCGTCCGCCAGGACCAGCTCGCGCAGCAACGAGAGGCGTTCCTCGACCGGGACGGGCAGTGCGGTCCAGAAGGCGGGCCCGAACTCGGCCGGCACGACACGCTGTTCGCGGCGCCAGGTGACGATGTGGTCGGCGAGGATGCGCAGCACCCCGGTGTACGGCGTCGCGTCCGGGACGGCCAGCAGGGTACGGGCGAGGAGGCGGGCGGCCCACCAGGAGCTCGGCTCCAGGTCCAGGGCGTCCGTCAACTCGCGCAGTTGCAGCGCGAGTTCGCGGTGACCCTGCTGGCGGCCGAGGAGGAGCAGGGCCTGGACCACCGGGCCGACTCGGTGGTGCGGCAGGGGCGTGAGGTGCGGGTCCCCCGGGGTGCGGGGGCGGTGGACGAGGGCGTCGAGGGCCTCGTCCAGGTCGAGGTGCAGGCCCTGGATCCAGTCGGCCAGCTCCTCGTGGGCGAAGCGGTAGCCGTCGCCGGCCTGGACCAGGAGGCCTTCGGCGAGGACGGCGGAGGCCCAGCCGGAGCCGCCGCCCAGCCGGGCCGGAGCGGGCCCCCAGGGGAACACCGCCTCGAAGGACTTCCGGTCCAGCTCGCCCTGTCCGGTGCCGAGGCTGCGCCGGGCGGCCTCGTGCACCTGCCCGGCCACCCGGGCGGCGAGCCGCCGTACGGCCGTGCCGCGCAGGCCGTTCTCGGCGGCGAGGCGGACCGCGACGCGCAGGCACATCAGGTCGAGGTGGGCGGCGAAGACCTCGTGCCGGTCGACGGGACCGGCGGGTGGGGCGTCGTCCGGAAGGGCGGCCCGGACCTCGGAGAGCAGGCGCAGGGTGAGCGGGTGCCGGGCGTCGCGGTCGTCGAGGGCTCCCTCGGGGATGCGGTGGCGGGCGCGAGCCTCGCGGGCCTCCTCCCGGGTGAGCTCGGCGAGCCGCACGCACGGCGGGAGCGGGTATCCGGCGTCCGTCGCCGTGGGCGCGTGCAGCAGGCCGGCGGGGAACTCGGCCCCAACTCGCTCCCAGTACTCTTCCCGGCAGGCCACCACGAGCCGCGCCCCGGTCTGCCCCAGCCACTCCGCCGTGCCCCTGATCCACTCGGGCAATCGGCGGGCGAGGGCAGGCGGCATCTCCTCCGGTCCGTCGAGCAGGAGCAGCAGCGGGCGGCCGGCCCGCCGTGCGAGGCCGGCCACCCGCTCGGGGGTGAGGCAGGCGGTGGCGGCGGGCGGCGCGGAGGGGCCGGCGGCGACGATGCGTGCGGCTCGCGCCAGGCTGCGGCGCACCGCGTCGGCCACGGACTCGTCGGCGTCCTCCAGGTCGGCGCCACGCAGCCACAGGGTGGGGGCGGGCCGCTCGGCCCCGTGACGGCGGGCGGCGAGGGTCCCCAGTTCCGTCGTACGGCCGCTGCCCGGGGCGCCGACGAGGCCGAGCACGGCACGGCCGGCGACGTGATCGGCATCGGCATCGGCATCGGCGAAGGCGCTCAACTCGCCTGTCACTTGCTCTCGTTCGACCGGCCGCAGCGGAGTGGGGCCGGCCGCCCCGGTGTGTCCGGCCAGGGCTCCGGTCGGGCCGTCCTGGCCCACCGAGGTGGCGGTCAGTTCGAGGACACCGGCCAGGTTGAGGTCGGCGCCGTAGGCGGGCACGGTAGCCGCGTTGCGGGTGAGCAGTTCGGCGAGCGGGCCCTCGGCGGGTCGCAGGGGCACCGCGAATCCGGTGTCGCGCCGGGCGGAGTGCAGGGCGGTGCCGAGCACGGCGAGCACCGCGCCGGTCCCGGCGTCGAGCACCGGTCCCCCGGCCGCGCCACCCCCGAGCCGGAGCGCGTCCTGGCCCGCCGTTCCGATGGCCAGCTCCAGGGCGTCCTCGATGAGGTGGAAGCGGTCGGTGGCGGTGTAGGTCACCTGGGTGGCGGCCAGTACCCGTGCCTCGCGCCAGCAGCCGGCGGCGACTCGTACGTAGGCACCGGCCTCGACACGTTCGCGAACCGTCAGCGGCAGCGGCGCCACGTCCAGCCCCTCCGTACGGACCAGGGCGAGCCCGAGCTCGGGCAGCTCGGTGACGGCCTCGGCACCTACCAGGCAGGTGCGCTGCCCGGCGGCGTGCAGCACCAGCCGCCCGAGCCCGTCGACGGCCTCGTGGCTGGTGAGGAGGGTGCCACGGTGATCCGCGAGAAACCCTGTCCCACGAGGGCGTCCGGCCAGATCACGAATCAGCACGAGCCCGTCGAACCCGGCACGGTCCGTGCCGTCGCCGCGGCCGGCGACAACGGCCCGAGTCGGAACCGCGATCCGGCTCAGGTCACCGGCCCGCCCCGGATCACCGGTCCCCCTCGGGCCGCCGGTCGGCCCGAGACCGCCGGCACGGCGCGGGGCGCCAGTTCCACCCGTGACAGCGATCCGGCTCAAGTCGCCGGCCCGGCCCGGATCACCGGTCCCGCCCAGGTCTGCGACACCGCTGGAGCCGCCAGTCCGCCCCTGAACGGCGGGCCGGCTCGGGTCGCGAGTTCCACCCGGAACGGCGACCGGCCCCGAGTCGCCAGTCCCGCCGTGGTCGCCGGCGCAACTGGAGCCGCCAGTCCGACCCTGGACGGCAGGCCGGCTCGGCTCGCGAGTTCCACCCGGAACGGCGGCCGGCCCCGAGTCGCCAGTCCCGCCGTGGCCGCCGGCGCCACTGGAGTCACCGGTCCGGTCCTGGACGGCGGACCCGCTCGGGCCGCCGGTCCCGCTCGGGGCGGCGATCCAGCCCGGGAGGCCCACCCAGCTCGCATGGACGGTCCGCCTCGGGACACCGATCCCACCTGAGTCACCGACCCCGTCCGGCTCGCCGACCGGCCTAGGCGCGCCGGTCCCGCCGAGGTGGCCGATCGGGTCCGGGGCGCCGGCACGACCCGAAGCGGGGTCCCGGGCCGGATCGCCGGTCCGGGCCGGGAAGCCTGCACTCCGCCCCTCAGCCCCACCCGAGTCACCGACCCGGCCCCCGACGCCGATGTCGATGTCGTCCGTGAGCCCGACCGGGCTCGGACCGGCCGGGACGACAGCCCTGCTCGAGTTGCCTCCGCCGTGGTCCGGAAATCCCGCGTGGCTCCCGAACCGGGCAGCGTCGAAGACGTCGGTGGGCGCTGGCTTTTCGTCCCGTGCCGCCATGGCCGTACCCTCCCCGCCCGTACCCACGTGCCCTCGTCTTCGACGGTAGGCGGGGATGATCAGCGGGATAGTTCGCGGGGCGAAAGCGCCCCCTTCCGCTCCCCCGGTTCACTCCGAGCGCCTGCCCGGTCGGGTGAATGGGCGGGGGTGGCTGGATACACCCTAGGGGTGGGGGAACCGAGGGGGGACCGTGGAGCGGCGGCAGTGGCAGTACCCCGTGGCCGCCGCCGCTCCACGGGCAGGCTCGCGCGCCGGCCGGACGCCGGGTGCCTGGTCAGCCGAAGACGGCCAGGCTCTTCGCCTTGCCCTTGTGCTCCTCGACGAGGGCGAGGAATCGGCCCTCCAGGTCGAACACGGCGACGGGACCGGCGCCCGCGTACTCCTCGGGCATCTCCAGGCGGACGCCGTTGAGCAGCAGCCGGGCGCGCCGGACGTCCACCTGCCAGCGCGGGAACGCCGTCGTGGCCGCCTCGGCGATGGGCATCACGGTCAGCTCCTGCTGGAGCTGGTCCAGCGTCTTCGCGGAGTCGATCTTGTACGGCCCGACGCGCGTCCTGCGCAGCGCGGTGAGGTGGCCGCCGACGCCCAGGTCGGCGCCCAGGTCGCGGGCGAGGGCACGGATGTAGGTGCCGGACGAGCAGACCACCGAGACGACCAGGTCGAGCACGGCGGTGCCGTCCTCGGCGACGGCGTCCCGGACGTCGTACACGGCGAAGGAGGACACGGTGACCGGACGGGCCGGGATCTCGAACTCCTCGCCCTCCCGGGCCCGCTTGTACGACCGCACGCCGTTGATCTTGATGGCGCTGACCTTGGACGGCACCTGCATGATGTCGCCGGTCAGCTTGGCGATGCCGGCGTCGACGGCCTCCCGGGTCACCTTGGAGGCGTCCGTGGTGGAGGTGATCTCCCCCTCGGCGTCGTCGGTGACCGTGTTCTGGCCCAGGCGGATGGTGCCCAGGTACTCCTTCTCGGTCAGCGCGAGGTGCCCGAGGAGCTTGGTGGCGCGCTCGACGCCGAGGACCAGGACACCGGTCGCCATCGGGTCGAGGGTGCCGGCGTGGCCAACCCGTCGGGTCCGGGCGATGCCGCGCATCTTGGCGACCACGTCGTGCGAAGTGAAGCCCGACGGCTTGTCGACGATGACAAGGCCGTCGGGCGTGGTGTGCTTCTGGGTCATTCCGCGGCGTCGCCGTCCGTCTCGGCGCTCTCGTCCTCGCCCGGCGTGCGGTACGGGTCGGCGCCGCCCGCGTACGCCGCGCCCGCGGAGGCCTCACGGACCTTCGCGTCGGACTGCCGGGCCTTGTCGAGGAGGTCCTCGATGGTCCGGGCGGTGTCCGGAAGGGCGTCCGCGACGAAGGCGAGGGTCGGCGTGAACTTCACACCGGCCGCGCGGCCGACCTCGGAGCGCAGGATGCCCTTGGCGCTCTCCAGGCCGGCGGCCGCGGCCTGCCGCTCCTCGTCGTCCCCGTAGACCGTGTAGAAGACGGTCGCCTCCCGCAGGTCACCCGTGACCCGGGTGTCCGTGATGGTGACGTGCGAGCCGAGCCGCGGGTCCTTGATCCCACGCTGCAGCTTCTGGGCCACCACCTCCCGGATGAGGTCCGCCAGCCTTTTCGCCCGCGCGTTGTCGGCCACTGGTCCGTCTCCCGTTCTTTCTTCTTCTGGCGTTCTGTGGGTCTGTTCGTCGTCAGTCGTCTTCGCCGTGGAGGCGCCGTCTCACGGACAGCAGTTCCACTTCGGGGCGGCCGGCGACCAGCCGTTCGCACCGGTCCATTACGTCGGTGAGGTGCGCCGTGTCGGCGGAGACCATGGCCATGCCGATGATCGCTCGCCGGTGGAGGTCCATGTGGTCCACCTCGGCCGCGCTCACCGCGTACTTCCGCTGGAGTTCGGCGACGATCGGGCGGACGACGGAGCGCTTCTCCTTCAGCGAGTGGACGTCGCCGAGGAGCAGGTCGAAGGACAGAGTCCCCACGTACATGTGTGTAACCGGTTCACCCGCCGGTACGGGATCGGTGGCCCCGGGTCCGTATGGCCGGGGACACCAAGAACGGTACCCCGTACCTGCCGGTGACTCGACAGGGTTTCCACGGCACCGTCGGCTGGACCGCTGCCCGGGGGCGGAGCCCCCGGGCAGCGGAGCGCCGGCCGACGGGACCTCAGTCCCGCCGGCCGGCGGCGAACCGTGGGGGTTACACCCGCGGCTTCTCCCGCATCTCGTACGTCGCGATGACGTCGTCGACCTTGATGTCGTTGAAGTTTCCGAGGTTGATACCACCCTCGTAGCCTTCGCGGATCTCGGTGACGTCGTCCTTGAAGCGACGCAGGCCCTCGATGTTGAGGTTCTCCGCGACCACCTTGCCGTCGCGGATGAGGCGCGCCTTGGTGTTGCGCTTGACCTCGCCGGACCGGATGAGCACACCGGCGATGTTGCCCAGCTTGGACGACTTGAAGACCTCGCGGATCTCCGCCGTGCCGAGCTCGACCTCCTCGTACTCCGGCTTGAGCATGCCCTTGAGGGCCGCCTCGATCTCCTCGATCGCCTGGTAGATGACCGAGTAGTACCGGACGTCCACGCCCTCGCGCTCGGCCATCTGCGCCGCGCGGCCTGCCGCGCGGACGTTGAAGCCGATCACGATGGCGTCCGAGCCCATCGCCAGGTCGATGTCGGACTCCGTGACCGCACCGACGCCGCGGTGCAGGACGCGGATGTCGACCTCTTCGCCGACGTCCAGCTGGAGCAGGGAGGACTCGAGGGCCTCGACGGAACCGGAAGCGTCACCCTTGATGATCAGGTTCAGCTGCTGGACCTCGCCGGCCTTGAGCACCTTGTCCAGGTCCTCCAGGGACACGCGGCGCGTGCGCTTGGCGAACGCCGCGTTGCGCTCACGGGCGGCGCGCTTCTCGGCGATCTGACGGGCCGTACGGTCCTCGTCGACCACCAGGAAGTTGTCGCCCGCACCCGGGACGTTGGTCAGGCCCAGGACCTGGACCGGCGTCGAGGGTCCGGCCTCGGCGACGTTGTTGCCGTTGTCGTCGAGCATGGCGCGCACGCGACCGTAGGCGTCGCCCACGACCATCGTGTCGCCGACCCGCAGCGTGCCTCGCTGGACGAGGACCGTCGCCACGGCACCGCGGCCGCGGTCGAGACGGGACTCGATCGAGATGCCCTGCGCGTCCTGGTGCGGGTTGGCCCGCAGGTCGAGCGAGGCATCGGCCGTGAGGACCACGGCCTCCAGCAGCGAGTCGATGTGCAGACCCTGCTTGGCGGAGATGTCGACGAACATCGTGTCGCCGCCGTACTCCTCGGCCACCAGGCCGTACTCGGTCAGCTGACCGCGCACCTTGGTCGGGTCGGCACCCTCGACGTCGATCTTGTTGACCGCGACGACGATCGGCACCTCGGCGGCCTTGGCGTGGTTGAGCGCCTCGACCGTCTGCGGCATGACGCCGTCGTTGGCCGCGACGACCAGGATCGCGATGTCGGTCGACTTCGCACCACGGGCACGCATGGCGGTGAACGCCTCGTGACCCGGGGTGTCGATGAAGGTGATCTTGCGCTCTTCGTCGTTGACCTCGGTCGCGACCTGGTAGGCACCGATGTGCTGGGTGATGCCACCGGCCTCGCCCGCGATGACGTTCGTCTTGCGGATGGCGTCGAGCAGTCGGGTCTTACCGTGGTCGACGTGACCCATGACGGTCACGACCGGCGGACGGACGACCAGGTCCTCCTCGGAGCCCTCGTCCTCGCCGAACTCGATGTCGAAGGACTCGAGCAGCTCACGGTCCTCCTCCTCGGGGCTGACGATCTGAACGGTGTAGTTCATCTCGCCGGCGAGGAGCTGCAGGGTCTCGTCGGAGACGGACTGCGTGGCGGTGACCATCTCGCCGAGGTTCATCATGACCGCGACGAGGGACGCCGGGTTGGCGTTGATCTTCTCCGCGAAGTCCGTGAGCGACGCGCCGCGGGAGAGGCGGATGGCCTCACCGTTGCCGCGCGGCAGCATCACGCCGCCGACGCTCGGGGCCTGCATGGCCTCGTACTCCTGGCGCCTCTGACGCTTCGACTTGCGGCCACGACGCGCGGGACCGCCGGGACGGCCGAAGGCGCCCTGCGTGCCACCGCGGCCACCGGGACCGCCGGGACGGCCACCGAAGCCGGGACGGCCACCGCCGCCACCGGGACCACCGGGACGACCGGCGAAGCCGCCGCCGCCACCGGGAGCACCGGGACGACCGGCGAAGCCGCCACCGCCGCCACCCGGACGACCGGCGAAGCCGCCGCCGCCACCCGGACGACCGCCGCCGCCACCACCGGGACGACCGCCGCCGCCACCGGGACCACGGCCGCCGGGGCCACCGCCACCGGGACGCGGGCCGGCAGCGGGACGCTGCGGCATCATGCCGGGGTTCGGACGCGGACCGGCCGGGCCGGGACGCGGACCGCCCTGCGGGCGGGGCATGCCGGACGGCGACGGACGGTTACCGCCCGGAGACTGGGGACGCGGCCCGCCACCCTGGCCGCCGGCAGCCTGCGGACGGGGACCGGCGCCGGGGGCACCGGGACCGCCGGGACGCGGGCCGCCCTGCGGGCGGGGCGCCTGCGGGCGCGCCATACCGGTGGAACCACCGGAGGTGAAGGGGTTGTTACCCGGACGCGGGCCGGCCGGGCGGGCACCCGGACGCTGACCCTGGCCACCGGGGCGCTGGCCACCCTGGCCCGGACGGCCACCCTGGCCCTGACCGGCAGCCGCGGGACGGCCACCGGGCTTCGGCGCACCCGGACGGGCGCCGGGACGCGGACCCTGCGCGGCCGGACCCTGCGCGGCCGGAGCCTGCGGGGTCTGGGCGGGCGGAGCCGGCGGAGCCGGCGGAGCGGTGAACTCCGGGGCGGCCGGGGCCGGACGCGGCGCGGGCTTCGGACCCGGGACCGGACGCGGGCCGGGGGCCGGCGTCGAGGCCGCGGGAGCCGACGGAGCCGCGGGCTGCGGGGCAGCCGGCGGCTTGGGGGCGCCCGGCTTCGGGGCACCCGGACGGGCCGCCTGCGCCGGAGAGGGCGCGGCGGGCCTGGGGGCGGCCTTACGGGGGGCGGACTTGCCGGAGCCACCGCCCTGGAAGGCGTCGGTCAGCTTGCGTACTACGGGCGCTTCGATCGTCGAAGACGCCGAACGGACGAATTCACCGAGTTCCTGGAGCTTGGCCATGACGACCTTGCTCTCGACACCGAACTCCTTGGCGAGTTCGTAGACCCGGACCTTAGCCACTTCGCTCCTCTGAGGTCCGGGTTGCGTCCGGACCGTCGCTAGTTCATGGGCGTACTCATCGCGTACTCATCGAGTGCTCATCGCAATCTCGACCTGCTTTCGACTCGCGAGGTACCAGGCCGCACGGGGGGTTCCGCACGGCTCGCTTTTTACGGTGTTGCCTGCGTTGCCTGCTCGGCAACTGTCTGTCGCTCGACGTAGCGGCGCAACGCCTTTACGTCGAGCGGTCCGGGGACGCGGAGCGCCCGAGGGAACGCCCGGCGGCGCACCGCCTGATCGATACAGACCAGGTCGGGGTGTACGTAGGCACCCCGGCCGGGCAGCGTACCGCGAGGATCGGGAACGCACTGTTCCTGATCCGCCACGGTCCGCAGCAGAGCGTCCTTGGCCGCTCGCTGCCTGCACCCCACACAGGTGCGTTCAGGGCATGCGCGGGCTTGCGTCCGGCCAGACACTCCTAAGTCTACCTCCCCGCACCGACCTCACCCCACCGAGGGAGAAGTCGAGCAGTTGCTTGCTGCAGGCTGACGTGATCTCAGCGTCACTCGGCCGGGATCTATTCCCCGTCGCGGTCCCCGGCCTGCTCGGTGTCCGGCCGGATGTCGATCCGCCAGCCGGTCAGCCGGGCGGCGAGCCGGGCGTTCTGCCCTTCCTTGCCGATCGCCAGCGACAGCTGGTAGTCCGGCACGGTCACCCGGGCGGACCGGGCGGCCAGGTCCACGACGTCCACCTTGCTCACCCGGGCGGGTGACAGCGCGTTCGCCACCATCTCGGCCGGGTCGTCCGACCAGTCGACGATGTCGATCTTCTCACCGTTCAGCTCGCCCATGACGTTGCGCACCCGGCCGCCCATGGGGCCGATGCAGGCGCCCTTGGCGTTCAGGCCCGAACGGGTGGACCGCACGGCGATCTTGGTGCGGTGACCGGCCTCGCGGGCGATCGCGGCGATCTCGACCGAGCCGTCGGCGATCTCCGGCACCTCCAGGGCGAAGAGCTTCTTCACCAGGTTGGGGTGCGTGCGGGAGAGGGTCACCGAGGGGCCACGGACACCCTTGGCCACCCGGACGACGTACGACCGCAGGCGCATGCCGTGCGGGTACGTCTCGCCCGGCACCTGCTCCTGCACCGGCAGGATGGCCTCGAGCTTGCCGATGTCCACGAGCACGTTCTTGGGGTCGCGGCCCTGCTGGACCACGCCGGTGACGATGTCGCCCTCGCGGCCGGCGTACTCGCCGAGCGTCGCGTCGTCCTCGGCGTCGCGCAGCCGCTGCAGGATCACCTGCTTGGCGGTGGTGGCGGCGATCCTGCCGAAGCCGGACGGGGTGTCGTCGAACTCGCGGGGGGCCTGGCCCTCCTCGAGGTCCTCCGGGTCCTCCTTCGCCCACACGGTCACATGCCCGGTCTCCCGGTTGAGCTCCACGCGCGCGTGCCGGCGGCTTCCCTCGGTGCGGTGGTAGGCGATGAGGAGGGCCGACTCGATCGCCTCGACCAGCAGGTCGAAGGAGATCTCCTTCTCCCGCACCAAGCCCCGCAGGGCGCTCATGTCGATGTCCACGGCTACGCCTCCTCCTCTTCCTTCATGTCCTTCTTGTCCTTGCGGTTGAACTCGACCTGCACGCGCGCCTTCGCGATCTCCGGGAATCCGAGTCTGCGGGCGGTCGCCTTGCGGCCCTTCACCCCGGGCACCTCGACCTCGATGCCCTCCTCGCCCACTTCGAGGATCCTCGCGACCAGTTCGCCGCCCTCGGTCAGCTGGAACCTCACCAGCCGGTCGGTGGCGCGCACAAAGTGCCGGTGCTCGGTCAGGGCGCGCTCCGCGCCGGGGGTGCCGACCTCCAGGTCGTACGCGTCGTCGCCCATCGCGTTGGTCTCGTCGAGCTTCGCCGAGAGCGCGCGGCTCACATCGGCGATCCGGTCCAGGTCCGCTCCGGTGTCGGAGTCGACGGTCACACGCAGCACACGCTTGCGTCCGACGGATTCCACGGTGATCTCTTCGAGGTCCAACCCCTGAGAGGTGACGAGCGGTTCAAGCAGCTCTCGCAGCCTCTCGCTCTGGGTGGTGCTCATCCGGGTGACTCCTCGGCCGCGTGTGCTGTTGTGGGATGGGTCGCGTGTCTGGTCAAAGGGTATCCGGTCGCAGGGAGTGTTGCCGTCCACCTGTGTACGCGCGGTGCCGGTGAGTGGCGTACCAGCGGGGCGCGGGTACGGTGATCACGGGCATGCCGCCCGACGGTCGTTCCCCCTCCTTGCCGTTGCCTGCCGTTCCCTTCGTACGAGTGCCCGAGGACGTCTGCAGTGTCGTACCCCCCGCCGCCGCGCACCCCCTCGGGTCCGCGCAGAAGATCCCTGCTCGCCTCGGCCGCCGGGGCCGCCCTGCTGGTGGGCTGCTCGGCCGGTCCCGACTCCGCCGCCGGCGGGACTCCTTCGGCGACCGCGCGGGCACGCGCGCGTGCGGCCCGGGACAGCGAGGGGCTGCTGGAGCGGTACGACGCGGTGCTCGCCGCGCACCCCGCGCTGGCGGAGCCGCTGGGACCGCTGCGGGCGCAGGTCGCGGCACACCGGGCGGCGTTCGCCGGCCGCACCGCCGCCGGCACGCAGGCGCCCGCGTCCGCCCCTCCCGGTTCTGCCTCACCCACCGCTTCGTCGCCGGCCCTGGCCGTGCCCGCCGGTGAGAAGGACGCGCTGGCGTTCCTCGCCACCGCCGAACGGAGCCTCGCCGACCGCCGGGCGAAGGACCTGCTGGACGTGCCGGGCGAACTGGCCCGGCTGATGGCGTCGGCGTCGGCGGCCGGGGCGGCGCACGCGTACCTGCTGACCGAGGGGGCCAAGTGAGCGAGCGGGACAGGCCGGCCGAACTGACCGCGCTGCAGGCCGCGCTGGCGGCGGAGCACGCCGCGGTGTACGGGTACGGCGTCGTCGGCGGGCGCGTCGGCGACAAGCGGCTGACGCAGGCGCGGGCGGCCTACGACGCCCACCGGGCCCGCCGGGACGCGCTGGTGCGCGAGGTGCGCGAGCTGGGCGGCGAGCCGGTCGCCGCGAGCGCCGCGTACGCGCTGCCGTTCCCGGTGGCGGACACCGCGGCCGCGGTGCGGCTCGCCGCCGACCTGGAGGAGCGGGTGGCCGGGGTCTACTCGGACCTGGTGCGGGCGACGACCGGGGAGCGGCGCGGTGCGGCCGCCGGGGCGCTGCGGGAGGCCGCGGTGCGGGCGGTGCGCTGGAGCGGGGAGAGCGTAGCCTTCCCTGGGCTCGCCGAGCGGACCGGTGACGACACGGGTGCGGCGGGGCCGAGCACCTCGGCGTCCCCGTCGAGGTGACGGCGGAGCCGCCCGCAGGGCAGGCCCAGGAGAGGAAGGAAACGACTCGCGCATGGTTTTCGAACCGCCCCGGCGGCTGGTGCGGGCGCTCGGTGAGACGGCGCCGGCCGGGGACGACTGGCTGGCGCGGCTGCCGGAGACGGCCGAACGGACGGTCGCGCGGCGCGAGTTGACCGTGGAGCGGGTCCAGGTGCCGGGCGGCCGCAGCAGCCTGGTGGTACTGGTCCGGCGGGCGGACGGCACGCCGGCGGTGCTGAAGCTGGCTCCGGACCGGGCCCGGCCGGAGAGCGAGCGGGCGGCGCTGGCGCACTGGGCGGGACGGGGTGCCGTACAGCTGCTGGAGTCGGACGCCGGGGACAGTGCGGACGGGGTGCTGCTGCTGGAGCGGCTGCACCCGGACGTCTCGGTGCGGTCGCTGCCGGAGGCGAAGGCGCTGCTGGAGGCGGCGGGGACGCTGCGGCGGCTGTGGGTCGAGCCGCCGGGCGGGCACGCCTTCGAGACGGTGGCGGAGCGGACCGGGCGGCAGGCGGAGGCGATGCGGGCGGGCGCGCTGGCCGAGCCGGAGACGGCACCGCTGGTGGACGCGGCGCTCACGGCCCGTGAGGAGCTGCTGGCCGCACCGCCGGACCACCGGCTGCTGCACGGCACGTTCCGGCAGAGCAAGGTGCTCGCCGGGGAGCGGATGCACTGGCTGGCGGTGGGCCCGGACCCGGTGGTCGGCGAGTGTGCCTTCGACCTCGCGCGGCTGGTGCGCGACCGGGTGGAGGACCTGATCGCCAACCCGTCCGGCGCGTCCACCACCCGGCGCCGGATCAAGCGGCTCGCGGAGTCACTGGAGGTGGACCTGGACCGGCTGCGCGGCTGGACCCTGTTCCGCGCGGTGGAGTCCGGAGCCCGGGCCCTCCGGGTGGGCCGCCCGAAGGACGCGGAGCTGCTGCTCGAATTCGCGGGCTGGCTGTAGCCCCGCCGGGCAACGGCCGGTACGGCGAGACGCGCTGAGGCGTCGGCGCGTGTGGCGCACGGCCGGGGAAGGTCACCGACGCGGCGGGGCCCGGAGCGCCCAGGCTGTCTTCCCGCGCCCGGGCTCTCCTCCTGGGGACGCCGGACGCGCGCGGTGACCGCCCTGGGACCGGGTCCGCCGGCCGCCGCCATGAGCCCGAGCGCGGCGCCGACACGGCAGGAACCCGACAGGCGCCAAGCCCCGCGCCTTCCGGCCCGATGCACGAGCCACCCGCCCGCAACGGCTCCTTGCGGGACGCCGAGGCGCGTCAACGGCCACTCGACGCCCGGCCTGCCGGGCCACGAGCCCGAGCACGGCATGGACGCGGCGGCGACCCGGCGCGAACCCACGTAAACACCCAGGGCGCCCACGGCAGAACGCCCCGCGTCCCCGAACGGGGCGCGGGGCGCGGGCCGCCGGTGTCAGGCGGACAGGCGGTTGGTGGCGTCCTCGACGGACAGTTCCTCGCGCTCGCCGGTCCTGCGGTCCTTGAGTTCCAGCACGCCCTCGGCGGAGCGGCGACCGGCCACCAGGATCTGCGGTACGCCGATCAGCTCGGCGTCGGTGAACTTGACGCCCGGGGAGACACCGGCCCGGTCGTCGACCAGGACGCGCAGGCCGGCGGCCCGCAGCCGCTCCGCGACGTCGAGCGCCAGCTCGGTCTGCAGTGCCTTGCCGGCGGCGACGACGTGCACGTCGGCCGGGGCGACCTCCTTGGGCCAGACCAGGCCGTGCTCGTCGGCGTGCTGCTCGGCGAGGGCGGCGACGGCGCGGGAGACGCCGACGCCGTAGGAGCCCATGGTCACGCGGACCGGCTTGCCGTTCTGGCCGAGGACGTCCAGCTTGAGGGCGTCGGCGTACTTGCGGCCGAGCTGGAAGATGTGGCCGATCTCGATGGCGCGGTCCAGCTTCAGGCCGGTGCCGCACTTCGGGCAGGGGTCGCCGTCGCGCACCACCACGACGTCCACGTACTCGTCGACCTCGAAGTCACGGCCGGCGACCACGTTCCTGGCGTGCGTGTGCTCCTTGTTGGCGCCGGTGATCCAGGCGGTGCCGGGGGCCACGCGCGGGTCGGCGAGGTACTTGACCTTGTCGCCCAGGCCCTGCGGGCCGACGTAGCCGCGCACCAGGTCGGGGCGGCCGGCGAAGTCCGCCTCGGTGACCATCTCGACGCCGGCCGGGGCGAAGTGCTCCTCCAGCTTGCCGAGGTCCACCTCGCGGTCACCGGGCACGCCGACGGCGACGATCTCGCCGCCCACCTTGACCAGCAGGTTCTTCAGGGTGGCCGAGGCCGGCACACCGAGCGAGGCGGCGAGGGTCTCGATGGTCGGGGTGTCGGGGGTGGGGATCTCCTCGAGCGCGGGGACGTCCGAGCCGTCCACCGGCTTCAGCTCGTAGGTGATCGCCTCCGTGTTGGCGGCGAAGTCGCAGTTCGGGCAGTCCGCGAAGGTGTCCTCGCCGGCCTCGGCCGGAGCGAGGAACTCCTCGGACTTCGAGCCGCCCATGGCGCCGGCGGTGGCCGCGCAGATGCGGTAGTCGAGGCCGAGCCGGTCGAAGATGCGCTGGTAGGCCTGGCGGTGCAGGGCGTAGGACTTCGCCAGGCCCTCGTCCTCGAGGTCGAAGGAGTACGAGTCCTTCATCAGGAACTCGCGGCCGCGCAGGATGCCGGCGCGGGGGCGGGCCTCGTCACGGAACTTGGACTGGATCTGGTAGAGGATCACCGGCAGGTCCTTGTAGGACGTGCACTGGTCCTTGACCAGCAGGGTGAAGATCTCCTCGTGGGTCGGGCCGAGGAGGTAGTCGCCGCCCTTGCGGTCCTTCAGCCGGAACAGCTCCTGGCCGTACTCGTCCCATCGACCGGTCACCTCGTAGGGCTCGCGCGGCAGCAGAGCGGGGAGGGAGACCTCCTGGCCGCCGATGGCGTCCATCTCCTCGCGGACGATCCGCTCCACGTTGGCGAGGACCTTCTTGCCGAGCGGCAGCCAGGACCAGATGCCGGCGGCGGTGCGGCGGACGTAGCCGGCGCGGACGAGGAGTTTGTGGCTGAGGACCTCGGCGTCGGCCGGGTCGTCGCGCAGCGTCTTCGCCATCAACTGGGACATGCGCTGGACCGGTGCGTTCGCCATGGTTCTCGTACTCCTGCCGGATGGGGGTCCCCCGCTCGAGCGCGGCCGAGAACGGGGGATGGTGATGGCATAGGAGGTTAGCCGGGCGGGCTGTGCCGGTGGAAATCGGTTAACCCCGGCGTAGCGGCAGGGGGGCGCCCATCACTGCGTACGGCTTGGCGGCGCTCGGGAAGTGCACCTGGCGGGCGAGGTCGATGTAGCCGAGGGAGTGGTAGAGCCCGCGGGCGGGGCTCTCGGTGTCGATCGCGGAGAGGATCGAGCGGGGTTCGTCGGCGCTGTCGGTGATGGTGGTGATCAGGCGGCGGCCGATGCCCCGGTTCTGGTGGTCGGGGTGGACGTGCAGCTCGGTGATGACGAAGGAGTCGTCCAGCCAGAACTCGTTCCGCCGGGCGCGGAGGTAGGGCTCCACGACGGTGGACCACCAGTGGCCGCGGGAGTTGGGCATGCCGTAGACGAAACCCACGAGGTGGCCCTGCGGGGTCGTCGCGCCGAAGGCCCGGGCTCCCGGGTACTGCATGTGGCGCTGGACGATCTGGCGGCGTACGGCGACTTCCTCCGGGCCCAGTCCGAAGGCGAGGGCTTGGACGGACAACGCCTCGTCCACGTGGGCTGCGAGGTCCAAGGGGCCGATCACGAGGTCCATGTCGGGGAGGGTACAGGGGCCTCAGAAGAGGATGCTCATGAAGGCTCCCACCTCCTGGAAGCCCACCCGGCGGTACGTTCGTCGCGCCGCCGTGTTGAAGTCGTTCACGTACAGGCTGACCACGGGCGCCACGTCGGCCAGGGCGTAGCGCAGCACCGCCGCCATGCCGGGCGCCGCCAGGCCCCGGCCCCGGTACTCGGGGGCGACCCACACGCCCTGGATCTGGCAGGCCCGGGGGGTCGCCGCGCCGATCTCCGCCTTGAAGACGACCCTGCCGTGCTCGTCGAGGCGGGCGAAGGAGCGGCCGGAGCCGACGAGCTCGGCCACCCGGGCCTGGTACAGCAGGCCACCGTCCCCGGCCAGCGGGGACACCCCGACCTCCTCGGTGAACATCGCCACGCACGCCGGCATGATCGTCTCCACCTCGTCCTTGCGGATGCGACGGACGTAGGGATCCGGGGCGATGTCGTGGGGCATGTGGTCGGTGACCATCAGGGGCTGCTGGGCGCGGACCTCGCGGGCCGGGCCCCAGTGCGGTTCGAGCAGGCGCCACAGCTGGGCGGTGGAGTCGGCGGGCCCGACGATGGAGGAGCAGCGGCGGCCGGCCCTGCGGGCGCGGTCGGCGAAGGCGCGCACCGCGCGCGGGGAGGCGCAGATGGGGACGAGGTTGGCGCCGGCGTAGCAGAGGGACGTGAGCATGCCGTCCTCGTACCAGCCCCACATCTCGCCGCCGAGCCGCCAGGGGTCGAGGCCCGCCACCTGCACCCGGGAGGTCACGAAGGCGTTCGCGACCGGCTCGCGGTCGAGGACGGCGAGCGCGGCGTCAAGGTCGCTCGGTTCGAGCACCCGGGAGGTGGTCTGGGTCAACACGGGCGGGGCCTCACGCTGGGGTTCTGCTGATCTCCGCACTGTACCTGCGGATTCTGGGCGGCGCCGCCCCCGGTACCGGGCCCAGGGCTCGCAGGGGGGCGGGCGGCAACACGCCGTGCCGAAGGCGGAGCGGCCTGCGGGTAAAGGTGAAAATGCCACAAGAAGCCATTTTTCGGACGGCGACGGGAACGCGGTGGGTGCGGTGCCGGAACGCGCGGTGCCGGAACACCGGACGGCCGTCCGGTACGACGACGAGGGCGTGAGGACATGAGCGGGGCAGCCGCGAGCCGTGAGCCGGAGCTCCCGCACGCGATCCTGCGCGATCTGGGCACCGGTGTCTTCACCATCGACCTGGCCGGGCGCATCACGTACGTCAACCCGTGGGCCGAGCGGCTCCTGGGCAGGACGGCGGGCGAGATGCTCGGTCATGACGCGCACGACCTGCTGCACCGCCGCCCCGACGGCAGCGCGGTGCCCCGCGAACAGTGCCTGATGCGGGCACCGCTGCACGACAACCGGTCCGTCGGGCAGGGCAGTGAGGAGCACTTCCTGCGCGCCGACGGCACGACCCTGCCGATCATCTGGGCGACCACTCCCCTGCGGCTGGCGGGCCGCAGGGCTGGGCTGGCGATCGTCTTCAGCGACTTCAGCCTGCACCGGGAGGCCGAGCGGCGGGCGACGGCGCGCACCACCGCCCTGGAGGCGCTGACGGCCCGGCTGAACCTGGTGTCGAAGATCTCCTCCGTGCTGATCTCGGCCCGGAACCCGACCGCCCAGATGCGCCGGGTGCTGCGGATGCTCGTCCCGGAGCTGGGCGACTGGGCCGCGGTGGCCCTGCGCTCGGAGCGGACCGGGGCGCTGGAGCGGGTCGCCGTCCGCTGTCCGGCGCACCCGCACCGGGCGAAACGGCTGGAGGGACCACTGCCGCCGCTGCCGCCCAGGGCCCGCCGGGCGCTGACGCGGGCGACGAACAACGAGGAGCCCGTGCTGCTGGTCGCGGAGGAGCTGCGGGACCGGGACGCCCCGCTCGCCGCGACCCACGGGCCGCTGTTCGAGCGGCTCGGCGGTCGCTCGGCCGTCGTGGTACCGCTGCGCGCCCGCCGGCACCACTACGGGATGCTGACCGTCGGCCGCGCCGAGGCGTCCCCCGCGTTCACCGACGCCGAGGTAGGGCTCCTCGCCGACCTGGGCTGGCGCGTGGCGCTGGTGCTGGACAACGAGCGGCTCTACGAGGAGCAGCGCAACGTCGCCGCGACCATGCAGCGCCAGCTGCTGGCCCCGCTGCCCCAGGTGAACCACCTGCGGATGGCCGCGCGCTATCTGCCCGCGCAGCGGGCGATGGAGATCGGCGGCGACTGGTACGACGCCTTCCTGCTCAGCGACGGGGTGATGGCCCTGGTGATCGGGGACGTGGTGGGCCACGACCTGGAGGCCGCCGCCCACATGGCCGAGGTCCGCAACATGCTGCGGGGTCTGGCCTGGGTGGACCGGGAGCCGCCCAGCGTGATCATGCGCCGCCTCGACGAGGCGGTGACGAACACCAGCGACGCCCCGATGGCCACGCTGCTCTTCGCCCGGATCGAGGGTCCCCTGGGCGGTCCCTGGCGGCTGCGCTGGGTGAACGCCGGGCACCCGCCGCCGCTGCTGGTGACCCATGAGGGCGACGCGCGGTTCCTGACCGGCGGGCACGGGCCGCTGATCGGCATGAGCGCCACCCTGCACCTGGGCCTGAGCTGGCCGGACGCCTCCGAGGAACTGCCCGCCGAGTGCACGCTGCTGCTCTACACCGACGGTCTCGTGGAGAGCCGGGACCGGCCGATCGACCTCGGCATGGCCAAGCTGCGCCACCACGCCTCCATGCTGGCCCGGCGGCTGGACGAGGGGACCGTGGACGACTTCTGCGACGAGCTGCTGAAGCGGATAGGGCCGAGCGGTGACGACGTCGCCCTGCTCGCGCTGCGTCTGCCGGCCGCCGGCGCGGGCGCCCCCGGCGACCGCAGCGCCCCGCCGCCTCCGCAGTCCTCCTACAGCCCGGCCGCCCCGGACCGCGCCGCCCCCGGGTCCGTCCAGCAGGACGCCCCGGTACAGGACCCGACACGAGGCGAACCAGAGGAGTGAAGGGACCCGACGCATCCCGCCCGGCTCGCCGGGGGACTCCCGCTCCGTTCCGCGGCACGCCCGGGGACGGGGCCTGACACGGGGCGAACGAGTGGAGTGGACGGACCCGGCGCCGCCAAGCTCGCGGCCGGCCGTCGTGAGCGCCCGACGCGCCGCCGGGGACCCACGGACACGCCCGTCGACCTCGCCGCGCCGCCGCCTCCGTGCCTCCCCGACAGCCGGACGCCCCGCACCGGGGCCGCCCCGGATGCGTCCAGCAGGACGTTCCGGCGCAGGGCCCGGCACGGGCGCGCGACAGGGGGGAGCGGGCCCGGCGTTTCCCGGGCCGGTCCGTGTGGGGGCTCAGCCCGCTACCGAGACCTCGGGCTCGCCGGAGGCCACGCCGTCGGCCTCCATGGCCTCGGCGAGCTT
Organism: Streptomyces sp. NPDC058145; assembly: GCF_042884245.1. Taxonomy (NCBI): domain Bacteria; kingdom Bacillati; phylum Actinomycetota; class Actinomycetes; order Kitasatosporales; family Streptomycetaceae; genus Streptomyces; species Streptomyces sp. NPDC058145. Next base: position 285,250 of record NZ_JBHVUH010000011.1, on the reverse strand, counting down.
CATGGCCTCCTCGATGAGGGTCTCCACGATCTTGGACTCCGGGACGGTCTTGATGACCTCGCCCTTGACGAAGATCTGGCCCTTGCCGTTGCCGGAGGCGACGCCGAGGTCGGCCTCACGGGCCTCGCCGGGGCCGTTCACGACGCAGCCCATGACGGCGACGCGGAGCGGGACCTCCATACCGGTCAGACCGGCGGTGACCTCTTCGGCGAGCTTGTAGACGTCGACCTGGGCGCGGCCGCAGGACGGGCAGGAGACGATCTCCAGGCCGCGCTGCTTGAGGTTCAGGGACTCCAGGATCTGGTTGCCGACCTTGACCTCCTCCACGGGAGGCGCGGAGAGGGAGACGCGGATGGTGTCGCCGATGCCCTGGGAGAGCAGGGCGCCGAAGGCGACCGCGGACTTGATCGTGCCCTGGAAGGCGGGGCCGGCCTCGGTGACGCCGAGGTGCAGCGGGTAGTCGCACTGCTCCGCGAGCTGCCGGTAGGCCTCGATCATCACGACCGGGTCGTTGTGCTTGACCGAGATCTTGATCTCGCGGAAGTCGTGCTCCTCGAAGAGGGACGCCTCCCACAGGGCCGACTCGACCAGCGCCTCCGGGGTGGCCTTGCCGTACTTCTGCAGCAGCCGCCGGTCCAGGGAGCCCGCGTTGACGCCGATCCGGATCGGGGTGCCGTGGTCCTTGGCGGCCCGCGCGATCTCGCGGACCTTGTCGTCGAACTGCTTGATGTTGCCGGGGTTGACGCGGACGGCGGCGCAGCCGGCCTCGATGGCGGCGAAGACGTACTTCGGCTGGAAGTGGATGTCCGCGATCACCGGGATCTGCGACTTGCGCGCGATGGTCGCGAGGGCGTCGGCGTCGTCCTGGGTGGGGCAGGCGACCCGGACGATCTGGCAGCCGGACGCGGTCAGCTCGGCGATCTGCTGCAGGGTCGCGCCCACGTCGGACGTACGGGTCGTGGTCATCGACTGGACCGATACGGGCGCGTCTCCGCCGACCGCCACGGTTCCGACCTGGATCTGCCGGCTCTTCCGGCGCTCGGCGAGCTTGGTCGGAACGGACGGCATGCCGAGAGAAATCGCAGTCATCTGCTGTGCAACCCCAAGTCGTGGATCAAGATCCGGTCCCGTGATCGGCGGGCTCCAGGCTTCGAGATTACGGCACCGGCGCGTGCGCGGGCACATCCCACCCGGCAAACACACTCATTGGAAGGCGGCCCGGAATACGGTGTCCCGGGCCGCCTTCCACCATCCGGTGGCTAGGAGATTTTCACCGGGTTAACGACGTCGGCGATCAGCACGAGGATCGTGAAGCAGACGAAGATCCCCGCCACCACGTACGCCACCGGCATCAGCTTCGCCACGTCGAAGGGGCCCGGGTCCGGACGGCGCAGCACGCGGGCCACGTTGCGCCGCAGCGACTCCCACAGGGCGCCCGCGATGTGCCCGCCGTCGAGCGGGAGCAGCGGGAGCATGTTGAACAGGAACAGGGAGAGGTTGAACCCGGCGACCACGAACACGGCCATGGCGAGCTGCTGCGAGGCCGGGATGTCCAGCGTGGCGATCTCGCCGGTGACGCGGGCCGCGCCGACGATGCCCATCGGGGAGTCCGGTTCGCGCGGGCCGTCGCCGAAGGCCGCGTCCCACAGGGCGGGGATCTTGCCGGGCAGGGCGATGAGCGAGTCGACGGCGTCGCCCACCCGGTCGGTCATCCAGGTCACGGACTGGCCGAAGTCCTGTTTGACGACGCCGGTGGCGGAGCTGAAGCCGAGGAACCCCGCCTTGACGTACTGGCCCTGGACGTAGGTTCCGCCGGAGTCCTTCTTGGCGACCTGGTTCGTGGCGATCTTCGCGTGCAGGGTCAGCTCCTGGCCCTTGCGGTCGACGACGATCGCGACGTCCTTGCCCGCGCTGTCCCGGATGAGGTCGGACAGCGTGTTCCAGTCCCCGGTCGGCGTGCCGGCGAAGGAGACGATGCGGTCGCCGTTCTTCATGCCGGCGGCCGCCGCCGGGGAGGCGGGGTCGGACTTCTTGCAGCTGTCGCGGTTCTCGCTCTGCGCGATGACGCAGGGCGAGACGGAGGCGACGGTGGTGGTCTGCTGCTGGATGCCGAAGCCCATCAGCACGGTGAGGAACAGGCCGATCGCGAGCACCAGGTTCATGAACGGGCCGGCGAACATGACGATGACGCGCTTCCACGGCTTGCGCGTGTAGAACATGCGCGTCTCGTCGCCCTCCTTCAGCTCCTCGAAGGCGGCGGAGCGGGCGTCCTCGATCATCCCGCGCCACGGAGAGGTGGAGCGGGCGGAGACCCGGCCGGCGTCGTCGGGCGGGAACATGCCGATCATGCGGATGTAGCCGCCGAGCGGGACGGCCTTGATGCCGTACTCGGTGTCGCCCTTCCTGCGCGACCAGATGGTCGGGCCGAATCCGACCATGTACTGCGGGACGCGGATGCCGAAGAGCTTGGCCGTGGACAGGTGGCCCAGCTCGTGCCACGCGATGGAGACGAGCAGGCCGACCGCGAAGACCACTATGCCGAGGATGAACATCAAGGTCGTCATGCACGCGCCTCCGCGGTCCGGTCTGTCAGTTCGAGGGCCCTGGCCCGGGCCCAGGTCTCCGCTTCGAGGACGTCCGACACGGTGAGTGAGGTTCCCGTGTCCGGGGTGCCGTGCTCCTCCACCACCCGGGTGACGGTCTCCATGATCCCGTTGAAGGGCAGTGCGCCGCTGCGGAACGCCTCGACGCATTCCTCGTTGGCGGCATTGAACACCGCCGGAGCGGTGCCCGCGAGCTGCCCCACGTGCCGGGCGAGGTTCACCGAGGGGAAGGCCTCGTCGTCGAGCGGGAAGAACTCCCACGTGGAGGCCTTGCTCCAGTCGAAGGCGGGCGCCGCGTCCGGGACGCGTTCGGGCCAGCCCAGACCGATGGCGATGGGCCCGCGCATGTCGGGGGGCGTCGCCTGGGCGATCGTGGATCCGTCGGTGAACTCGACCATCGAGTGGACATACGACTGCGGATGCACGACGACCTCAATGCGGTCGAAGGGAATGTCGTAGAGCAGGTGCGCCTCAATGACTTCCAGGCCCTTGTTGACGAGGGTCGCCGAGTTGATCGTGATCACCGGGCCCATCGCCCAGGTGGGGTGCGCGAGGGCGTCCTCGACGGTGACGTTCGCCAGCTCCGCCCTGGTCCGGCCGCGGAAGGGGCCGCCGGACGCGGTGACGACGAGCTTGCGCACGTCGGCGCGGGTGCCGGAGGCGAGGGCCTGGAACAGCGCGGCGTGCTCGGAGTCGACCGGGATGATCTGCCCGGGCTTGGCGAGCGCCTTGACCAGCGGGCCGCCGACGATCAGCGACTCCTTGTTGGCGAGCGCGAGGGTGCGGCCCGCCTCCAGGGCGGCCAGGGTGGGCGCGAGGCCGATGGACCCGGTGATGCCGTTCAGCACGGTGTGGCAGTCGGAGGCCGCGAGGTGGGTGGCCGCGTCCGGTCCGGCGAGGATCTCGGGCAGCGGCTCCGCGGCGCCGTAGAGCCCGGTCAGCGCCTCGCGCAGGGCCGGCACGGCGTCCTGGCGGGCGACCGCGACGGTCCGCGCCCGCAGGCGGTGCGCCTGCTCGGCGAGCAGGGCCGGGCGGGCGCCGTTCGCGGAGAGGGCGGTGACCCGGAAGCGGTCGGGATGGCGCAGTACGAGGTCGATGGCCTGGGTTCCGATGGACCCGGTGGAGCCGAGGATCACCACGTCCTTCGGGCCGTCTCCCGCGAGGGGGTCGTACACGAGGTGCGGGTCGGCGAGGGGCGCGGGGCTGGCGGGACTGTCGGTCATTCCCCCATTGTCGCCGCAAGCGGCGGCCGTCCGGACAGGACGTCCCTCATGGAAGGGCGCGTCACCTGTTTTCGTCGACGGAACGAGTTGATTGTCCGTATGTCTCCTGATGTGGGTCTGGCGTGAAAATCATCCATGCCCGGGGCGTCAACGACGCGACCGCGAGTACCGCCGGACCGGGTGAATTCCCGGGCGCGGGGCCCTCGCTCATGGCATTCTGCCCGCTGGAGCCAAGTCCAAGTGGCTCACAGGGGGAGGAGACACCACGATGAACCGCATGCGCACGACCGCGACCGTCCTGGCGGCGGCGGGGGTCGTCACCGCCGCTCAGCTCGGTCTGGGCGGTGTCGCGTCGGCCGCGACGGGGACGAGCACCGGCTGCCCGGTCGACCTGGTCTACCCGAGCCGTTTCTACGTCGACTCGCACGGCTGGGTGACCAACGGCGGCCTGTACTTCGGGATCAAGAACAAGAGCACCAGCAAGAGCTTCAAGAAGGTCACGTTCACCGTCACGAACGTCCGCAACATCCGCTTCGGCACGGCCAAGGCGAAGGGCGGCAAGGTCACCAAGAACACGACCAGGACGGTGTCCGTGTACACCACGACGCTCAAGAAGAAGACCAGCCTCGGGGTGAAGGTGCCCACGCACCTGCTCAACACCCGTTCCTACAAGGTGAAGTTCACCCTGAAGGGCACCGGCTGGAACTGCGCCTCGAACCAGGGCACCTGGGGCGTCTGAGCCCAGGTGCCCTGTCCGGGACGGGATGTTCAGGCGCCGAAGGGGCGCCGCTCGCTCGGCCGTGCGGACGGTCCGGGGGTCGCGTCGGCGATCCACGGGCCGTCCCCGGACGGGTCGACCACGCCCTCCTCCAGCCAGGTGTAGGCGCCGCCGAGGACTCCCTTGACCACCTTGCGGTCGAGGTCGTCGGTGTTGGCCCACAGGCGGCCGAAGAGTTCCTCGATCCGGATGCGGGCCTGGCGGCAGAAGGCGTCGGCGAGCTGGTAGGCCTCGCGGCCGTGCTCGCCCTCGTTGCGCAGCCGCTCGGCGCGGACACAGGCCGCGCTCATCGCGAACAGTTCGGCGCCGATGTCCACGATCCGGCCGAGGAAGCCCTGCTTGGTCTCCATCCGGCCCTGCCAGCGGGACATGGCGTAGAAGGTGGAGCGGGCCAGTTTGCGGGCGTGCCGCTCGACGTAGCGAAGGTGGCCGGAGAGGTCGACCTCGCGCTTGAACTCGCCGTAGGAAGACGGCAGTTGTCCGGGCCCGGCGACCAGCTTCGGCAGCCACTTGGCGTAGAAGACACCCGCGTTCGCGCCCGCCTTCGCCTTGTCCGAGAGGGTCTTGTCGGGGTCGATGAGGTCACCGGCGACCGAGAGGTGGGCGTCGACGGCCTCGCGGGCGATCAGCAGGTGCATGATCTCCGTGGAGCCCTCGAAGATGCGGTTGATGCGCAGGTCGCGCAGCATCTGCTCGGCGGGGACGGCCCGCTCGCCGCGCGCCCTCAGGGACTCGGCGGTCTCGTAGCCGCGGCCGCCGCGGATCTGGACCAGTTCGTCGGCCATCAGCCAGGCCATCTCGGAGCCGTAGAGCTTGGCGAGGGCGGCCTCGATGCGGATGTCGTTGCGGTCCTCGTCGGCCATCTGCGAGGACAGGTCGAGCACGGCCTCCAGGGCGAAGGTGGTGGCCGCGATGAAGCTGATCTTGGAGCCGACGGCCTCGTGCAGCGCGACCGGCTTGCCCCACTGCTCCCGCTCCGCCGCCCACTCCCGGGCGATCTTCAGACACCACTTGCCGGCACCGGCGCACATCGCGGGCAGCGACAGCCGGCCGGTGTTGAGGGTGGTGAGCGCGATCTTCAGACCCGCGCCCTCCGGGCCGATGCGGTTGGCGGCGGGCACCCGGACCTGGTGGAAGCGGGTGACGCCGTTCTCGATGCCGCGCAGCCCCATGAAGGCGTTGCGGTTCTCCACGGTGACGCCCTCGGCGGTGGCCTCCACCACGAAGGCGGTGATGCCGCCCTTGTGCCCCTCGGACTTCGGCACCCGGGCCATGACGACGAGCAGGTCGGCGACGACCCCGTTGGTGGTCCACAGCTTCACCCCGTCGAGGACGTAGTCGTCGCCCTCGGGCACGGCCGTGGTCGCCAGGCGCGCCGGGTCGGAGCCGACGTCCGGCTCGGTGAGCAGGAAGGCGGAGATGTCGGTGCGGGCGCAGCGGGGCAGGAAGGCGTCCTTCTGCTCCTGGGTGCCGAAGATCTTCAGCGGCTGCGGTACGCCGATCGACTGGTGGGCGGAGAGCAGGGCGCCGACCGCGGGGCTGGCGGAGCCGGCCAGGGCCAGCGCCTTGTTGTAGTAGAGCTGGGTCAGGCCGAGACCGCCGTACTTCGGGTCGATCTTCATGCCGAGGGCGCCGAGTTCCTTCAGGCCCGTGATGACCTCGTCGGGGATGCGGGCCTCGCGTTCGATGCGGGCGGAGTCGACCGTCGACTCGCAGAAGGCGCGCAGTTCGGCCAGGAACGCCTCGCCGCGCCGTACGGACTCGGCGTCGGGGAGCGGATGGGGGTGGATGAGGTCGAGCCGGAAGCGGCCGAGGAACAGTTCCTTGGCGAAACTCGGCTTGTGCCAGTCCTGTTCCCGGGCGGCCTCCGCCACCTGGCGGGCCTCACGTTCGGTGACGTTGGTGCGTTGGGTGGTGGGGGCGGACATTGAGGCTCACCTCGCCGCGAAGAGGGATCATTGAGGGTCGTTCACTACCGACCGGTGCTACTGGATCGTTGGTACCCGAAACGGGCCGACCTCACCACCCCTCGCGCGCCGTTCGGGTGGAATGGCCGCCGAAGGCCGGTGACGGCGAGGTGTACTGGTTTCCTGCGGCACTTCGGGCCCCGGGGATTTGCTGTCGAAGCGCTTCGACAGCCTATGCACACCCACTCGCACTGGGGCTACTGTCGAGACACCCTCACTCGCCCTTGTCAGCCATGCGCCGTGTCGAAGCGCTTCACAAAGCTTGGAGAGCTGGATGGTCACCCTCGCCGAGGTCGCCCAGCACGCCGGAGTCTCGGCGAGCACGGTGAGCTATGTCCTCAGCGGCAAGCGGTCCATCTCCGCCACCACCCGGGAACGGGTCGAGCAGAGCATCCGGGAGCTCGGCTACCACCCGAACGCCGGGGCCCGCGCCCTGGCGAGCAGCCGGTCGAACATCATCGCGCTGATGATCCCGCTGCGCACCGACCTGTACGTGCCGGTGATGATGGAGATCGCCATCGCGGTGGCCACCACGGCCCGCGCCCACGGGTACGACGTCCTGCTGCTCACCGGCGAGGAGGGCCCCGACGCGGTGCGCCGGGTCACCGGCAGCGGGCTCGCCGACGCGATGATCCTGATGGACGTGGAACTGGAGGACGAGCGGCTGCCGCTGCTGCGCGGCTCGCACCAGCCGTCCGTGCTGATCGGCCTGCCCGCCGACGCCGGCGGGCTGACCTGCGTCGACCTGGACTGGACGGCGACGGGCGCACTGTGCGTGGAGCATCTGGCCGGGCTCGGGCACCGCGACATCGCTGTCATCGGCGAGGCCCCTGCCGTGTACGAGCGGCACACCGGCTTCGCCGAGCGCACCCTCGACGGGCTCCGCTCCCGGGCCCGGCAGGCGGGCGTCCGGTTGCTGCACCGGCCCTGCGAGGGCGGGTACGACGCGATGGCCGTGACCCTGGCCCGGATCCTGGACGAGCGGCCCGGGACCACCGGGTTCGTCGTGCAGAACGAGTCCGCGGTGGAGCCGCTGCTCGCCCTGCTGCGCCAGCAGGGCCGGGCGGTGCCCGAGGACGTCTCCGTGGTCGCGATCTGCCCGGACCAGGTCGCCGTGCGGGCCTCGGTACGGCTGACCTCGGTCGCCATCCCCGCGCAGGAGATGGGCCGGCACGCCGTGGAACACCTGATGGCCAAGCTGGACGGGCGGGGCGGCGACGAGGTCGTGCTGATCACGCCCGAGCTGACGGTACGGGCGAGTACGGGGCCGGCGCCCGCCGCGCCCTGACCCTTCCCTCGCCTTCCCACCCCTCGCCCCGGCCGCCCGGGGCACACCGCTGCCTGCCTTCCCTGTCTGCACTCCTTCAGGAGCATGCCCGTGAACCAGCCTGCCGGAATTCAGCCCAAGGTCAGCCTCGCGCAGTCCTCCCCCACCGTCGGCACCTTCCGCGAGCGGGACGGCGCGCTACCACCGGCCGCACCGTCCTGGGCGGCGGGACGCCGGCCGCCGACGCCTACGACGTCCTGGCCGAGCAGTGCGCCCTGAGCATCCCAAGGAGAGCGGCGGCGCGCGGGAACCGGTCGAGCCGTGCGTCCCTCGGGTCCGCTCCCTGCGGCCCTGGCGGGCGGTCCGCAGGACAGTCATTCGGGGCCCTCTGCCCGGAAGGGAACGGCACCGCACGCGTGCCGCGTCCCCTGGCTCGCCCGCTGAGCCGGTCAGCCGGCCCGGAAAAGGGAGACGGCCGGAGCCCCCGCACAGTGGGCTCCGGCCGTCTTGCCGACCTGTTCGTGTCAGGTCAGAGCGCGAGCCCGGTGAGGACCAGCACGCGCTCGTATGTGTAGTCGTCCATCGCGAACCGCACGCCCTCACGGCCCACACCGGACTGCTTGGCGCCGCCGTACGGCATCTGGTCGGCGCGGTAGGACGGCACGTCGCCGATCACGACGCCGCCGACCTCGAGGGCGCGGTGGGCGCGGAAGGCGACCTGCAGGTCGTGGGTGAACACACCCGCCTGGAGGCCGTACTTGGAGTCGTTGGCGGCGGCGAAGGCCTCGGCCTCGCCGTCCACCTTCCGCACGGTGAGGACCGGCCCGAAGACCTCCTCGCAGGAGATCGTGGTGTCGGCGGGCACCTCGGTGAGGACGGTCGGCGCGTAGGAGGCGCCGTCGCGCTCGCCACCCGTGAGCAGCTTCGCCCCGGCGGCGACGGCCTCGTCCACCCAGGACTCGACGCGCCTGGCGGCGTCCTCGCTGACCAGCGGGCCGACGTCGGTCCTGGCGTCGCTCGGGTCACCGGTGACCTGGGCCTCGACGGCGGCGACGATGCGCGGCAGCAGACGGTCGTACACGGAGGCGTCCGCGATGACCCGCTGCACGGAGATGCAGGACTGGCCGCCCTGGTAGTTGGAGAAGGTCGCGATGCGGGTCGCGGCCCAGTCCAGGTCCTCGTCGCTCGCGAAGTCGCCGAGCACGACGGCCGCGCCGTTGCCGCCGAGTTCCAGGGTGCAGTGCTTGCGCGGCACCGAGTCCATGATCGCGTAGCCGACCTTCTCCGAACCGGTGAAGGAGATCACCGGCAGGCGCTCGTCCTGGACCAGGGCGGGCATCCGGTCGTTGGCGACCGGGAGGATCGACCAGGAACCGGCGGGCAGCTCGGTCTCGGCGAGCAGGTCACCGAGGATGAGGCCGGACAGCGGGGTGGCCGGGGCGGGCTTGAGGATGATCGGGGCGCCGGCGGCGATGGCCGGGGCGATCTTGTGCGCGCACAGGTTCAGCGGGAAGTTGAACGGCGCGATGCCGAGGACGACGCCCTTGGGGAAGCGGCGGGTCAGCGCCAGCCGGCCCTGGCCGCCGGCGTCGGTGTCCAGACGCTGGGCCTCGCCGCCGTTGAAGCGGCGTGCCTCCTCGGCGGCGAACCGGAAGACGGAGACGGCACGGCCGACCTCGCCCCGGGCCCACTTGATCGGCTTGCCGTTCTCGGCGGAGATCAGCTGGGCGATCTCCTCGGTGCGCTCGACCAGACGCTTGCTGACGTGGTCGAGGGCGGCGGCCCGCACGTGGGCCGGGGTGGCGGCGAAGTCCTCACGGACGGCGTACGCGGCGGCCACGGCCTCCTCGACCTGGGCCTCGGTCGGCACGCTGACCTTGCCGACGAGACGGCCGTCCCACGGGGAGGTGACGTCGAAGGTGTCCTCGCCGGTGGCCTGGCGGCCGGCGAGCCAGAAGGCGTGGGTGGAAGTCATTGAGTCGTCCCGGCCCTTCCGCGTTGTGGGTGTGCTTTCGGTTCGTGGTCCACGGTAGGGCGGGGGCAGGCGGCGGTCGCTTGTCCGAGTCGTAGCAGTCGGGGGGTGGGGTGCGCCGGTTTGGCGCGGTAGGGGTCGCGGGGGCGGGTTCTTCACCCCCGCACCCCCTGCCCGTGCCGTCCTCGAGGGGCTCCGCCTCGCGGACCCCGATCGGCCTGAACGGCCTCGTCCTCGAACGCCGGACGGACTTCATTGCTCCGACGACGTCGCCTTCAGGGCCAGCCACAGTTCCATGCGGACGTCAGGGTCGTCCAGGCTGCGCCCCAGGATCTCCTCGACGCGTCGCATCCGGTACCGCAGCGTGTGCCGGTGGACGCCCAGGTCCGCCGCGGCCGCGTCCCACTGGCCGTGCCGGGAGAGCCAGGCGCGCAGCGAGGCGACCAGGTCCCCGCGGCCCGTCGCGTCGTGCTCGTACAGGGGCCGCAGCAACCCGTCGGCGAAGGCCTTCACCGCGTCGTCGGCCAGCAGCGGCAGCACCGAGCCCGCGGCCAACTGGTCGTGCTCGACGAGCACCCGTCCGCGCCGCCGCGCCACCGAGAGCGCCTGCTCGGCCTGCTTGTAGGCAGCGGCCGCCGCGATCGGGCCGGCCGGCGCCGAGAGGCCGACGACCAGGTCGTCCTCCTCCGCCGCCCCCTGCTCGGGCACGGCCCGCGCGCCCTCCAGCGCCGACGCGTACCCGGTGCACGCGGCCACCGCCGCGCCCCCGTCGGCGACCAGCACCACCAGCCGCTCCCCCTCCGGCACCACGAGCACCGCCTCGGCGGAGCGTGCCGCCGCGGCCTCGACCGTCTCCGTGAGCGTGCCCAGCGGGTCGCCGCCGGACACCGACTCGGCGACGATCATCCGGAACGGCGCGTCGAGCAGCCCGCCGTACAGGTCCCCGGCGACCGCGCGGGCGTGGTCGGGCTCGCCGGCGAGCAGCATGCGCAGCACCGCCGCGCCGATCCGCTGTTCGGCCGCGTGCAGCGAGCGGGAGCGTTCGGTGGTGAGGGTGAGCAGGGCGATCGCGGAGTGCAGGGCGTAGCGCTCGGCGGTGCCCAGCGCGGCCGCCGTCCCCACGGCGAGCGCGTCCCGCGGGCGCTTCCCCGTCCCCAGGGAGTGCAGCTCCACCCGGTCCTCGTTCTCCGGTCCGCCCACCACCGACGACGCCGGAGCGGGCCGTTCCCGCAGCCGCTCCACCTCTGCGGTGAGCCGGGCGGCGCGGCGGCCTGCCCACTCGGGCGCGGCGGCCACGACGGCGCCCGAGGCGTCGTACAGCGCCGCCCAGCCGTCGATCTGCGCGGCGAGCGCGCCGAGCAGCCCCTCGGGGCCGGCGTTCAGCGCCTGCCGGGTCAGCTCGCGCTGGGCGGCGAAGCCTGCCGTGACGGCCCGGTACTGGTCGGCGGCGATCGCGGCGGAGACGGCCTTGCTGATGGCGAGGAACGGGGTGCGGCGGGGCACCTCCAGCAACGGCAGCCCCTCCTCCCCGGCGGCGTCGACGAGGGCCTCGGGGATCTCCTCGTAGTTGACCCCGACCGCGAAGCCGAGCCCGACCACTCCCGCGCCGGCCAGCCGCCGCACGTACCGCCGCATGGCCTGCGGGTCCTCCGCGTCCAGCTTGAGCGCGGTGATCAGCAGCAGCTCGCCGCCCTCCATGTAGGGCACGGGGTCGGCCAGCTCGCTCACGTGCGCCCACCGGACGGGCACGTCGAGGCGGTCCTCGCCCGCGCGCACGGTCAGCTTGAGCGCGGAGTGGTGGACGAGCGAGGCGAGGGTCGGGGGCATGGCGCCTTCAGGTCGTGGTGAACCGGTCGGACGGGAGTCCCGGTGACGGCCGGCTCGGGATCATTTGGCCGCCGCGTATGAACAGCCTATGCCGATTCTGCCGCACCGTACGGTCCGCCGATGCCCGTTCGGCCCTGTCTCAGCCCCGCAGATCCACCAGCAGCGGCGGCGCGTGCTCGCCCCGCACGGTCGTCAGCGACAGCACCGCGTGCCCGGGCGGCACCCCGTGCGCCAGCTCGGAGGCGGACCAGCGCTCGCGTTCCACCTGGCGGACGGTGACGGCCCGGGCGGTGGGCGCCTGCCCGGTGATGACCCGGCGCAGCATGTGCACGGCCTTGCCGGCCGGGGTCTCGGCGATGATCTGCCGGTCGGTGACGTCCCGGGTCTCGATCCACTCCTTGCCCCACACCTCGGCGAAGTCCTGCCCGTCCCAGGGAGTGAGCCCGGACAGCGCCATCCGGCATCCGGTGGAGCCGAGCAGCGGGCCGCGCAGCGGCCGGGGCACGTCGTCCAGGGTGCGCAGCGTCAGTACGGCGCCCGCGCCCGCCGACCGCAGCCGCTGGATGCCGCGGACCGCCTCGGGGGTGACCACGCCGGAGGCGTCGTCCAGCAGCAGGCAGGCGAAGAGCGACCGGTCCTCCCGCGCCGTCACACTGGCCGTGAACTGGGCGAGCACCAGCCGGGCCAGGATCCGGGAGGCGTCGGCGTGGCCGCGCTGCGGCAGGTCGATGCGGACCCGCACCGGGTGGTCGAGAGCCTTCAGCGAGAACGGCCGGGACTCCCCGGAGGTGTCGAAGAAGGCGGCGAAGGCGGGCCGGTCGAGCAGTGCGACCCGGTCGGCGAGCACCGCGCCGACATCGCCCGGGTGGGCCATCTGCCGCTCGCGGGCGTCCAGTTCGCGCAGCAGCGAGGCCTGCCCGGTGTCGGTGAGCGTCTTGCGGAGGGCGGCCAGCGGGCCGGGGGTGCCGTCGAGCAGCTGGCGCAGCTCGGGGACGGAGGGGAAACGGGCGTGGACGGCCCGGAAGGGGCCGAGGAGCTGGGCGAGGACGGTGGTGGAGCGGCGGCTGTCGCTGCCGGGGTGCGGGTCCGCGAGGTCGCCGACGAGGGCCTCGGCGAGTATGGCGGCGGCCTCGTCCGGGTCGGTGGTGCCGCCGTACAGGTCGAGGTCGTAGACGGAGTCGGGGTGCCCGACCCGCACGACGACGTCGTAGGACTCGGCCGGCCCGAGTCCGGCGCCCGCCGCGCCGACGACCACGAGCGCGGCCTGTCCGGCGAGCGCGTGCAGGCACAGCGACTCGGCGAGCGGCCGGACCACGGAGCCGGTCTTGCCGGAGCCGGCCGGGCCGACGGCGAGCAGGGAGGTGCCGAGCAGCTCGGGCCCGAGGGCGAGTCCGGCGCCCCGGTAGTGGTAGGGGTTGCGCGGGTCGTCGGCGGTGGTGCCGAGCCGCACCTGACCCGTGACCAGGTCGTGCCGGGCCTGCCGGGCGGGCAGGTCGCGCTCGCCGGAGGGGTGCGGGCAGGCGGCGGCGCCGTCCTGCAGCACGGCGCCCGTGAAGGTGGCGAGGCTGTGCGCGCCGGACCGCACGCCCTGCCAGGCCCGGCTGATCCGGGCGTGGTCGACGTCCCGCATCAGCCCGGCCCGCGCGTCGGCGGCCAGCCGGGCGGCGGCCTCGTGCGCGCCGGAGGCACGCAGCTGCGGCCACTCGGCGGGGTCCTGCTCGGGCGCGGGGGGCGGTTCGGTGGCGGGCGCGGCCGGACGCCAGGCGGGCGGCCCGTAGCGCCGCCAGACCTCGCCCCAGCGGCCGAGCCGGCCGACGACGAGCATGATGACGACGGCGATGAGCGTGTAGTACGAGTACCAGAGGACGGCGTTGCCGACGCGGCTGTTGCCCTGACGCCAGGAGTCCGGGGTGAACAGCTCGAGCGGCAGCACCCACCAGCCGCCGAGGTAGCCGTTCCACAGCAGGGACCACACCAGCCAGCCCACCAGGAACGCGATCAGCGCGCCGCTCAGCAGTTGCCGGGCGGGGATCAGCTCGGGTTCCTGTTCGGGCCGCGGCCGGTGCCCGAACCGCCACACGCCGGGCGCCGCCTGCGGCCTGGACGCCCGCAGCCAGGCGAGGAAGGCCGAGCCGTCCGGCCGCGGGGGCGCGCCCGGCGGAACCGGGGGCATGGGCGGTAGGGCGGCGCCCTCCGGGGGCGCCGCCGGGCGCGGCACCGGATTCGCATGCGTGCCGCGCGCGTCCCGCATCCCGTCGCTGTCCATGGCCCGTTCCCCCTGACCTGCCGTTCCGTCCACCGTCAGCGAGCCAATCTAACGCCCCGGGAACGGGAGTTCACCGCTTACGCGGCCGGGCGGACGGCCGGTCCTGGCACATCCGTCACCCGCTGCTATGTCCACCACGGACAACGGGCCTCCCCGACAACGCCCACATGGAGCATGCCCACCCACCTTTCCCGGCCCTAACCTGCGAAGAAAGAGACAAGCGTCCGAAAAACGCACCGTCCGGAACCCCCGGGAACACCCGGTACGCAAGATCACAGGGAGAGCCCCCATGACCGCACTTCCGCAGGAGCGCCGCGTCGCCACCGCCATCCCCGGCCCGAAGTCGCAGGAGCTGCAGGCCCGCCGCACCGCCGTGGTCGCGCAGGGCGTGGGCTCCACGCTGCCGGTCTTCGTCACCCGCGCCGGCGGCGGCATCATCGAGGACGTCGACGGCAACCGCCTGATCGACTTCGGTTCCGGCATCGCCGTGACCTCGGTCGGCGCCTCCGCCGAGGCCGTCGTGCGGCGCGCGGGCGCCCAGCTCGCCGACTTCACCCACACCTGTTTCATGGTCACCCCGTACGAGGGCTACGTGGCGGTCGCCGAGGCCCTCGCCGAGCTGACCCCGGGCGACCACGCCAAGAAGTCGGCGCTGTTCAACTCCGGCGCCGAGGCGGTCGAGAACGCCGTCAAGATCGCGCGTGCCTACACCAAGCGCCAGGCCGTCGTCGTGTTCGACCACGGATACCACGGCCGTACGAACCTGACCATGGCGCTGACCGCGAAGAACATGCCGTACAAGCACGGCTTCGGTCCGTTCGCCCCCGAGGTCTACCGCGTTCCGGTCGCCTACGGCTACCGCTGGCTCACCGGTCCGGAGAACGCGGGCCCGGAGGCCGCCGCCCAGGCCATCGACCAGATCACCAAGCAGGTCGGCGCCGACAACGTGGCCGCGATCATCATCGAGCCGGTGCTCGGCGAGGGCGGCTTCATCGAGCCGGCCAAGGGCTTCCTGCCGGCCATCCGCCAGTTCGCCGCCGACAACGGCATCGTGTTCGTCGCGGACGAGATCCAGTCCGGCTTCTGCCGTACCGGCCAGTGGTTCGCCTGTGAGGACGAGGGCATCGTCCCGGACCTGATCACCACCGCCAAGGGCATCGCCGGCGGTCTGCCGCTGGCCGCCGTCACCGGCCGTGCCGAGATCATGGACGCCGCGCACGCGGGCGGCCTCGGCGGCACCTACGGCGGCAACCCGGTGGCCTGCGCCGGTGCGCTCGGCGCCATCGAGACGATGAAGGAGCTGGACCTCAACGCCAGGGCGAAGAACATCGAGGCGATCATGAAGTCCCGCCTCGGTGCCATGGCCGAGAAGTTCGACATCATCGGTGACGTGCGCGGCCGCGGCGCGATGATCGCCATCGAGCTGGTCAAGGACCGCGCCACCAAGGAGCCGAACCCGGAGGCCACCGCGGCGCTCGCCAAGGCCTGCCACGCCGAGGGCCTGCTGGTGCTCACCTGCGGCACCTACGGCAACGTGCTGCGCTTCCTGCCCCCGCTGGTGATCGGCGAAGACCTGCTGAACGAGGGCCTCGACATCATCGAGCAGGCCTTCTCGCGCATCTGAGCGACCTGGTCGCACCTCTGAACAGTCCTGCGGCAGGCCATGTGAAGAAGGTGTGCGGGGTGGATGGCGGGACGCGATTCCGTCTGCCCAAGCGCCCCGGCCTGCCGTAGGTTCTACCCAGATGAGAGATACACCCCGCCCACAGGGGACTGTGGGCGACCTCAGGCCGGGGCCTCCCCAGCTTCGACCTGGTCGTGCCCTCGCGCACACAACCGGGGCCTGACGGCTCCGGGATCTCCTCACCGATCGGACGGTCGCCGCCCCAAACCCCCCGGGGCGAGCGACGTTCCGGTCCGGACGGCCGCCCCGGAACGCCCCCCCTGTTCCTGGGCGGCCGACCTCCTTCCCGGCCGAAACCTGCCAGTCTGTCCCCCATGGCTGTGCTCCTGGGTCTGTGCCTTCTCCTTCTTCTGCTCTTCGCGGTGATCACCTGGCAGGTGGTCGCCGACGGTCCGCTGACGCGTGTGGACGAGCGGCTCAGTCACGCCCTGGTCCACCCGGACCGGTTCTCCGGAGGACTCTCCGACCTCGGCAACGTCGAGGTGGCGGTCCCCGTGCTGCTCCTGGCCGCCGGGTACGTCGCCTGGCGCGGCCGCACCGCGGGCACGGACCTGTGGTGGCTGCGGCCGGCCACCGCGGCCGCCGTGATGGCTCTGGTCCCGGCGGTCGTCGTCCCGCTGAAGGAGTGGACCGCCCGCCCGGGAACACCCGTGGTGCCCCCGGGGACCGGCTACTTCCCGTCCGGTCATACGGCGACGGCGGCGATCGCGTACGGCTCCGCGACCCTGCTGCTGCTTCCCTGGCTCCGCTCCCCCACCGCCCGCCGGATCCTCGTCGGCGGCTGCGCGTCCCTCGTGCTCGGCGTCTCCTACGGTCTGGTCCGCCGAGGCTGGCACTGGCCGCTGGACGTGGTGGCCAGCTGGTGTCTGAGCACCGTGCTGCTGGCCACCCTGTTCCTCGTTCCCCGCGTCGTGCTCAGCCGAAGTACGCGTCGAAGTTCTTCCGGAACTCCCAGTTCGCGTAGCGGTCCCAGTTCACCGACCACGTCATCAGCCCCCGCAGGGCGGGCCAGGTCCCGTGGGTCGCGTACGAGCCGCAGTTCGTCCTCTTCGTGAGGCAGTCAAGGGTCTTGGTGACCTCGGACGGGGAGACGTAGCCGTTGCCCGCGTTGGTCGACGCCGGCATGCCGATGGCGACCTGGTCGGGGCGCAGCGGCGGGAAGACGTTGTTCGCGTCGCCCGCGACCGGGAAGCCGGTGAGCAGCATGTCGGTCATGGCGATGTGGAAGTCGGCGCCGCCCATGGAGTGGTACTGGTTGTCCAGGCCCATGATCGGGCCGGAGTTGTAGTCCTGCACGTGCAGCAGGGTCAGGTCGTCGCGCAGGGCGTGGATGACCGGGAGGTACGCCCCGCAGCGCGGGTCCTGGCCGCCCCACTTGCCGGTGCCGTAGAACTGGTAGCCGTTCTGCACGAAGAAGGTCTCCGGCGCCGCGCTCAGCACGAACTTCGAGCCGTACTCGGCCTTCAGGGTCTTCAGGGCCGAGATCAGGTTGACGATCACCGGGGTCGTGGGGTTCCTGAAGTCCGTGTCGTTCGCGTTCAGGAAGAGCGAGTGGCCCTCGAAGTCGATGTCGAGGCCGTCCAGGCCGTAGTCGTCGATGATCTTCGAGACCGAGGCGACGAAGGTGTCCCGCGCGGCCGTCGTGGTGAGCTGGACCTGGCCGTTCTGGCCGCCGATGGAGATCAGCACCTTCTTGCCGGCCGCCTGCTTGGCCTTGATCGCCGCCTTGAAGTCGGCGTCGCTCTCGACGTCGGGGCATTCGGTGACCGGGCAGCGGTCGAACCGGATGTCGCCGGAGGTGACCGAGGTCGGCTCACCGAAGGCGAGGTCGATGACGTCCCAGCTCTCGGGCACGTCGGCGAGGCGGGTGTAGCCGGAGCCGTTGGCGAAGGTGGTGTGGAGGTAGCCGACCAGCGCGTGCGCGGGCAGGCCGGGTGAGCCGCCGCCGGTGCCGCCCGGGGTCGTAGCGGTCACGGTGGCCGACTTGGCGGACTCGCCCGCGTCGTTGGTCGCGGTGACCTGGAAGCCGTATGCCGTCGAGGGCGTGAGTCCGGTGACGGTGGCCGAGGTGCCGCTCACCGTCTGCACCCTGACCCCGTCGCGGTAGACCGCGTAGCCGGTGGCGCCGGTCACCGCCGACCAGGACAGGGCGACGGAGGACGAGGTGACGGTGCCGGTCCTCAGTCCGGCGGGCACGGCGGGCGGCTGTCCCGTGCTTCCGCCGGGGCCGGTCAGGGAGATGTCGTCGGCGTAGTAGGCGCCGGTGCCGTACCAGCCGTGCGTGTAGACGGTCACCTTCGTGGTGGCGGCGCCGGTGGTGAAGGTGGTGGTCAGCTGCTGCCAGTCGGCGGCGGACTGGGTCCAGGTGGAGACGTCGGTGGTGCCGGTGCCGGTCGCGCCCAGGTAGACGTAGGAGCCGCGGACGTAGCCGGACAGGGTGTACCGCGCGTTGGGCCGCACGGTCACCGTCTGCGCGCACTGGGCGTTGTCGCTGCCGGCCGGGGTGGCCTGCAACGCGGAACCGCCGCTGTGCACGGGTGAGGTGACCGTAGTCCCGGCCGTGCAGGTCCAGCCGTCGAGGCCGGACTCGAAGCCGCCGTTGCGCGCGAGGTCCGCGTCGGCCGCGCGGGCGGCCGACGAGAGCGCGGTGATGCCTGGTACGGCCAGCAGCGCGGCCGTGAACAGGGCGAGGAGGGATCTGGGGCGTCGGTCGCGTCTGGCGCGGTCCACAAGGGCCTCCGGAGCGGGGGGAGTTGGAGGGGTGGAGCGCACTCAACTTGGTCCAGACCAATCCTGTTGTCAAGATGTCGAGCCGCTGTCCCTCCCTCTCCCGCCCCCGGCCAGCTCCGCCGCCGCCTCGTGCATCGCCAGTTCCAGCAGCGCGGGGTCGCTCAGCGTCCCCGAGCCGTCCGGCGGCACCAGCCAGCGCACGGTCCGGGTCGCCCGGCCCGGGTACGGCACGACGATCCAGGTTCCGGCGCCGGCGGTACGGATGCCGGTGCCCAGCCAGCGGGCCGCGGTGCCGGGCGGCACGAAGAAGCCGACCCGGCTGTCGCCGAAGTCGACGAGCACCGGGCCGGGCCGGTCGAGGACCCGGGTGAGCACGTCGAGCGTGGGATACCCGAGCTCCCCCGGCAGGATCAGCACGTCCCAGGCCCGGCCGGCGGGCAGCAGCGTGACCCCGAGCGGATTGCGCTCCCAGGCCCAGCGGCAGGCCTCGGGATCCGGCGCGACGGCCACCAGCCATTCGATCGCCGTCTTGGCCGCACTCATCAAGAAGACCTCCCTCTGCGTTCCGGACGCGGTCGCGTCCAGAAGGAAGAAGGAGGTCGTCCGGGATGCATTACGCGGGTTGCCGCTCCTCTTTCGAGTGAGCCGGGTCACCCCACGCCGGGTTCAGCTGTCGAAGCCGAGGCCCAGCCGGTCCATCGTGCGCAGCCACAGATTGCGCCGGCCGCCGTGCGCGTCCGCGCGGGCCAGGGACCACTTGGTCAGGGCGATGCCGGTCCAGGCGAAGGGCTCCGGCGGGAACGGCAGCGGTTTGCGGCGCACCATCTCCAGCTCGGTCCGCTCGGTGCGCTCCCCGTCCAGCAGGTCCAGCATCACGTCGGCGCCGAAGCGGGTGGCGCCGACGCCGAGGCCGGTGTAGCCCGCCGCGTACGCCACCTTGCCCTGGTGGGCGGTGCCGAAGAACGCCGAGAAGCGCGAGCAGGTGTCGATCGCGCCGCCCCAGGCGTGGGTGAAGCGGACGCCCTCCAGTTGCGGGAAGCAGGTGAAGAAGTGCCCGGCGAGCTTGGCGTAGGTCTCCGGGCGGTCGTCGTACTCGGCGCGCACCCGGCCACCGTAGTGGTGGACGGCGTCGTAGCCGCCCCACAGGATCCGGTTGTCGGCGGACAGCCGGAAGTAGTGGAACTGGTTCGCCGAGTCGCCGAGTCCCTGGCGGTTCTTCCAGCCGATGGACGCCAGTTGGCCGGCGCTCAGCGGCTCGGTCATCAGCGCGTAGTCGTAGACCGGGACGGTGTACGAGCGCACGCGCCGCAGCAGGCTCGGGAAGATGTTCGTGCCGAGCGCGACCCCGCGGGCACGGACCGAGCCGTACGGGGTGCGTACGGCCATAGCGGCGCCGTACTGCTTGAGGGTGAGGGCGGGTGTGTGCTCGTAGACGCGCACCCCGAGCTCCATACAGGCCCGCTTCAGGCCCCAGGCCAGCTTGGCCGGATGCAGCATGGCCACGCCCCGGCGGTCCCACAGGCCCGCCTCGAAGGTGGGCGAGTTCACCTGCTCGCGCACCGCGTCGGCGTCCAGGAACTCGATGCCGTCGGCGAGGCCCTCGGCCTCCATTTCCCGGTGCCAGTCGCGCAGTTCCCGGGCCTGATAGGTCTCGGTGGCCACGTCGATCTCACCGGTGCGCTCGAAGTCGCAGTCGATGCCGTGCCGGGCCACGGCGGCCTCGATGCCGTCGAGGTTGCGCCGGCCCAGCTCCTCCAGCCGGTGGATCTCGTCCGGCCAGCGGGTCAGGCCGTTGGGCAGGCCGTGGGTGAGGGAGGCGGCGCAGAAGCCGCCGTTGCGGCCGGAGGCGGCCCAGCCCACCTCGCGGCCTTCCAGCAGGACCACGTCCCGCCGCGGATCGCGCTCCTTGGCGTTGAGGGCGGTCCACAGTCCGCTGTACCCGCCGCCGACGACCAGCAGGTCACAGGTCTCGGTGCCGGTGAGGGCCGGCTCCGGGTGGGGCTTGCCGGGGTCTTCCAGCCAGTACGGGACCGGCTGGGCTTCGGAGAGAGCGGAGATCCAGTTGTCTTTGCCACGACTCATGGCGCTCGGGGCCATGATTTCAACTCCCTACAGGGCTGTTACGCCTTCTGGCTGTTACGGCGGTTGGTGATGAGCATCGAGACCAGGACGAACAGCACGGCGACGAGGAACATGGCCGTACCGATGACGTTGATCTGCACGGGCGTTCCGCGTTGCGCCGAGCCCCACACGAACATGGGGAAGGTGACGGTCGAACCGGCGTTGAAGTTGGTGATGATGAAGTCGTCGAAGGAGAGCGCGAACGACAGCAGCGCGCCCGCCGCGATGCCCGGTGCCGCGATCGGCAGGGTCACCCGCAGGAACGTCTGCACCGGCCCGGCGTACAGGTCGCGGGCGGCCTCCTCCAGGCGCGGGTCCATCGACATCACGCGCGCCTTGACCGCGACGACGACGAAGCTGAGGCAGAACATGATGTGCGCGATCAGGATCGTCCAGAAGCCGAGCTGAGCGCCCATGTTGAGGAACAGGGTGAGCAGCGAGGCCGCCATGACGACCTCGGGCATGGCCATCGGCAGGAAGATCAGCGAGTTCACGGCGGACCGCGCGCGGAAGCGGTAGCGGACCAGCGCGAAGGCGATCATGGTGCCGAGGAGGGTGGCCCCGACCGTCGCCCAGAAGGCGATCTGGAGGCTGAGGGACAGCGAGCCGCACATGTCGGCGACCCCGCACGGGTCCTTCCAGGCGGCCGTGGAGAACTGCTGCCACTCGTAGTTGAAGCGCCCCTTCGGCTTGTTGAAGGAGAACACGGTGACGACGATGTTCGGCAGCAGCAGATAGGCGAGCGTGAACAGCCCGCCGATGACCACGAGATGGCGCTTGAGCCAGGTGACGAAGGGCATTTAGACCAGGTCCTCCGTCCCGGACCGGCGGATGTAGACCGTGACCACGAGCAGGATCGCGGCCATGAGTATGAAGGACAGAGCCGCGGCGGTCGGATAGTCCAGGATCCTCAGGAACTGGGTCTGGATGACGTTTCCGATCATGCGGGTGTCGGTGGAACCGAGGAGTTCGGCGTTGACGTAGTCACCGGCCGCGGGAATGAAGGTGAGCAGCGTGCCGGAGACCACGCCCGGCATCGACAGCGGGAAGGTCACCTTGCGGAAGGTGGTCCACGGCTTGGCGTACAGGTCGCCGGCCGCCTCGTGCAGCCGCCCGTCTATCCGCTCCAGCGAGGTGTACAGCGGCAGGATCATGAACGGCAGGAAGTTGTACGTGAGACCGCACACCACCGCCAGCGGGGTGGCGAGGACGCGGTCGCCCGCCGTCCAGCCGATCCAGTTGGTCAGGTCCAGGACGTGCAGCGAGTTCAGCGTGTGCACGACCGGGCCGCTGTCGGCGAGGATCGTCTTCCAGGCCAGGGTGCGGATCAGGAAGCTGGTGAAGAACGGCGCGATCACCAACACCATGATCAGGTTGCGCCAGCGGCCCGCACGGAAGGCGATGAGGTAGGCCAGCGGGTAGCCGAGCAGCAGGCACAGGACGGTCGCGGCGGCCGCGTAGAGAACGGAGCGCAGGAACTGCGGCCAGTACTCGGCCAGGGCGTCCCAGTACGTCGCGAAGTGCCAGGTGACCTTGTAGCCGCCCTCCAGGGAGCCCGTCTGCACGGACGTGGAGGCCTGGTAGATCATCGGCAGCGCGAAGAACACGACCAGCCACAGCAGGCCGGGCAGCAGCAGCCAGTACGGAGTGAGCCGGCCGCGCCTGCGCGGGGGCTTCTGCGCGGGTTCGGCGGGGGCGAGGGGCGGTGGCGCCTCGGTCAGCGTCGACATGGTCAGGCTGCCTCTTCCTCGACGGTCTCCACACCTGCGGAGCCCACCGTCCCGGCGACCAGGGACTGCGCCGCGTCCATGCCGAAGGTGTGCGCCGGGCTCCAGTGCAGGACGACCTCGGCGCCGGGTACCAGGCGGCCGTCGCGCTCGACGTTCTGGACGTAGACCGCGAGATCGTCGCAGACGGGGCTGTCGATGACGTACTGCGTGGAGACGCCGATGAAACTGGCGTCGGCGATCCTGCCGGTGAGCCGGTTGCGGCCCTCGGGTATGGAGCCGGCGTCGTCGGCGTGGGTGAGGGCGATCTTCTCGGGCCGGATGCCGACCAGCACCTTGCCGCCGGCCGTCGCCGGGGCGGAACACCGGGCCTGAGGCAGCACCAGCCTGCCGTCGCCGGCCTTGAGCACGATGTCGTCGCCGTTCCTGGTGTCGACCTCGGCCTCGATGAGGTTGGACGTGCCGAGGAAGTTCGCCACGAAGGTCGTCCGCGGGTTCTCGTACAGGTCGCTGGGCGCGCCCAGTTGCTCGACCCGGCCGGCGTTCATCACCGCGACCGTGTCGGCCATCGTCATGGCCTCCTCCTGGTCGTGGGTGACGTGCACGAAGGTGATGCCGACCTCGGTCTGGATGCGCTTGAGCTCGAGCTGCATCTGGCGGCGCAGCTTGAGGTCGAGGGCGCCGAGGGGCTCGTCGAGGAGGAGCACCTTCGGGTGGTTGATCAGCGCGCGGGCCACCGCGACCCGCTGCTGCTGGCCGCCGGAGAGCTGGTGCGGTTTCTTGCGCGCCTGCTCGCCGAGCTGGACCAGTTCCAGCATCTCCTCGACCTGCTTCTTCACGCTCTTGACGCCGCGCCGGCGCAGGCCGAAGGCGACGTTCTCGAAGATGTCGAGGTGCGGGAAGAGGGCATAGGACTGGAAGACCGTGTTCACGGGCCGCTTGTACGGCGGCAGATGGGTGACGTCCTGGTCGCCGAGGTGCACGGTGCCGGAGGAGGGTTCCTCCAGGCCGGCGATCATGCGCAGGGTGGTCGTCTTGCCGCAGCCGGAGGCGCCGAGCAGGGCGAAGAAGGAACCCTGCGGCACGGTCAGGTCGAGCGGGTGCACGGCGGTGAAGGAGCCGTAGGTCTTGGAGATGCCGCTGAGGCGGACGTCGCCGCTGTTGTCTGTCGTCATGGTCGTCACGCCCCTGTGAGCTTCGCGAACTTCTCTTCGTATGCCGTCTCTTCCTTCTGGCTCAGCGAGCGGAAGGAGTGCGACTTGGCCTGCATGGCCTTGTCGGGAACGATCAGCGGGTTGTTGGCCGCGCCCTTGTCGATCTTCGCAAGGTAGGGCTTCACACCGTCGACGGGAGTCGCGTAGTTGATGTACGCGGCGAGCTCGGCGGCCTGCTCCGGCTCGTAGTAGAAGTCGATCAGCCGCTCGGCGTTCGTCTTGTGCCGCGCCTTGTTGGGCACCAGCAGGTTGTCGGTCGAGGTCATGTAGCCGCTGTCCGGGATGACGAAGTCGATGTCCGGGCTGTCCGCCTTGAGCTGGACCACGTCCCCGGCCCAGGCGACGCAGGCGGCGATGTCGCCCTTGGTCAGGTCCGAGGTGTAGTCGTTGCCGGTGAAGCGGCGGATCTGGCCCTTGTCGACGGCCTTCTGCAGCCGGGCTGTGACCGCGTCGAAGTCGTCGTCGGTGAACTTCGCCGGGTCCTTGCCCATGTCGAGCAGGGTCATGCCGATGCTGTCGCGCATCTCGGACAGGAAGGAGACGCGGCCCTTGAGCCTCGGGTTGTCGAGCAGGTCGGAGACCGACTTCACCTCGATGCCGTCGAGCGCCTTCTTGTTGTAGGCGATGACCGTCGGGATGCCCTGCCAGGGGTACGAGTAGGCGCGGCCGGGGTCCCAGTCGGGGTCGCGGAACTGCGGTGACAGGTTGGTGTAGGCGTGCGGCAGGTTGGACGGGTCCAGTTTCTGGACCCAGCCCAGGCGGATCAGCCGGGCGGCCAGCCAGTCGGTCAGGACGATCAGGTCGCGGCCGGTGGCCTGGCCGGCGGCGAGCTGCGGCTTGATCTTGCCGAAGAACTCGTTGTTGTCGTTGATGTCCTCGGTGTACTTGACCGTGATGCCGGTCCGCCTGCGGAACGCCTCGAGCGTGGGGTGGTGCTTTCCGCTGTCGTCGACGTCGATGTACTCGGTCCAGTTGGAGAAGTTCACGACCTTCTCCTGCGCCGAGTGGTCCTCGGCGGACGTGCCGCCCTGGGTCTTGCCCGCCGCGGGGATACCGCAGCCGCTCAGCGCCCCGAGACCGCCGACCGTGAGCGCGCCGCCCGCGGAGGCGCGCAGCAGCGACCGGCGGGTCATCGCGGCCCTGCCGTTGCGCAGACTGCGCCGCATCGCGGCGGCTTGGGCCGGGGAGAGGCGGTCGGGCTCGTACTGCTCCATGCGCGTGGTGCCCTTTCGGATGGGGTCGGCCTGGTCGGGCCGGTCGTCGCTAGCGGTCCCCGAACACGGTGCGGTGCCAGTCCTTCCTGGCAACCGCGGTGTTGTCGAACATGACGTGCTTGACCTGCGTGTACTCCTCGAACGAGTACGCGGACATGTCCTTGCCGAAGCCGGAGGCCTTGTAGCCGCCGTGCGGCATCTCGCTGATGATCGGGATGTGGTCGTTGATCCACACGCAGCCGGCCTTGATCTCGCGGGTGGCGCGCCCGGCCCGGTAGACGCCGCCGGTCCAGGCGGAGGCGGCCAGGCCGTACGGGGTGTCGTTGGCCAGCCGGATGCCCTCGTCATCACTGTCGAACGGCAGAACGACCAGCACGGGGCCGAAGATCTCGGACTGGACGATCTCGCTGTCCTGGGCCGCGCTGGTGACCAGGGTGGGCCGGTAGTAGGCGCCCTTGCCCAGGTCCCCCTGGGGCGCCTCGCCGCCGGTCACCACGCGCGCGTAGCCGCGCGCCCGGTCCACGAAGCCGGCGACCCGGTCGCGCTGGGCGTGCGAGACGAGCGGGCCGAGGTCGGTGCCGGACGCGAACGGGTCGCCGAGCCGTACGGTCTCCATCAGCGCGGCCGTCCGCTCCACGAAGGCCTCGTACAGCGGTCGCTGCACGTACGCGCGCGTGGCGGCCGTGCAGTCCTGGCCGGTGTTGATGAGCGCGCCGGCGACGGCTCCGTTGGCGGCCGCCTCCAGGTCCGCGTCGTCGAAGACGACGAAGGGTGCCTTTCCGCCCAGCTCCAGGTGGAGGCGCTTGACGGTGGCGGTGGCGATCTCGGCGACCCGCTTGCCGACGGCGGTGGACCCGGTGAAGGAGGTCATGGCCACGTCGGGGTGGCCGACGAGGTGCTCGCCGGCCTCCCTGCCGGTCCCGGTGACGATGTTGATCACCCCGCCCGGGATGCCCGCGTCCGTGGCGGCCTGTGCGAACAGCAGCGAGGTGAGCGGGGTCGGCTCGGCGGGCTTGAGCACGATGGTGTTGCCCGCGGCGACGGCCGGGAGGATCTTCCAGGCGGCCATCTGCAGCGGGTAGTTCCAGGGCGCGATCGACCCGACGACACCGATCGGCTCGCGCCGGACGTACGACGTGTGGTCACCGGAGTACTCACCGGCCGCCTGCCCCTGCAGATGACGGGCGGCACCGGCGAAGAAGGCGGTGTTGTCGATGGTCCCCGGCACGTCGAACTCACGGGTGAGCTTCAGCGGCTTCCCGCACTGCAGGGACTCGGCGCGGGCGAACTCCTCGGCGCGCTCCGCGAGCACGGCGGCGAACCGGTGCAGGGCGTCGGAGCGTTCGCCGGGGGTGGCGGCGGCCCAGCCCGGAAAGGCCTCGCGCGCCGCGGCGACGGCCGCGTCGACGTCGTCGGCGCCGGCCAGGTCGTAGGTGTACACCTCCTCGCCGGTGGCCGGGTCGACCACGGTGTGGGTACGGCCCGAGGTGCCCTTGGTCAGCCGGCCGGCGATGAACTGCGCGCCGTCCGCGAGGCGGTCCTGGGCGGGAAATCGTTCCGGGGTGGCGGTGCTGCCCGGGTTGTGCATGTCGCTCTCCTCCGCCGTTCGTCCCGTCCCCCGGGGGGGGGGTGGGTGGCGTAGCTCCAGCTCGATTTGAGTGCCGATCCTGACAGAGCAAGTGGACTCCAACAAGTGATTCCGTTGTTGCCTTTTGGTTACGCGACGAAATCTGTCGACCAGGTGTCGAGTCGGTACACAAAAGGACGGACGGAGTGTCAGTGGTGCGTGCCACACTCGCGTGCATGGGGAAGATCGACGGGGTGGAGGCCCTGATCAGAGAGGTCCGGGCGGGCGCCCGGATCAAATACCTGCACTTCTGGGGGCACCGGCCGCTGCCGGACGGCCGGATCGGCGCGAGCTGTCTGAGCCAGTGGTGGCCGTCACCGTTCGTGGTGGAGGGCGTCGGCTACGCGACGGCCGAGCACTGGATGATGGCGGAGAAGGCGCGGCTGTTCGGGGACGCGGAGGCGGAGCGCCGGGTGCTGGCGGCGGAGCATCCCGCCGAGGCCAAGAAGGCGGGGCGGCTGGTCCGCGGTTTCGACGAGGCGATATGGGAGCGGGAGCGCTTCCGGATCGTGGTCGAGGGCAGTGCGCACAAGTTCGCCGCGCACGCCGGTCTGGGCGCGTTCCTGCACGGCACCGGCGACCGGGTCCTGGTGGAGGCGAGCCCCGTGGACCGGGTGTGGGGCATCGGTCTGGCGGCCGGTGACGAGGCGGCGTCGGATCCCGAGCGCTGGCGGGGGCCGAATCTGCTGGGGTTCGCGCTGATGGAGGCGCGCGAGCGGCTCGCCGCGTCCGCGCGCTGAGCGCCGGGCGGCCCGGCCGGGCCGCCCGGGGTCAGGGTCAGTCCTGCGTCAGCACGGGTGCCGACACCCGGGGCGCGGAGTTGTAGTACGGGTCGTCGTACTCGCTGTCGTGCTTCTTGTCCTCGTTGACGGCCATCACGATGGCGAACACGAGGAACGCGGCGGCGGCCAGGCCGACGATGATCCCGATGATGCCCGTGATGAAGCCGGCCTGGGCCTGCCCGTGGTTGGTGGCCTCGCCCCGCTCGGCCCGCTTCTTGCCCTTGACGCCGAGCACCACGGCTATCACGCCGAGCACTATGGACACCACGCCGTAGAGGCAGAACAGGCAGATGGACAGGATGCCCAGCACCATCGCCGCGGTGCCCATGCCGTTCTGCGGGCCCATCGGCATGCCGGGCCAGCCGTAGCCCTGCTGCGGGTACGCGGGGTAGCCGTACCCGCCCGGGGCGGCGGGGCCCGGGCCACCGGGCGCGGCCGGCGGGGGCGGCATGGCGGACCCGGTCCAGCCCTGGGCCGGCGGCGGTGCGGGCGGGCCGTAGCCCGGCGCCGGCGCTCCGAAGCCGGCGCCCGGCGCGGAGATCATGGTGGCCTGGTCGTGCACGGACGGCTGCGGCGCCGGGGGCTGCTGCGGATCGGCGGCCGGGGGCTGCGGGGCCTGACCGGGCACCTGGTCCTGCGCGGGGGGCTGCTGTGCCGGGGGCTGCTGCGCGGGGGGCTGCTGTGCCGGGGGCTGCTGTGCCGGGGGCTGCTGCGCGGGGGGCTGCTGTGCCGGGGGCTGCTGCGCGGGGGGCTGCTGCCCGTACGCGCCGGGCTGCGGGCCCTTCTCCAGCGAAGGCTTGCTCTCGGGCGGCGCCCACGGGTCGAAGCCCCCGCCGCCGCCTGCGCCCTGCTGTCCCTGGTCCGCCACGTCCCCGCCCCTCCATCGATGGTCAGGCCATGGTAAAGCGTTGGTTCCGCGGCCCCGCGCCGGGTCGCCGTTCCCACCGGCACCGCGAGCACCGCCGCCGGCCCGGCCTACGATGACCCCCGAATCACCGATCAGCCGATCACCCGCGCCCGGACCACGGATCTCGGTCCGCGGGCGCCGTTCCCGGGGAGGAACCCTTGACCGACCGCAGCGCCGCATCCCGCTCGGTACCCGCCGCCGGCACGCCCGACCGCGATCTGCACGCCTTCATCGCCGGACTGCCCAAGGCCGAACTGCACGTCCACCACGTCGGCTCCGCCTCCCCGCGCATCGTCTCCGAACTGGCCGCCCGCCACCCGGACTCCAAGGTCCCCACCGACCCCGAGGCCCTGGCCGACTACTTCACGTTCACGGACTTCGGGCACTTCATCGAGGTGTACCTGTCCGTGGTGGACCTCATCCGCACCCCGGAGGACGTCCGGCTGCTGACCTACGAGGTGGCCCGCGACCTGGCCCGGCAGCAGGTGCGGTACGCCGAGCTGACCATCACCCCGTTCTCCTCGACCCGGCGCGGCATCGAGGAGACGGCCTTCATGTCGGCGATAGAGGACGCCCGCAAGGCGGCCGAGGCCGAGTTCGGGACCGTGCTCCGCTGGTGCTTCGACATCCCCGGCGAGGCCGGTCTGGAGTCCGCCGAGGAGACCGCCCGGCTGGCCACCGACGACCGGATCCGCCCGGAGGGCCTGGTGTCGTTCGGGCTCGGCGGCCCCGAGATCGGCGTACCGCGCCCGCAGTTCAAGCCGTACTTCGACCGGGCCATCGCCGCGGGCCTGCACTCCGTCCCGCACGCCGGCGAGACGACCGGCCCGGAGACGGTGTGGGACGCGCTGACCGAGCTGCGCGCCGAGCGCATCGGACACGGCACCAGCTCCGCGCGGGACCCCCGGCTGCTCGCCCACCTCGCCGAGCACCGCATCCCGCTGGAGGTCTGCCCGACCTCCAACATCGCCACCCGCGCGGTCGCCACCCTGGACGAGCACCCGGTCAAGGAGTTCGTCCGGGCCGGCGTGCTCGTCACGATCAACTCCGACGACCCGCCGATGTTCGGCACCGACCTCAACAACGAGTACGCGGTGGCCGCCCGCCTCCTCGAGCTGGACGAACGGGGGCTGGCCGGCCTGGCGAAGAACGCCGTCGAGGCGTCCTTCCTGGACGGGCCGGGCAAGGCGCGCATCGCGGCGGAGATCGACACCTACACCGACGCCTGGCTCGCCCCCTGAGGCCCTGACCGAAGCCCTGACCGAAGCCCTGCCCGTAGGGGGCGCACCCCACAATGGGGGCCATGCAGACCGTGACCGCCGTGGCCCACCGCGGCGCCCCCTACCGTTTCCGCGAGAACACCCTCGACTCGCTGCGTTGCGCGCCCGGCCTGGGCGCGGACGCGGTCGAGATCGACGTACGGCTCACCCGCGACGGCGTCCCCGTGCTGCTGCACGACGAGACGCTGGAGCGGCTGTGGGGGCACCCCCGGCCGCTGCGCTCGCTGTCGGCCGCCGAGCTGAGCGGGCTCACGGCGGGCGGGGTGCCGACGCTGGAGCAGGCGCTGGCCGCGACGGACGGCAGCCGGGTGATGGTGGACCTGTGCGGCCGGGTCGACCGCCGGACCGTGCGGGCGGTCATGGACGTCGTCCGGCAGGGCGGGGCCGGGGACCGGGTGTACTACTGCGCGGGCGCGGAGGCCATGCTCGCCGTACGGGCCGCCGATCCGGCCGCCGAGATCGCCCTGACCTGGACGACGCTCGCCCCGCCCCGGCCCGCGCTGCTGGACGCGGTGCGCCCCCGCTGGCTCAACTACCGCTTCTCGCTGGTCGACCGGGACCTGGCGGCCCGCGTCCACCGGGACGGCCACCTGCTGTCGGTGTGGACCCCGGACACCCGCCGCTCCCTGCGCCGCCTGCTCGACCTGGGCGTCGACTCGATCACCACGAACCGCGTGGACGCGCTGCACGCCCTGCGCACCGCCGGCCACCACCTCGAGCGCTGACCCGACGGGCGGCTCGCGACGTCGGAGAACGACCGGTGGACGGGAGCCGAGGTACCGGTGTGGCGGGAGCGGCGAGTCCGTCCGGCAGGGACGACCGCCCGCTCGTGATCCCGCCGGTGACCGCTTTCGGGCCGTGCGGACACAGCAGCGGTCGGGGAAGGGCCGGTCGCAGGGCTCCCCGCGCGCCCCGCCGACCAGCTCTCCGAGTCGGCGCTCCCGCACCGCCTCGAGGCCCGTGTCACGCCGGCCGACGGCCGGGCCACGACCCTGGAACTCGCCCTCGACCAGGGCGCGGGCGCCCAGCGCCGGGCTTTCCGCGTGGGCGAGGTCGGCGCGGTCCGCTTCACCCTCGACTCCGCCTGTCGGCCCTCCGCGACGAAGCAGGTGGCGATCGCCGAGATCGAGTTCTCCGGCCCGTCGAACGCGAACTGACGGACCGTGGCCCGTGCGACGACCGGCCCTGACGCCGCAGCGCTCGCCGGCGCGATCGCCGGGCTCACTGCCCTTCACGCTGCCCGCCGTGGCCGGTGCGCGCTACGGCGTCGGCCCGCTCATCCGCTCCAGCCGCTTGATCCTCTTCCGTACGACGTACAGCGGCAGGACGCCGAACACCCCGAAGGACATGTCGATCAGGGTCCACCAGAACGGGATCCCGCGGACCGGGCCGCACACGAGGGCGAGCGGGATGATCCCGGCGCAGGCGATCATCCCGAACTCGACGACCCAGACGTTGCGCACCGGGTCGCGGTAGGGCCCGTAGAAGGCGACGGCGATGACGAGGTGCGCGAAGGCCAGCCAGTCCGTGCCGTACAGAACGAACGGGTACTCGGCGTCGACGGCGTCGAGCCCCTCGCGCACCCGGGTGATCCAGTCCATGAGCCCCGGCAGCAGTTCGGGCACGGACAGCGCCCGAAGTCCGCCCTCCGTCCAGCGCAGTTCGTGCACCAGCGGAAACGCGGTGGCCCCGCTAAGCACGAGGCACACGACGAAGAGAACCAGCCAGACACGGATGCCCCGGAGCAGGGCGGCTCTGTCACTCATGGCAGAAGCGTACCCACTATTTGAACATGTTCAAAACTGCTTCCGGGCGAGAAATCGGCCGACCGGTCAGGAATCGAGAAGCGCCGGACCGGGGCGCGCGGCTAGCGTGCTGCCTGGACCGAGCCGGCGATCGAGCCGAGGGTCCGAACCGGGCGACGCCGAGGGAACCGCGCGGGCGGCGCCCCCAACGGATGGAGACAGGAAGAGCATGGCCACGAGGACGGACGCCACCCAGCCGCCTGCGCCGCACGTCGCCGACAGCCACGGCCTGATCCGGGTGCACGGCGCGCGCGAGAACAACCTCAAGGACGTCAGCATCGAGCTCCCCAAGCGCCGGCTGACGGTGTTCACCGGTGTCTCCGGCTCGGGCAAGAGCTCACTGGTGTTCGACACCATCGCGGCCGAGTCGCAGCGGCTGATCAACGAGACGTACAGCGCCTTCGTGCAGGGCTTCATGCCGGCCCTCGCCCGGCCCGAGGTCGACGTGCTCGACGGGCTCACGACCGCGATCACCGTCGACCAGCAGCGGATGGGCGGCGACCCGCGCTCCACGGTCGGCACCGCCACCGACGCCAACGCGATGCTGCGCATCCTCTTCAGCCGGCTCGGGCGGCCGCACATCGGCTCGCCCAAGGCGTTCTCCTTCAACGTCGCCTCGATCAGCGGCGCGGGCGCGGTCACCGTCCAGCGCGCCGGGCAGACCATGAAGGAGCGCCGCAGCTTCAGCATCACCGGCGGCATGTGCCCGCGCTGCGAAGGCCGGGGCACGGTCTCCGACATCGACCTCACCCAGCTCTACGACGACTCCAAGTCACTGAGCGAGGGGGCGCTCACCATCCCCGGCTACAAGGCGGGCGGCTGGAACTACCGTCTCTACAGCGAGTCGGGTTTCTACGACCCGGACAAGCCGATCAGCAAGTACACCAAGAAGGAGCTGCGGGACTTCCTGCACCGCGAGCCGACCCGGATGAAGATCGCGGGCATCAACATGACCTATGAGGGGCTGATCCCGCGGATCCAGAAGTCGATGCTCGCCAAGGACCGGGAGGCGATGCAGCCGCACATCCGGGAGTTCGTGGACCGCGCGGTCACCTTCACCACCTGCCCCGACTGCGACGGCACCCGGCTGAACGAGGGCGCCCGGTCGTCGAAGATCGGCGGGATGAGCATCGCCGACGCCTGCGCGATGCAGATCAGCGACCTGGCCGCATGGGTGCGCGACCTCGACGAGCCGTCGGTGGCGCCGCTGCTGGCGAAGCTGCGGCAGACCCTGGACTCGTTCGTGGAGATCGGCCTCGGCTACCTCGCCCTCGACCGGCCGGCGGGCACCCTCTCGGGCGGCGAGGCGCAGCGCGTGAAGATGATCCGCCACCTGGGCTCCTCGCTCACCGACGTCACGTACGTCTTCGACGAGCCCACCGCGGGTCTGCACCCGCACGACATCCAGCGGATGAACGAACTCCTGCTGCGGCTGCGGGACAAGGGCAACACGGTGCTCGTCGTGGAGCACAAGCCGGAGATGATCGCGATCGCCGACCATGTCGTCGACCTCGGCCCCGGCGCCGGTACGGCGGGCGGCGCCGTCTGCTTCGAGGGCACCCTCGAGGGCCTGCGGGCCAGTGGCACGCTGACCGGCCGTCATCTCGACGACCGGGCCGCCGTCAAGAAGACGGTGCGCAAGCCGACCGGCACCCTGCAGATCCGCGGGGCGTCGGCGAACAACCTGCGCGACGTCGACGTCGACATCCCGCTCGGGGTGCTCGCCGTCGTCACCGGTGTCGCCGGGTCCGGCAAGAGCTCCCTCGTGCACGGCTCGATCCCGGCCGGCGCGGGCGTGGTGTCGGTCGACCAGACCCCGATCCGCGGCTCTCGGCGCAGCAACCCGGCGACCTACACCGGGCTGCTCGACCCGATCCGCAAGGCGTTCGCCCAGGCCAACGGCGTCAAGCCGGCCCTGTTCAGCGCCAACTCCGAGGGCGCCTGCCCCACCTGCAACGGCGCCGGCGTCGTCTACACCGACCTGGCGATGATGGCCGGCGTCGCCACCACCTGCGAGGAGTGCGAGGGCAAGCGGTTCGAGGCGTCGGTGCTGGAGTACCACCTCGGCGGCCGCGACATCAGCGAGGTGCTCGCGATGTCGGTCTTCGAGGCCGAGGAGTTCTTCGGCGCCGGCGAGGCACGCACCCCGGCGGCGCACCGCGTCCTGGGCCGGCTCTCCGACGTCGGACTCGGCTACCTCACCCTCGGCCAGCCGCTCACCACCCTGTCCGGCGGCGAGCGGCAGCGGCTGAAGCTGGCCACCCACATGGGGGACAAGGGCGGCGTCTACGTCCTCGACGAACCCACCTCCGGTCTGCACCTCGCCGACGTCGAGCAACTGCTGGGCCTGCTCGACCGGCTCGTCGACTCCGGCAAGTCGGTCATCGTCGTCGAACACCACCAGGCGGTCATGGCACACGCCGACTGGATCATCGACCTCGGCCCCGGCGCCGGCCACGACGGCGGCCGGATCGTCTTCGAGGGCACCCCCACCGACCTGATCGCCGCCCGCCCGACCCTCACGGGCGAGCACCTGGCGGCCTACGTCGGCGACGGCGCGGTCTGACTCCTGGAGCCCCACGATCGTGTTCCAGCGCTTCGCGAGTTCCGGTCGTTCCGTGGAGGTGATGCCGCGGGCGATGGCCAGGCGTCCGCGCACGGTGGAGTCGGGGAAGATCAGGGGGTTGTGGGCCAGGGCGGCCGTGTCCTTGTCCTTGGACGCGGCCAGGACCTCCCTGGCCGCCGGCACGGGGCAGACGTAGTTGACCCAGGCGGCGAGCTCCGCGGCGACCTCGGGTTCGTAGTAGTGGTCGATCAGTCGCCCGCCGCTGGACCTGTGGCGGGCCCGGTCGGGGATCATGACGGTGCGTCGAGCGGACCGGGCCGTACCCGACACCCTGTCCATCGGCATCGAGGCCCGCCGTACGAGCGCACTGCCCCGGACGGGGAGGTGTCCCGTCCGGGGCAGCGCGGGCCTGCCCTCGGGTCCACGAGCCAGGGGCCCGGGCGCCGGAGGCCTGAGCGTCAGGGGCCCTACGCGTCGAGCGACGTCATCACGTGCTTGATCCGCGTGTAGTCCTCGAAGCCGTACGCCGACAGGTCCTTGCCGTAGCCGGACTTCTTGAAGCCGCCGTGCGGCATCTCGGCGACCAGCGGGATGTGGGTGTTGATCCACACGCAGCCGAAGTCGAGCTTCTTGGACATGCGCATCGCGCGGCCGTGGTCCTTGGTCCACACCGAGGAGGCGAGGGCGTACTCGACGCCGTTGGCCCACTCGACGGCCTGGTCCTCGTCCGCGAAGGACTGGACGGTGATGACCGGGCCGAAGACCTCGTTCTGGATGATCTCGTCGTCCTGCTTCAGGCCGGAGACGACGGTCGGGGCGTAGAAGTAGCCCTTGTCGCCGACCTGCTGGCCGCCCGCCTCCACCTTGGCGTGCGCGGGCAGCCGCTCGATGAAGCCGACGACCTGCTTGAGCTGGTTGGGGTTGTTCAGCGGGCCGAAGAGGACGTCCTCGTCGTCCGGCTGTCCGGTCTTGGTCTCGGCGGCGGCCTTGGCCAGCGCGGAGACGAACTCGTCGTGGATGGACTCGTGGACCAGGACGCGGGTCGCGGCCGTGCAGTCCTGGCCGGCGTTGAAGAAGCCCGCCACGGAGATGTCCTCGACGGCCTTGGCGATGTCGGTGTCCTCGAAGACCACGACGGGGGCCTTGCCGCCCAGCTCCAGGTGGACCCGCTTGACGTCCTTGGACGCGGACTCGGCGACCGACATGCCGGCCCGGACGGAACCGGTGATGGAGGCCATCGCCGGGGTCGGGTGCTCGACCATCAGGCGGCCGGAGTCGCGGTCGCCGCAGATGACGTTGAAGACGCCCTTGGGCAGGATCGAGCCGAGGATCTCGGCGATCAGCACGGTCGAGGCGGGGGTGGTGTCCGAGGGCTTCAGCACGACCGTGTTGCCCGCGGCGATGGCCGGGGCGAACTTCCACACGGCCATCATCATCGGGTAGTTCCACGGGGCCACCTGGGCGCAGACGCCCACCGGCTCGCGGCGGATGATCGAGGTCATCCCGTCCATGTACTCGCCGGCCGAGCGGCCCTCGAGCAGCCGGGCCGCACCCGCGAAGAAGCGGATCTGGTCGACCATCGGCGGGATCTCCTCGGAGCGGGTCAGCCCGGTCGGCTTGCCCGTGTTCTCCACCTCGGCCGCGATCAGGTCCTCGGCGCGCTCCTCGAACGCGTCGGCGATCTTCAACAGGGCCTTCTGGCGCTCCGCGGGGGTGGTGTCGCGCCAGGCCGGGAAGGCCGCGGCGGCGGCCGCCATCGCGGCGTCCACGTCCGCCTGGCCGGACAGCGGCGCGGTCGCGTACGCCTCGCCCGTCGCGGGGTTGACCACCTCGGTGGTCCGTCCGTCGGCGGCGTCCCGGAACTCACCGTCGATGTAGTTGCGCAGACGACGCAGCTCGGTGCTCACTGCCGGCCTCCTGATCTGGTTCGAGGGTTCGAGCTGTCCAGCCCGGACAGCCGCTCCGGCTGTCCGAAGACTGAGACACCCCACCCTAATCGGCACGCCCACGTTTTCAACACCCCCGTCGCCACCTGTTCTGCGAAATCCGCACGGTTGGGAGTCGTAAACAACGAATTTCATCGCCACGGCCTTGCGATTCTGTCGAGACGTCGTGCAGAGTGAGCCCGTGGCCAGTCGAAGCGCAGACCAGAGGGACTCGCCCCGCGAGTCCAGGAACGGCAGCAGTCCCCAGCTGGACGCCGTCTCCCTCGCCATCATTCAGCAGCTCCAGGAGGACGGCCGCCGGCCGTACGCCGCGATCGGCAAGGCCGTCGGCCTGTCCGAGGCGGCCGTGCGCCAGCGCGTCCAGAAGCTGCTGGACCAGGGCGTGATGCAGATCGTCGCCGTCACGGACCCGCTCACCGTGGGCTTCCGCAGGCAGGCGATGGTCGGGATCAACGTCGAGGGCGATGTCGAGTCGATCGCGGACGCGCTGACCGGCATGTCGGAGGTCGAGTACGTGGTGATGGCCGCGGGCTCGTTCGACATCCTCGCCGAGATCGTCTGCGAGGACGACGACCACCTGCTGGACGTCATCAACAAACGCATCCGGGCCCTGCCCGGCGTGCGCTCCACCGAGAGCTTCGTCTACCTGAAGCTCAAGAAGCAGACCTACATGTGGGGAACCCGATAACCGTGACCGAGAAGGACCTCAGCCGCACCGCGTACGACCACCTGTGGATGCACTTCACCCGCATGTCCTCGTACGAGAACTCCCCCGTCCCGACCATCGTCCGGGGCGAGGGCACCTACATCTACGACGACAAGGGCAGGCGCTACCTCGACGGTCTCGCGGGCCTGTTCGTGGTCCAGGCCGGTCACGGCCGCACCGAACTCGCCGAGACCGCCTTCAAGCAGGCCCAGGAGCTGGCCTTCTTCCCGGTGTGGTCCTACGCCCACCCCAAGGCCGTCGAGCTGGCCGAGCGCCTGGCTCACCACGCCCCGGGCGATCTGAACAAGGTCTTCTTCACCACCGGCGGCGGCGAGGCCGTCGAGACCGCCTGGAAGCTCGCCAAGCAGTACTTCAAGCTGCAGGGCAAGCCGACCAAGTACAAGGTCATCTCGCGTGCGGTCGCCTACCACGGCACCCCGCAGGGCGCCCTGTCAATCACCGGCCTGCCCGCCCTGAAGGCCCCCTTCGAGCCGCTGGTGCCCGGCGCGCACAAGGTCCCGAACACCAACATCTACCGTGCGCCGATCTTCGGTGACGACCCGGAGGCCTTCGGCCGCTGGGCCGCCGACCAGATCGAGCAGCAGATCCTCTTCGAGGGCGCGGACACGGTCGCCGCGGTCTTCCTGGAGCCGGTGCAGAACGCCGGCGGCTGCTTCCCGCCCCCGCCCGGCTACTTCCAGCGCGTGCGCGAGATATGCGACAAGTACGACGTGCTGCTCGTCTCGGACGAGGTCATCTGCGCCTTCGGCCGCCTGGGCACGATGTTCGCCTGTGACAAGTTCGGCTACGTCCCGGACATGATCACCTGCGCCAAGGGCATGACCTCGGGCTACTCCCCGATCGGCGCCTGCATCGTCTCCGACCGCCTCGCCGAGCCGTTCTACAAGGGCGACAACACCTTCCTGCACGGCTACACCTTCGGCGGCCACCCGGTGTCGGCCGCGGTGGGCCTCGCCAACCTCGACCTGTTCGAGCGCGAGGGCCTGAACCAGCACGTGCTGGACAACGAGGGCGCGTTCCTGCGGACCCTGCAGAAGCTGCACGACCTGCCGATCGTCGGCGACGTCCGCGGCAACGGCTTCTTCTACGGCATCGAGCTGGTGAAGGACAAGAACACCAAGGAGTCCTTCAACGAGGAGGAGACCGAGCGCGTCCTGTACGGCTTCCTCTCCAAGGCGCTGTTCGACAACGGCCTGTACTGCCGTGCCGACGACCGCGGCGACCCGGTCATCCAGCTCGCCCCGCCGCTGATCTCCAACCAGGAGACGTTCGACGAGATCGAGCAGATCCTGCGCGCCACCCTCACGGAGGCGTGGACGAAGCTCTGAGCCTCCGGCGCGAGCCCGGATCATCCGACCGGATGATCAACACCGGCCCCGGTGCCGCCCGTTCGAGTGAGAACGGCGGCCCGGGGCCGTGTGCTGTCCGGGCTCCCGCGGTGGGCTGCCTAGCGTGCCAGTGACCGATCGGCGCTGCCTTCGTTCACCCGGACGAGCGATCAGGCACGGGAAAACGGATCAGAACCGAGGTGTACGCCATGGAGGCCCCGCCGGACAACGACGTGCTCTGGGCACGCTCCCTGCACTTCAGGCACCAGGACGGCTCCCCCGGCCTCGCCGGGGTCTCGCTCGGCGTGCGGGTGGGCGAGATCCTCGCCGTCGCCGGCCCGCGCGGCAGCGGCAAGACGACCCTGCTGCACTGCCTGTCCGGACTCCTCCCGGTGCGCGAGGGCGAGGTCTGGTTCAACAGCTCGCCCGTGCACACCATGGGCCCGACGGCCCGCGAGCGGCTGCGCCGCGACCACTTCGGCTGGGTCGAACCGGCCCCGGCGCTGGTACCGGAGCTGAACGTCTGGGAGAACACCGCCCTGCCCCTGATGCTGCGCGGCATCGGCCGCCGGCGCGCCAAGGTGGCCGCGCTGGAGTGGCTGGAGCGCCTCGACGCCGGCGAGCACGCGCGCAGGCACCCGCGGGAGCTGCAACAGGCCGAACGCCAGCGCGTGGCCATCGCCCGCGCGCTCGCCCCGGGGCCCACGGTCCTCTTCGCGGACGAGCCGACGGCCCCGCTGCACCGCGGTGACCGGGCGCACGTGCTGCGCACCCTCACCACGGCGGCCCGCTCGCACGGCATCACGGTCGTTCTGGCCACGCACGACGCCGACACCGCCGCCCTCGCCGACCGCACCGTCTCCCTGCTGGACGGGCGGCGGGTGCGGACCGTGTCGCTGCCGGAGGCCGCGGAGACGGAAGGCCGGGCCGCGTGCTCGCTCTCCGTCTGACCCGCGCGGCCCGGCCCGCCGTCCAACTGCGCCGGCTGCTCGTGGCCGCGGCCTCCGCGGGCACCGGTTTCCTCCTCCTGTCCTCCCTCGGCTACGCGCTGGCCCACCCCGGGGCACCGGGCGCGGCGGTGCCGCGGCTGGCCTGGTGCGTGGCCCCGCTCGCGGCCACGGTGTACTTCGCGCTCGCCGTGGCCCGCACGGATCCCGGCACCAGGCCCCGTCCGGGTCTGTCGGCTGTGGGCCTCGGCCCGGCGCGGCTGATGGCGGTCTCGGTCCTGACCACCGTGCTGTCCTGCGGCCTGGGTTCGCTGCTGGCCCTGCTGCTCTTCCTGCACCTGCGCGGCGACCTGGCGGGCACACCGCTGGACGGCGCGGCGGCCCGGTTCCTGGCCACGGACCAGCCCCTGCCGCTGCCCGCGGCGCTGACCCTGCTGACCCTGGTCCCGACGCTCGCCGCCGCGACGGTCGCGGTCGCCCTGCGCCCCCGGGACCCGCATCCGCCGGCCGGCGCCCCGCGCGCCCTCGGCCGCTTCGGCGCGTACGGCCACTCGGCGCCCCGGGAGACGTTCGGGGCGTACGGAAGGTTCGGGGCGCGGCTGCGCACACCCGCGGCGACGAAGCAGGGCGCCGCCCGGCCCCCGGCCGCCGGGGCCACCACGGCGGCGGTCACCGAGCCCGAGGTGCACGGGTCCGAGGTGAACGGGGCCGAGGTGAACGGGGCCGAGGTCCTGGACGCCGACGACGCCGGCACTCCCGGCCGCCGGCCCTCCCCGGCCGCCACCCCCGCCGGTCTGCCCTGGGGCATCGCGGCCGTCGCCGCCGGGCTCGCCGTACAGGCCTACTCTGGCGGGCCCGCGTCCGCCCCCGCCCTCACCCATCTGCCCACCGAGGCCATGGCCGTCCTGGCCGGCTGGATCCTCACCGCCGCCGGGCTCGTGCTCGCCACCCCCGGCCTCACCCACCTGTGCGGGCGCCTGCTGCAGTCCACCCACCCCGGAGCGCTCCGGCTGCTGGCCGGCCGCGTGCTCATGGCGGAGGCCCCACGGATCGGCCGGCCGCTCGGCGTGGCCTGCGCGGCCGCCTCGGCCACGTACGCCATGACCGTCCTGTACGAGGGCCCGGCCGCGTCCCCCGGCCCGCTCACCGCGCTCGGCGCGCTCGTGGTCACCGGATGCACCGTGGCCACCCTGCTGACGGCGGCCGTCGAGGCCCGTCAGTGCCGTGCCGAGACCACCGCCGCCCTGCTGCGGCTCGGCGCCCCGGCGGGAATGCTGCGTACCGCCGCCGCCCTGCGCGCGGCCGCCCTGCTGGCGCTGTTCGGCCCGCTCACGCTGGTGATCGCCCATCTCGCGGCGCTGGCGTCGGCCCACTGAGATCCCGCGCCGGAGCCGGGCGGAAGAAGATCGCCACCCGGCGATGAGTTTTCCCGCCGCCCGGTGTCCAACCCACGACAGCAGCGACCGCAGCCCAGGGAGGCACCCCGTGTACCAGCAGATGATCTTCGTGAACCTGGCCACCGACGACGTCGAGGCCTCGAGGAAGTTCTTCACCGGGCTCGGCTACTCGATCAACCCGCAGTTCAGCACCGACGACTGCGCCTGCGTGGTGATCAGCGACACGATCGTCGCGATGCTGCTGAGCAAGCAGCGCTACGCCGATTTCACCAAGAAGGAGATCGCGGACTCCACCAGGACCAGCGAGGTGCTGATCTGCCTGAGCGCGGAGAGCCGCGAGAAGGTGGACGAGCTGGTCGACGGGGCGATCGCGGCCGGCGGCTCGGCGAGCGGCGAGACCCAGGACCACGGCTTCATGTACGGCCGCGCCTTCGACGACCTCGACGGCCACACCTGGGAGGTGATGTGGATGGACCCGGCCGCGGTCCAGGGCTGACCCTTCCGGCCGGGCACGCGCACACGCACGCCTAGCATGGGCGGGTGGATCAGACACCCGCCCAGCCGAACCGAGCCGCCCACGACCGTGAGATCGAGTCCCTCGCCGAGTTCGACGAGGTGGTCGCCGCGCACGGCTCGCTGACCCGATTCCGTGTCCAGGCCGTCGATCTGACGGCACGTACGAACGAGCTGCTCACCGCCGACACCGCGGGCGCCGTCTTCCTCGGCTGCCCGATGGACCCCGAGGCCGCCGCGCACGTCCGCTCGGCCGGCGCCCTGGTCTTCCCGCCGATACCGGGGCTCCCCTTCGATCCGTACCGCGGGTTCGCCTACACGCCCGACGAGTTGTTCGAGTCACTCGACGACGGCTACGAGGCGACGCCCGACGCGCGGGCCTACGCCTGGTTCCAGCGCACCAAGGCGGACGGCGACGTCTTCGCCTCGATGCTGCGCGCGATCCACGACGACTCGGTCTCCGACTCCCTGGACGAACTCCTCGCCGGCGCCCGGGTGGTGGGCGTCATGGGCGGACACGCGATGGCCCGTGGCACCGCCGAGTACGCCGGCGCGGCCCGGCTGGGCCGCGAGCTGACGCGCGCCGGGTTCACGGTCGCCACGGGTGGCGGACCGGGCGCGATGGAGGCGGCGAACCTCGGCGCGTACGCCGCGCCCTTCGCCGACGGCATGCTCGAGGAGGCGCTCCTGCTCCTCGCCAAGACGCCGTCCTTCCGGCCGTCCGTCACCGACTGGGCACGGGCCGCCTTCGAGGTGCGCGAACGCTGGCCCGGCGGTGGGGAGTCGGTGGGCATCCCGACCTGGTTCTACGGGCACGAGCCGCCGAACGCCTTCGCCGCGCACATCGCGAAGTACTTCACCAACGCCATCCGCGAGGACGGCCTGCTGGCCCGCTCCACCGCCGGGGTGGTGTTCCTGCCGGGCGCGGCCGGGACCGTACAGGAGATCTTCGACAACGCGACGCCGAACTACTACGAGTCGCGGGGTGGGCCCACTCCCATGGTGCTCGTGGACGAGGAGCACTGGACGCGGCGGCTGCCCGCCTGGCCGCTGCTGCGGTCGCTGGCCGGGGGCCGGGCGATGGAGTCCCGAATCAGCCTGGTTGACCGGATCGAGCAGGCTCCCGAGGCATTGAAACGCCTGCGAGGGCAATAAGAAGGCAAAGCCAACGTGCGTTGCGGGCATATGCATTGACACTTCTTATGGAACGCTTATAGACCTGTGTGTCTCTTGGGGGTGCTGGGATCTCATCTCATCCATGTGCCTCAACACCCCCTCTACCCCCCGCAGTTATGCACTCTGTAAAGGACAAACGTGTCCATAACTCGCCGTAACGCACGTCGTTCCGTGCGCATCCTGGGCGTCGCCTCCGCCTCCGCCGCGCTGGCGCTCGGTGTCGCGGGCTCCGCCTCGGCCTGCAACATCCGCGACTTCACGGCCGTGGCCGGCTGCACCGGTGAACAGGGCCAGATCACCGTCACGGACACCGACGCCTCCGGCACCAACGCCACCGTCACCGTCTACGAGAAGACCGACGCCGGCGAGACGAAGGTCGGTCAGAAGGACGTCCAGGGTTCGGGCGGCGCAGGCACGCCGGTCGTCTTCGACGTGGACTGGAAGGCCAGCACGACCTACCGCATCCACGTCGACGTCAAGACCCAGCGGTTCGACGTCAACGATGACATCAAGCCCGACCTGACGACCCCGGCCACGGCCTGCAAGAAGGAGGAGTCCTCCTCCCCGAGCGCGCCGGCGAGCCCGTCGTCGAAGCCGTCCCCGTCCGCCCCGGAGGAGTCCGCCACGCCGACTCCGTCTGAGTCGGAGAGCAGCACCGCCCCGGCGGGCACCTCGAGCAACGCGCCGTCCCCGGCGGCCGGTGACTCGAACCTGGCCGAGACCGGTGCGAACTCCAACACCGGCATGATCGCCGGTGTCGCCGGCGCGCTGGTCGTCGTCGGCGGTGGCGCGGTCTTCTTCGGCATGCGCCGCCGTGGGGCGAAGAACGGCGGCTGACGCCCTACTTCGCACACCCCTCGTGCAACACCGCGGCCCGTCCCCGTATCCCCGGGGGACGGGCCGCGGTCGTGCTCAGCCGAAGCTGGTCCGCTCGAGCCAGAACTCCAGCACCGCGCGCTCGCCCAGCACTTCGAGACCGGGCGCGTCCAGCGGCAGCCTGCGGTAGAAGGCGAGCAGCACCGAGGTGAGCGGGCCGCGCAGGGCGACGGTGGCCTTCTCGTGGCCGCGGCGCCGGCCGACGCCCTCCTCGCCCAGTTCGACGATCCACTCGGCGTTCAGCGCCGGGTCGGTGTCCGTGGCGTGCAGGTGGATGCCATGCCCGGGGCCGCGCAGTTCCGCCGCGGCCGGATGCGCCGCGTTCCGCTGGACCCACTCCACGAGCTGGAGCCACTCGTCCAGCGCGTCGGCGGCGATGTCGGGCGCCACCTCGTAGGGCAGGCCGGCCGCGAGCGTCGCGTCGGCGCGGTGGCGGCGAAATCAGCGCGGAGGTCACCACGGCCCTCAACTGCTGTACCTGACGGTCGATTTCGTCGCAGTACCGGTCATGTGCGAGCAAGGTCGTGCCCTCACCCCAGGCACGCGGTGATCACCCGAGCACGACGATCTCGGCCGCGTCGAACGCGAGCCCCACCTCGGCCCCGGGCTCCGGCGCGGCCCGGAGCGCGCAGGCCGCCTCCAGGGGCGGGCCGCCGTCCCGGGGCAGCAGCCGGACGGCCACATGGGTGCCCTTGAAGGTACGGGCGGTCACCGCGCAGGGCAGACCCTCGTCCGCCGCCACGAGCCGCACACCCGCGGGCCGGACCAGCAGCGGGCGGTCGCCCTGGGGCGAGCCGTCGGGGACGGGCAGCTTGCCCCAGGGGGTGTCCGCGGCGCCGTCGGAGACGGTCGCGGGCACCACGTTCTCGAAGCCGAGGAACCGGGCCACAAACTCGTCCGCGGGCCGCTGCCAGACCTCCAGCGGGGTGCCGGACTGGGCGATCCGCCCGTCCCGCATCACGACCACCCGGTCGGCCAGCGCGAACGCCTCGCCCTGGTCGTGCGTCACGGCGAGCACAGTGGTACCCAACCGGCGGAAGAGTTCGCGGAGTTCGACCACGAGCCGGTCCCGGAGCGAGCGGTCGAGCTGGCCCAGCGGCTCGTCCAGCATCAGCAGCCGGGGCCGGGGCGCGAGCGCCCGGGCCAGCGCCACCCGCTGCTGCTCGCCGCCGGACAGCCCGGCCACGGCCCGCCGGGCCGCCCCCGGCAGACCGACCAGCTCCAGCAACTCCCCCACCTCGGTGTCCCGTTGCCCCTTGCCGACCCCGTGCATCCGCAGCCCGAAGGCCACGTTGCCGCCGACGTCCCGCTGCGGGAAGAGCTGGTGGTCCTGGAACATCAGCCCGACACCGCGCTTGTGCGCCGGCACGCCCGCCTGGTCCCGGCCGCCGAGCAGCACCCGCCCCGAGTCCAGCGGCTGCAACCCGGCCACCGCCCTGAGCAGCGTCGACTTCCCGCTGCCGCTGGGCCCGAGCACACACACCACCTCGTGCTCGGCGACGTCGAGGCCCACCGCGTCGAGCACGGCCCGTCCGCCCAGGCGCACGGTCG
This sequence comes from Streptomyces sp. NPDC058145, assembly GCF_042884245.1. NCBI lineage: Bacteria > Bacillati > Actinomycetota > Actinomycetes > Kitasatosporales > Streptomycetaceae > Streptomyces > Streptomyces sp. NPDC058145. Next base: position 241,229 of record NZ_JBHVUH010000011.1, on the reverse strand, counting down.
CGGCCTCGAGGCTCAGCAGCATCAGAACTCCCCCGTCCGGTCCGTGCGCAGCCGCTCCAGGACCAGCAGCGCGGCGGCGCACACCACCATCAGAATCGTGGACAGGGCCATCGCCTGCCCGTAGTTGAGCTCCCCGGGCCGGCTCAGCAGCCGGGCCACGGCGACCGGAAGCGTCGGGTTGTCGGGCCGCGCGATGAACACGGTCGCCCCGAACTCCCCCAGCGACACCGCGAAGGCGAACCCGGCCGCGACCAGCAGCGCCCGCCGCACCAGCGGCAGGTCGACCTCCCGCCACACCCGCCAGGGCGAGGCGCCGAGCACGGCCGCCGCCTCCCGCAGCCGGCCGTCCACCGCCCGCAGCACGGGCAGCATGGTCCGTACCACGAAGGGGGCGCCGACCAGCGCCTGGGCGAGCGGAACGAGGATCCAGGACTGCCTGAGGTCCAGCGGCGGCCGGTCCAGGGCGATCAGGAAGCCGAAGCCGACGGTGACGGCGGAGACGCCGAGCGGCAGCATCAGCAGCGCGTCGAAGCCGCGCACCAGCCGTCCCGCGTCCCGGCGGGCCAGCGCGGCGGCGGCGAGACCCCCGATCAACAGGGCGATGGCGGTGGCGGCGACGGCGTACTCCAGGGAGGTCCACACGGCGTGCAGCGGCGCCACCAGGAAGGTGCCGCCGTCGGCGTCGGTCAGCGCCCGGTAGTAGCCGAGGCCGGGTGCGTCCAGGGAGCGCTGCACGAGGACGGCGAGCGGCAGCACGAGCAGCAGCACGACGGTGAGCAGGACGCCGGCGAGCAACGCCCACTGCCCGGCGCCACGCGGCCGGCGGGCGGTCACCTTCGGGTCGACCAGACGCAGGGCGCTCTCGCGCCGCCTCACCGTCCAGGCGTGCACGGCGAGGATCGCGCCCACCGCGACGAACTGGAGAAGGGTCAGGACGGCCGCCGTGGAGAGGTCGAAGACCTCCGAGGTCTGCCGGTAGATCTCCACTTCCAGGGTGGAGAACATGGGGCCGCCGAGGATCTGCACCACGCCGAAGGAGGTGAAGGTGAACAGGAAGACCATCAGCGCGGCGGCGGCCACGGCGGGCGCGAGGGCGGGGAGGGTGACCTTCCGCCACGCCGTCAGCGGTGAGGCGCCCAGCATCCGCGCGGCCTGTTCCTGCCGGGGGTCGAGCTGGGCCCACAGCCCGCCGACGGTCCGTACGACGACCGCGTAGTTGAAGAAGACGTGCGCCAGCAGGATCGCCCACACGGTGGTGTCCAGCCGTACGCCCCACAGGTCGTCGAGCAGCCCGCCGCGTCCGACGAGCGCCAGGAACGCCGTGCCCACGACGACGGTCGGCAGCACGAACGGGACCGTGACGACCGCCCGCAGCAGATGTTTGCCGGGGAAGTCGAGGCGGGCGAAGACATGGGCGGCGGGCAGCGCGAGCAGCAGGGTGAGCGCGGTGGAGGCGAGCGCCTGCCAGGCGGTGAACCACAGCACGTGCCGGATGTCCGGCTGGGTGACGACGTCCGCCATCCGCCCGAACTGCCAGACACCGTCCGCCTTCAGCCCGCGCGCCACGATCGCGGCGACGGGCCAGGCGAAGAACACGGCGAAGAACGCGACGGGCAGGGCCATCAGCCCCAGCCGCGCCGCGCTCCCGCGCGCGGTGCCCTCGCGGGCCGCTACCTCAGTACGAGCGACGTCCACGACTTGACCCAACTGTCACGGTTGGTGGCGATGGCGCCGGGGGCCATGGTCTCGGGGTTCTTGGCCTGCGGCCCGTACTTCGCGAAGTCCGGCGGCACCGCCGCGCCCTCGCGCACCGGGTAGACGAACATGTTGAGCGGCATGTCCTCCTGGAACTCCTTGGTGAGCAGGAAGTCGAGGAACGCCTTGCCGCCCTTGGTGTTCTTCGCGTTGCTCAGCAGGCCCGCGTACTCGGTCTGCCGGAAGCAGGTGCCCTGGGACACCCCGGTGGGGGCGGTGCTGGGCCGCTTCTTCGCGTAGATGACCTCCGCGGGCGGCGAGGAGGCGTACGACACCACCAGCGGCCGGTCGCCGCCGGCCTTCCTGCCCTCCGACGACCCGGAGAACTCCTGGTAGTAGGCCTGCTCCCAGCCGTCGACGACCTTGACGCCGTTGGCCTTGAGCTTCTTCCAGTAGTCCTGCCAATTGTCGTTGCCGAACTTCGCGGCGCTGCCCAGCAGGAAGCCGAGGCCCGGCGAGGAGGTGGCGGCGTTCTCGGTGACGAGGAGGTTCCTGTACGCGGGCTTGGCGAGGTCGGCGAAGGACTGCGGCGGGGTCAGCTTGTGCTCGCTGAAGTAGGCCTTGTCGTAGTTGACGCAGATGTCGCCGGTGTCCACGGGTGTGACGCGGTGCTTGTCCTGGTCGACGCGGTACTGGGGCAGTACCAGGCCGGAGCCCTTCGGCTCGTAGGACTGGAACAGCCCGTTGTCCAGGGCGCGGGAGAGCAGGGTGTTGTCGACGCCGAAGAAGACGTCGCCCTGCGGGTTGTCCTTGGTCAGCAGCGCCTTGTTCACGGCCTGCCCGGCGTCGCCGCTCTTGAGGACCTTGACCTTGTACCCGGACTTCTTCTCGAAGTCCTTCATGACGCTCTTGGAGACGAGCCACGAGTCGTGGCTGACGAGGGTCACGGTCCTGGAGTCGGCGGCGGAGTCCTTGGCGTCGCCCGACCCGCACCCGGTCAGCACGGGCAGGGCGAGGAGGCCGAGCCCGGTCGCCACGGCCACGAGGGTCTTGTTGTGCACTGGATGTCCTCCTGGGGTTGGCCAGGAAGAGACGCGGCCCTGCCCGGGCTCCACGGGGAAGTCCGGGCAGGGCGCAACAGCTTGAGTGATGACCGAACTTCCTACCCAGAATGACCTGGGCGAGGTTCAGAGGGTCTGCGGCCCGGTTGCCGCACTCTCAGCGCTGTGGCGCTCCCCTGTCGGAATATGCAGATGTGTTGACGTGGCCAGATTATCGCTCGGTCGCCGCGAGCTGACCACAGGCCCCGTCGATCTCCTGCCCCCGGGTGTCCCGGACCGTGACCGGTACGCCATGGGCCGCGATCGCCTCCACGAACGCCTTCTCGTCCTCGGGCCGCGAGGCGGTCCACTTCGAGCCCGGCGTCGGGTTCAGCGGAATGAGGTTGACGTGCACGGGCCTGCCCCTGAGCAGCCGGCCGAGCCGGTCGCCGCGCCAGGCCTGGTCGTTGATGTCCCGGATCAGCGCGTACTCGATGGACAGCCGGCGCCCGGACTTCGCGGCGTACTCGAAGCCGGCGTCCAGCACCTCGCGCACCTTCCACCGCGTGTTCACGGGGACGAGGGTGTCACGCAGCTCGTCGTCGGGGGCGTGCAGGGAGATCGCGAGCCGGCACTTGAAGCCCTCGTCGGAGAACCGGTGGATGGCCGGGACCAGCCCGACCGTCGACACGGTGATGCCGCGCTGCGACAGCCCGAGCCCGTCGGGAGCGGGGTCGGTCAGCGCCCGGACGGCACCCACGACCCGCTTGTAGTTGGCGAGCGGCTCCCCCATGCCCATGAAGACGATGTTGGAGAGCCGCGCGGGCCCGCCCGGCACCTCTCCGTCCCGCAGCGCCCGCATCCCGTCCACGATCTGGTGCACGATCTCCGCGGTGGACAGGTTGCGGTCCAGCCCGGCCTGCCCGGTCGCGCAGAACGGGCAGTTCATCCCGCACCCGGCCTGCGAGCTGATGCACATGGTGACCCGGTCCGGGTACCGCATCAGCACGGACTCCACGAGCGTGCCGTCGAACAGCCGCCACAGCGTCTTGCGGGTCGTCCCCTGGTCGGTCGACAGATGCCGCACGACGGTCATCAGCTCGGGCAGCAACGCTTCCCGCAGTCTGCCGCGCGCGGCGGCGGGGATGTCGGTCCACTCCGCCGGGTCGTGCGCGTACCGCGCGAAGTAGTGCTGCGACAGCTGCTTGGCACGGAACGGCTTCTCACCGATCTCGGCCACGGCGTCCTTGCGCTCGGCAGGCGTGAGATCAGCAAGATGCCGCGGCGGCTTCTTGGCTCCGCGGGGGGCGACGAAAGTGAGTTCTCCGGGCTTGGGCATGGTGGTACCAGTGTCGCAGATCCAATCGGGTGACCTGCGGCCGTCGCTCGCCACGCCTGTGGTGAGGAGCCGTCACCGTTCGTCACGAGCGACACCGGACGGCCCGAAGACGGCCCAGCGGTGATCATCGGTGAAGCCGCACGGCTCTACGCCGATGAGTGGACCGTCTCCATCACCGACGTCACATCGCTCACCCGCTGCATCCACGCGCACGTACAGGACGCAGAACCTCGACGCCGCACGGCAACTGCCGCCCACCCCGGGCCGGAGCCCGCTGCAATGGGCACTGGAGCGGACCGGTTCCGGGCAGGAGAAGCGCTCGGGCACCGCGTGGTTCACGGGGTGTGTCCGAAGCCGCTCGAGTGGATGACGCGGCCGTGACGGCGGTGTCCGTGGCGGTCCGGGTGGCGGTGCAGGGCGACGAGAGCGGCGTCGTCGTTGAGGCGTCCGCGGGTGTGGGAGAGCAGATCGCGGTGGATGTGGTGGAGCAGCGATTCGGGGCCGGTCCTGTTCCACTGGGCGACCCGCGTCTCCAGGGGGTAGAAGCGGCCGTCGCGGTCGCGGGCTTCGATGACGCCGTCCGTGTAGAGCAGCAGGGTGTCGCCCGGCTCGAAGGAAGCCGCGTCGATGGCGTACGCCTCCGGTCCCGTTTCCGTGGTCCCCAGCGGTGGTGCGGGGTGCAGGCTGGGGACCGTGAGGGTGCTGTTCGGACTGAGCAGCAGCGGAGGGGGGTGGCCGCAACTGATCATCCGGATGGTGTGGTCGTCGTCGGGGAGTTCCAGCAGCAGCATGGTCGCGAAACGCTCGCCGGCCTCCGCGGTCGGCTCGAAGTCGGCCAGGTACCGGGTCACGCTGTGGTCCAGCGTGGTGGCCAGGTCGGGAAGGGTGGCGTGGCGGTGGGCGGCCTCGCGGAAGGCGCCGAGGAGAAGGGCGGCCTCGCCGATGGCGGACAGCCCCTTGCCCCGGACATCACCGATCATGATGCGCACGCCGCCGGTGACGCGGGTGGCCGCGTACAGGTCGCCGCCGATCTTCGCTTCGTCCTCGGCGGCCAGGTACAGACAGGCGATCTGCAGGGGCCCCATACGCTCCGGCAGCGGCCACAGCAGGCCGTGCTGTGCGGCCTCGGCGACCGACCGCACCTGGGCCAGTTGGCGCTGGCGGCGCTCGCGCATCAGGCAGAAGACCACGCTCAGGGCCGAGAGCACCGCCAGGGCGAGAATCTGGACCAGCACGTTGCGCGAGAAGAGCACGCCGAAGTGCCAGCCGATGTACGCCTGTGCCGCCACCGCCAGGGAGCCGATCACGCCAGTGAGCCACGCGCCCGTGAACGAGGCGGTGATCGCGGGGGCGATCACGAGCAGCGGGCCGAGATGGATGTCCTCCGGGACCAGCTGGTCGACCGCCGTGATCACGACGATGAGGACGATCGGAATCAGCAGCAACGCGTGACTCGACCGCCGTAGCTGCCACATACCGGCTGAGCTGTCCTCAGCTTTCACATCTCCCACATTGCCACCGTCGAGGACGCCCGACGAGCAGACGCCACGGCGCCCGGGGCACACATGCCGGCCGAGGGCGTCGGCGCCGGCCGTTTCGTCACGACAGCCCTGTCCGGGCCGGGAACGACGGTCAGGACAGCGAGGACACCGGCCAGGGCGACCAGTTGTAAAACACTCGCTCAACATCGCACCGGCGCCCGGGTCCACTCTCCTCCCCACCTGTGAAGTTCTGCGGGTGAACGGTCGGGTTTCCTGGTCGGGTCTTGCCGGGCCGGGCGTGCTGCCGTAGCAAGGTGCTCCATGAACCTTTTCGGCCGCAGCCCTTTCCAGCGGCGTCTGGAGGCGCCCGCCTCCCCCGCCACGCACCCCGCCTCGGCGTCCGGTGCCACCGCTGTCCTGCCCGATCCCGGACTGGCGTCCCTCACCGGGGAGTGGGCGATCGACCCCGCGCACAGCAGGATCGGGTTCTCCGTGCGGCACGCGATGGTGACCACGGTGCGCGGTGCCTTCACGGAGTACGAGAGCAGGCTCTACTTCGACGCCGGTGACCCGGCCCGCTCCCGGGCCGACATCGTGATGTACACGGCCAGCGTGGACACCGGGGTGGAGCAGCGCGACGCCCATCTGATGGGCCGCGAGTTCCTGGACGCGGCGACGTATCCGCGGATGACCTTCACGAGCAACGCCGTACGGCTCGCCGGCGAGGACGTCTACCGGATGACCGGCGACCTCACCATCAAGAACGTCAGCCGCCCCGTCGACCTGGAACTCACCTACATCGGTCATGTGACGGACCCGTTCGGCTACGAGCGGGTCGGCTTCGACGGCACCACGACCATCAACCGGTGCGACTGGGGTCTGACCTACGACGCCAGGCTCGCCCAGGGCGGGGCCATGGTGAGCGAGAAGGTCCGCCTCCAGTTCGACATCGCCGCCATCCGCACCACCTCCTGAACTCAGCGCGTACGACGACGGGCCCCACCCTGTGGCCAGGATGGGGCCCGTCTTCCGTGCGCTCCGGGCGGCTCAGGCGGAGCCGACGAACAGCACCAGGAGGAGCCAGACCACCGGCGCGGTCGGCAGCAGCGAGTCCAGGCGGTCCATGATGCCGCCGTGACCGGGGAGCAGGGTGCCCATGTCCTTGATGCCCAGGTCGCGCTTGATCATGGATTCGCCGAGGTCCCCGAGGGTGGCGCTGGCGGCGACGGCGAGGCCGAGGAGGAGGCCCTGCCACCAGCGGCCGTCGTCGATCAGGAACTGCATGCACAGCGCGCCCGCGACCATGGCGAACAGCACCGCGCCGAGCAGACCCTCACGGGTCTTGCCGGGGCTGATGCGCGGGGCGAGCTTGTTCTTGCCGAAGCGCCAGCCGACGGCATACGCGCCGGTGTCGCTGACCACCGTCAGGAGCAGGAAGGTCAGCACACGCCAGGAACCGTCGTCGGCGGTGAGCATCATCGCGACGAACGTGGCCAGGAACGGCACGTAGAACGCCGCGAAGACACCGGCGGTGACGTCCTTGAGATAGCCCTCCGGCGGTTCCGTCATGCGCCAGACCAGTACCGCGAGCGCGGTCAGCGCCATCGCGACCCACGCGCCCTCGGCGCCGCGGACGTACCCGGCGGCCACCATCGCCGCACCGCCCACCGCGAGCGGCACCAGCGGCGCCCCGATGTCCTTGCGCTCCCGCAGCCTGCTGGTCAGCTCCCACAGCCCGACGACCACAGCGACCGCGATCACGCCCACGAAGACGGCCTTGACGACGAACAGGGACGCGATGATCACCACACCGAGCCCGACTCCGACGCCTATCGCGGCGCTCAGGTCGCGGCCCGCGCTCTTCTTCTGCGGCGCGGGCGCCGGCTGCGGGGCGTCGGGCATGGGCTCCGGATTCTGCGTCTCGTTGCGGAACAAGGGGCCACTCAGCCGAGCGGCCCCCCGGTCGTCGTCCTGGTCTCCGCCATGCGCGGGTACGTCGGGCACGATGGGCATGGGGCGAGTCTGCTGCGCCTCAGGCGCATCGTACGCGGGACCCGCCGGGGCAGCCCCCTGGACAGGCCCACCCTCGGTGGGCCCCCAGTAGCCGGTCTGCCCCGCCGTTGGCGGCGCCCCCCAGGAAGAGTGGCTCATCAGACTTCGAGCAGCTCCGCTTCCTTGTGCTTCAGGAGCTCGTCCACCTGAGCGACGTACTTCGCGGTGGTGTCGTCGAGCTCCTTCTCCGCACGGCGGCCCTCGTCCTCACCGACCTCGCCGTCCTTGATCAGCTTGTCGATGGCGTCCTTGGCCTTGCGGCGCACCGAGCGGATCGACACCCGGGCGTCCTCCGCCTTGCTCTTGGCGACCTTGATGTAGTCGCGGCGGCGCTCCTCGGTGAGCTCGGGGAACACCACGCGGATGATGTTGCCGTCGTTGCTCGGGTTGACGCCCAGGTCGGAGTCCCGGATCGCCTGCTCGATGTTGCGCAGCGCGCTCTTGTCGAACGGGGTCACGACCGCCATGCGCGGCTCCGGCACGGAGAACGAAGCCAGCTGGTTGATCGGCGTCGGCGCGCCGTAGTAGTCGGCCACGATCTTGTTGAACATCGCCGGGTGCGCACGGCCGGTGCGGATCGCGGCGAAGTCCTCCTTGGCGACCACGACGGCCTTCTCCATCTTCTCCTCGGCCTCGAGGAGGGTCTCTTCGATCACCACTTGCTCCTGCGTGTCTTGAGTAAGGCCCGGCTGCGGTTCCTCTGTCGGGCGGCGGCCGGCTGCGTCGCGTCTTCTTCCTGCACGGTTCCCGACCGGCAGGACATTGTCCATCCCCCGGCCAGGGCGCGTCCCGTCCGTCCCCCGGACAGGTGTCGTACCCCGGGCGCCCGGGGTGTGCCGGTCAGTCCCGGCTGCCCTGGTCACCCACCAGCGTGCCGATCTTCTCACCCTTGACGGCCCGGGCGATATTGCCCTCGGCGAGCAGCTCGAACACGAGGATCGGCAGCTTGTTGTCACGGCACAGGGTGATGGCGGTGGCGTCGGCGACCTTGAGGTCCCGGGTGATGACCTCGCCGTAGCCGAGGGCGTCGAACTTGACGGCGTCGGGGTTGGTCTTGGGGTCGGAGTCGTAGACGCCGTCCACGCCGTTCTTGCCCATGAGCAGCGCCTCGGCGTCGATCTCCAGGGCGCGCTGGGCGGCGGTGGTGTCGGTGGAGAAGTACGGCATGCCCATTCCGGCGCCGAAGATGACCACGCGGCCCTTCTCCAGGTGGCGCACGGCGCGCAGCGGGATGTACGGCTCGGCGACCTGGCCCATGGTGATGGCGGTCTGCACCCGGCTGTCGATGCCCTCCTTCTCCAGGAAGTCCTGGAGGGCGAGGCAGTTCATCACGGTGCCGAGCATGCCCATGTAGTCGGAGCGGGCGCGGTCCATGCCGCGCTGCTGGAGTTCGGCACCGCGGAAGAAGTTGCCGCCGCCGATGACGACCGCGACCTCCGCGCCGTCCCGGACGACGGCCGCGATCTCGCGGGCGATCTTGTGCACCACGTCCGGGTCCACGCCCAGGCCCCCGCCACCGGAGAAGGCCTCTCCGGACAGCTTCAGCAGAAACCGGCCGCGTACTTTGCCGTCGTCGCTCTTCTGGGCCTTGGTGGTCATGGGGATCCCGCCTCTTTCACGTGTTGCACATACGAAGAAGGCCATTGCCGGTTGGGGTCGCTTTTCGCTCCCATGCGCGGCAATGGCCTCCTCGTCAGATCTGCTGCCGTCCGCCACGTGCCCGGGTGTGGCGGTGTGCGCGGACGACTGCTGTCGACCCTATAGCGGTCGCGCGTCGATCGCGGTACGGACTCAGATGCCGACCTTGATGCGCGAGAAGCGCTTCAGGGTGACACCGGCCTCGTCCAGTACCTTCTGGACCGACTTCTTGTTGTCCAGCGCGTACGGCTGGCCGAGCAGCGTGGCGTCCTTGAAGAAGCCGTTGACGCGACCGTCGACGATCTTGGCGATCGCGGCCTCGGGCTTGCCCTCGGCGCGGGTGGTCTCCTCGGCGATGCGACGCTCGGCCTCGACGACCTCGGCCGGCACGTCCTCCTTGGCGAGGTACTTCGGCGCGAAGGCGGCGATGTGCTGGGCGATGCCCTTGGCGACCTCGGCGTTCGGCTTGTCCAGCTCGACGAGGACACCGATCTGCGGGGGCAGGTCGGGCATGGTGCGGTGCATGTACGCGGTGACGAAGCCGTCGGAGAACTGCGCGAAGCGGTCCAGGACGATCTTCTCGCCGAGGTTGGCGTTGGCCTCGTCCACGAACGCCTGCACGGTCTTACCGGCCTCGATCTCGGAGGCGAGCAGGGCCTCGAGGTCGGCCGGGGAGGTCTTCGCGACGTGCTCGGCGATGGTCCGGGCCACGGCCTGGAACTTGTCGCCCTTGGCCACGAAGTCCGTCTCGCACTTCAGCTCGACGATGACGCCGGAGGAGTTGTCGTCGGCGATGACGGAGACCACGGCGCCGTTCTCGGCGGAGCGGCCCTCGCGCTTGGCGACGCCCTTCTGGCCCTTGATGCGAAGCGCCTCGACGGCCTTCTCGACGTTGCCCTCGGCCTCGTCCAGCGCCTTCTTGCAGTCCATCATGCCGGCGCCGGTCAGCTCACGGAGCTTCTTGACGTCGGCGGCGGTGTAGTTCGCCATGAGTCTGTGAGTCTTTCTCGAAGTCTTCGGAGAACGGAGATCCGCACGGTCCGTGTCCACTTGTAGCCGTGGATCGCGGACGGCGTGCCGACCTACGGGTGAACGGTGGGGGCGGACTTACCCGCGCCGGAGGCGCAATGGATCCGTACCGCCCCCACCGTCGACGCTGACGTCAGGCCTGCTCGCCCTCGGCGGCCGGGGCGGCCTCGGCGGCGGGGGCCTCAGCCGGCTTCTCGGCCTCGGCGGCGGGGGCCTCGGCGGGCTTCTCGGCCTCGGCGGCGGGGGCCTCGGCCGGCTTCTCGGCCTCGGCGGCCGGAGCAGCCTCGGCGGGAGCGGCCTCGTCGGCCTTCTTCTCGCCCTCGAGCAGGTCGCGCTCCCACTCGGCGAGCGGCTCGGCCGCGGCCTTCTCGCCCTTGTCACCGGTGGCGACACGAGAGCGGGAGATGAGGCCCTCGGCGACCGCGTCGGCGATCACACGGGTGAGCAGGGTGACGGAGCGGATCGCGTCGTCGTTGCCCGGGATCTTGTAGTCGACCTCGTCGGGGTCGCAGTTGGTGTCGAGAATCGCGACGACCGGGATGTTCAGCTTCCGGGCCTCACCAACGGCGATGTGCTCCTTCTTGGTGTCCACGATCCAGACGGCGCTGGGCACCTTCTGCATCTCGCGGATACCGCCGAGGGTCTTCTCCAGCTTGGCCTTCTCGCGGGAGAGGACGAGCAGCTCCTTCTTGGTGAGGCCGGAGGCGGCCACGTCCTCGAAGTCGATCTGCTCGAGCTCCTTCAGGCGCTGCAGGCGCTTGTAGACGGTCGAGAAGTTGGTGAGCATGCCGCCCAGCCAGCGCTGGTTGACGTAGGGCATGCCGACGCGGGTGGCCTGCTCGGCGATGGCCTCCTGCGCCTGCTTCTTCGTACCGACGAACATGACCGTGCCGCCATGGGCGACGGTCTCCTTGACGAACTCGTAGGCGCGGTCGATGTACGACAGCGACTGGAGCAGGTCGATGATGTAGATGCCGTTGCGCTCGGTGAAGATGAAGCGCTTCATCTTCGGGTTCCAGCGACGGGTCTGGTGACCGAAGTGGACGCCGCTCTCCAGCAGCTCCCGCATCGTGACGACGGCCATGGCCGTATCTCCTTGAGTTTCTCGGTTGTGCCGCGACTGCCGGTCGGCCGTCGCGCCTGACGCCCGCGTTGCGCCGGTGCCACGAAGGACCGAGGGGCGCTGATACGGACCGTCCGACAAACGTCGTCCGACGAGACCCGTACCGGGGCGTGCGAAGTCGACCCGGTGACCCGGATCGCCAGAGAAAGTGTACGGGACCGCCGGGGCAGCGGGTGACGCCGCTGTCCACAACCGGGGGGTGGTCCACAGATCCCGGCCGTGATCACTCGGGTGCGGGAGGGTTCCGGCATGCGACGAGTGATGCGGCATTCGGGTGTGTGGGCGGGCTTGGTGCTCGGTCTCGCGGCACTCGTGCCTACGCCCCTGGCCTCCGCGGACACCCCGGCCCCGGCGCCCTCACCGCCTTCGCGGGCACCGGTTCCGGCCATCGCCCGCGCCTGGCCGGTGGGGGTCCGGCCGGTGGTGGTACGGGGCTGGGAGCCGCCGGCGACGGTGTACGGCCCCGGGCACCGGGGTGTGGACCTGGGCGCGCCGGCCGGTGCCCCGGTACGGGCGGTGGCACCCGGACGGGTGTCCTTCGCGGGACGGGTGGCGGGGCGTGGCGTGGTGTCGGTGGAACTGACGGGGACGGATCTGCGCACGACGTACGAGCCGGTGGCCCCGTCGGTGCGGAAGGGGGACGAGGTCGGGGCGGGTGACGTGGTCGGCACGGTGGAGGCCACGGCCCCGCACTGCCCCACCACCTGCGTGCACTGGGGCCTGCTGACCGGCGAGACCTACCTGAACCCGCTGACCCTGCTACCACCGTGGCTACTGCGCAGGGGACCATCCCGACTGCTACCGGTGCTGAACGTGCCGGCTTAGCGGCCTGGCGGCGGCCGGCTACCCGTAGCCGCGGGCATGCGTGCCCTCCCCCAGTGCCTCAAGGGTCGGGGGGACCCAGGGCGGCACGGGTGGGCGATGGGGGTCCCCCCGCTCGAGCGGAGCCGCGGGTGAGGGAAGCCGCGAGTGAGGGAAGCACCCCGCAAGCGCGGGCAAGCGCAACACCTGCCGGCCCACACCGGCAAAGGGCGCCCTGAAAGCACGAGGCCCAAACCCCGCCCAGCCTCGCGGCAGCCCCTTCAGCCCTGAACCCCCCGCAGAGCCATCCGGACAGCGGCGTCCGTGATCCTGGCCGGCTCCTCGGCCGCACCCAGCTCGATCCGCCGCACGGCCGCGTCCACGACCCCCTGCAACAGCATCGCCGCCAGCCGGGGCTGCTCGTGCCCCATCTCCGCCAGGGCCTCGACGACCATCGCGACCAGCCCTCCGTGAGCCGCGCGGATCTTCTCGCGCGCCCCCGCGTCCAGCTCACTCGCCGAGATCGCCACGACGGCCCGGTGCCGCCGGTCCCCGACCAGCGCCAGCTGCTGCCGCACGTACGCCTCGACCTTGCCCTCGGCCGTCGCCGCGCGCTCCATCGCCGTCGCGACCTCCGCCGCCCAGACGGGGAAGTCGACCTCGCACAGCTCCTCGACCACGGCGGCGCGCGAGCGGAAGTACTCGTACACGGACGACCGTGCCAGGCCCGTCCGTTCGGCCAGCGCGGGAAACGTCAGCGCGTCGGTCCCGCCAGCGGACAGCAGGGACCGAGCCGCGTCCAGCAGGGCGGCTCGCTGCATCGACCGGTGCTCGGCCACGGAGGCCGCTCGAATCCTTGGCACGTCGACCACTTTACGGACGCGTCCCCGTGAACGGGAACGACTCAGCGTCCGAAGCTCGCCAGCTTCGCCCTCAGCTGGAGCACTGACTTGGTGTGGATCTGGCTGACCCGGCTCTCGGTGACCCCGAGCACATTGCCGATCTCGGCGAGGGTGAGCCCCTCGTAGTAGTAGAGCGTGACGACCGTCTTCTCCCGCTCCGGCAGCGTGTTGATCGCGCGCGCGAGGAACCGCCGCAGTTCCCGGTCCTCGACGACCTCCACCGGGTTGTCGGCGGCGGTGTCCTCGAGCGTGTCCATGAGGCTGAGCCGGTCGCCGCCGTCGCCGCCGACATGCAGCAGCTCCTCCAGCGCGACCACGTTGGCCAGCGACAACTGGCTGAACACGGCGTGCAGCTCGTCCACCTCCATGTCCAGCTCGGCGGCGACCTCCCCCTCCGTCGGGGTTCGCCGCAGCCGCGCCTCCAGGGTGGCGTAGGCCCGTTCGACATTGCGCGCCTTCTGCCGGACGGACCGGGGGATCCAGTCCAGCGCCCGCAGCTCGTCGATCATGGCGCCCCGGATCCGGGTGATCGCGTACGTCTCGAACTTGATCTCCCGGTCGATGTCGAACTTCTCGATCGCGTCGATCAGTCCGAACACTCCCGAGGAGACGAAGTCGGCCTGCTCCACGTTGGGCGGCAGACCGACGCTGACCCGGCCCGCCACGTACTTGACCAGCGGCGAGTAGTGCAGGATCAGTTGCTCCCGCAGCCGCTCGTCCCCCGTCGCCTTGTACGACCGCCACAGTTCGTCGAGCGTCGAGGGAGCGGGCGGCCGCACGCTGCCACCGTCGCGGGCGGCTGGTGGGACCGCCGCCCGGTCGGAGCCGGAGGTGTGCTGGGGCATTCGTCGCCTTGTGCCGTTCTGCCGTGAAGTGCCGTGATCTGCCGTGAAGTGCTGCGAGGTGGGGTGGTGAGCGGAAGTGGTGCGCGGTGGATCACCTTGGGTGAAGTGGGGCACCCGGGTGAGCTGTCGGTCTGATGGCGAGTCGGCGCGGTCTGCGCCCGGACTTCGTGAGCGTAGCGTGACTGTGGAGTCGCGGTGTGCGAACAACGAGGCACCACCCCTGCGCGGAGCTTCTCCACGGGTCGCACCATCACAGTCGCCGGCTCGCTCTGCGTGACCACCCGGATGCGCCAACTCCGGGAATTCCCAAGGGCTTAGGGCATTCCCCCGGACGGCCGAACACGCTCGGTCAGCACGGAGATGGGCCGCCCCGGGCCGAGATCAGCGCCTGGCGTGTCAACTTCCAGCCATCGCCGTGTCGTTCGACGTAACCAAGTGCTCGGAGTTCGTACAGTCTCGCGATCACCTCGTCCGGGGTGGTCCGCGCGCCGCGCGCGATCTCCCCGGCGTCGGCCAGGCCGTTTCCGGGCAGGGCGGCGAGGACGGCCCGCGCGGCCGGTTCCAGCAGGTCACGCGGGAGCACGGGGCCACGCCGGGGCGGGGCCAGCTCACCCATGTCACCCACGAGTTCGATGACGTCCGCGGCATCGGTGACCAGCGTGGCCCCGCCGCGCAGCAGTTCGTGCACGCCGGAGGAGAGAGAGCTGGTGACCGGCCCCGGGACACCCATCGTGAACCTGCCGAGCCGCTCGGCGGCCCGCGCGGTGACCAGCGAGCCGCTGCGGCAGGCGGCCTCCACGACGACGGTGCCCCGGGTGAGCGCCGCGATCACCCGGTTCCGCAGGATGAACCGGCTCGGCGTCGGGTGATCGCCGGGCGGCAGCTCCCCCACCACCAGGCCCTGCTCCGCGATCCGGTTGATCAGCGCGGTGTGCCCGCGCGGGTAGGGCCGGTCGACGCCGCAGGCCAGCACGGCGACGGTGGCCCCGCCGGCCGCGAGGGCGCCCCGGTGGGCGGCCCCGTCGATGCCGTAGGCCCCGCCGGACACGACGACCCATCCCCGCTCTGCCAGCTCGGCGGCGAGGGTGGCCGCCACATGCGTCCCGTACTCGGTGCAGGCGCGCGCCCCGACCACGGCGACGGAGCCGAGCGCCCATATCCGCAGACTGGGCGTGCCGCGCACCCACAGGCCCGTGGGCCGCTCGTCGCCCAGGTCGTCGAGCCGGCCCGGCCACTCGATGTCGCCCGGGCACACGAACCGCACACCGGCGTTCCGCGCCTCCTCAAGGTCCCGCTCCGGCTCGGCCCGTCCGGCCCGCGCCACCAGTCCGGCCCACCGTTTGCCGCTCACCCCCGGCAGCCGCCGCCCGCCGTCGCGCAACCGCCGGACCACTTCCGCCACCCCGAACTCCCGCAGCCACCGCCCGCCGGCCTCGTCCCCCGGCTCCATGACCCGGGCGAGGAAGACCCGCCCCAGCCGCTCCTCCCCCGCGTCGGCCCCCATGGTCATGCCAGGACCCCGAGGGCCATGGGCACGCCCCGTGGAATCCCGGTGCGCAGTTGCAGGGCGAGGCAGACGTCGCCGGCGTCCGGGCGGTCGTGGCCGACGAGGTCCGCGACCGTCCAGGCGACGCGCAGCACCCGGTCGATGCCACGGGCCGTGAGCACGCCCCGCTCGAGGCTGCGCTCGGCCTCGTCCATCGCACCGGCGGCGGCGTGGAAGCGGCTTCGCAGCTCTCTTCCGGGCACCTCGCTGTTGCTGCCCCAGGGAGTTCCGGCGAGGCGGGCCGCGGCCCGCTCCCGGGCCGCCCGGACCCGGTCGGCGACGGTCGCCGAGGACTCGCCCCGGGCCCCGGGTTCGGTGAGCTGGGCACGGGTGACCGGATCGACCTCGACCCGCAGGTCGACCCGGTCCAGCAGCGGGCCGGACAGCCGGGCCTGGTACCGGCGGATCGCCGACGGCGGGCAGTCGCACAGGGAGTCCCGCTGCGAGAACCGCCCGCAGGGGCAGGGGTTGGCCGCCAGGACCATCAGGAACCGGGCGGGGAACCGGACCACTCCCGCGCTGCGGGCGATCACCACGTGCCCGGACTCCAGCGGCTGCCGCAGGGCGTCCAGCGTCTGGCCGTGGAACTCGGGCGCCTCGTCCAGGAACAACACGCCACGGTGGGCCAGGGACACGGCGCCGGGCCGCGCGACGCCCGGGCCGCCCCCGACGAGGGACTGCATCGTGGCCGAGTGGTGCGGGGCGCAGTAGGGCGCGACCTCGACGAGGGGTTTGCCAGGGGGGAGCAGTCCGGCCACCGAGTGGACCGCCGTGACCTCCAGGGACTCCTGCCGGGTGAGCGGGGGCAGCACGGCGGGCAGCCGCTCGGCGAGCATGGTCTTGCCCGCTCCCGGCGGGCCCTCGAGGAACAGGTGGTGCCCGCCGGCGGCGGCCACCTCGACGGCCGTGCGCGCCGAGGTCTGGCCCACGACGTCGGCGAGATCGTGGTCGGGCTGCTGGGCGCCGCCGCCGAGCATGCCGGTGGCCGCCCCGGTGCCGGGTACGCGCAGCCCGGCCAGCAGGGGGTCCGGGCGCCCCTGCCCGTCCGGTTCCTCCTCGGGCACGGGCTCGTCGGTGAGGACGGCGATCAGCTGTCGCAGGCTGCGGACGCCGAGCACGGACACCCCGGGGACCAGCGAGGCCTCGGCGGCGGCGCTCTCGGGCACGACCACCTGTTCGTATCCCGCGTCGGCGGCGGCGAGGACGGCGGGCAGGATGCCCCGCACCGGCCGCACCCGGCCGTCCAGCCCCAGCTCTCCGATCATCACGATCTCGGCGAGGACCCGCGGGTCGATCCGCTCGGCGGCGCCTAGCACCGCGCAGGCGACGGCCAGGTCGAAGCCGGAGCCGGCCTTGGGCACGGACGCCGGGCTCAGTCCGACGGTGAGCTTCTTCTGCGGCCATTCGCCGCCCGAGTTCACCACCGCCGCCCGGACCCGGTCCCGGCTCTCCGTCAGGCTCTTGTCCGGCAGGCCCACCAGGGTGAAGGCCGCCACGCCGGGTTCCAGGTCGGCCTGCACCTCGACGACCACGCCCTCGACGCCGACGAGGGCGACGGAGCACGTACGGGCGAATCCCATCTCAGGCCACCCCCCGCGCGTGCTCGACGGCCGGGGCGCCCCGACGGGGCAGCAGCACGCCGACCAGGTCGATGCGCACGCCGCCCGGCGGGGCTCCGCCGTGGGCCTGGATCCAGCGTTCGGCCAGGCCGTGCAGGCGTCGGGCCTTCTCGGGCGTGACGGCGGCCATCGGGTGCTGGAAGCCACCGGCCCTGCGGGTCTTCACCTCGCAGACGACCAGTGTGTTCCCGTCCCGGGCCACGATGTCGATCTCACCGGAACGACCGCAGCGCCAGTTGCGCCGCAGGATGGTCATCCCTGCCTCGGTCAGCCGCCGCGCGGCCAGATCCTCGCCGTACCTGCCGAGTCCACTGCGTGCCCTGCTCATGTCGGCACCACCTCCGGCACCCACGGTCACGCAGCATGCGAGCAGAAGTGGATCTTGGTGGGCTACTCGCCGGTTGTGGAGAACCCCGTCACCCGTACGACGGATTCCGGGGTCGTCAGCCGCCCGGAAGCTCGAGGTCGCTCTTGTTCAGCTCCTCGATGTTCACGTCCTTGAAGGTGAGGACACGCACCTGCTTCACGAAACGGGCCGGCCGGTACATGTCCCAGACCCAGGCGTCCGCCATCGACACCTCGAAGAACACCTCGCCCTGGACCGAGTGCACCTGCATCTCGTAGTCGTTGGTGAGGTAGAAGCGCCGCTCGGTCTCGATAACGTATTTGAACAGACCGACGACATCTCGATACTCCCGGTAGAGCTTCAGCTCCATCTCGGTCTCGTACTTTTCGAGGTCCTCGGCGCTCATGGCATGTTCCCCTTCAGCCGTGCGATCCCCCCATTGTGCGCCAGTCCGACGAGCCCTCAGACGATTTCCGTGTCCAGAGTCACGGGCCTGGCGGGGGGACCTTCGTCGAGCAGCGTGCGCAGCAGCCCGGCGAGTCTGGTCGGATACACCGTCTCATGTGCCCGGGTCAGTTCCTGGCACGTCCACCAGCGCGCTCCGGCGACACTGCGCCGCTCCAGCTCGGTCAGGCCCAGGGCCGCGGTGGCCGTCTGGGTCGTGCGGGCCAGGTAGTACCACTCGTCCTGGTCCCAGCGCCGGCCCGCGAACGGGAAGGAGCATTGCCTGCGCCACAGCACGGGGCCCAGGGCGACGTCGGTGATGCCGGTCTCCTCGGCGAGTTCCCTCAGCGCGGCCTCTTCGCGCGTCTCGTCGCCCTCCAGACCGCCGCCGGGGGTGAACCACCAGTCGTCGGCCGGATCGTCCGGCTCATGACCGTGCAGCAGAAGGATGCGGTCCTCGGGGTCGAGCAGGACCACCCGGGCCACCCTGCGCGGTCCGCCTTCGTAGGTGTCCTCGCCCGGCCGCGTGGTCTCAGCGGGCACCGGCGGGCCCCGGGCGGTTGCGCTTGCGGCCCAGCCGCTTGGCGATCGAGCCGTACGCGCCGCCGCCGAGGACCAGGACGGCGCCGGCGACGATCACCAGCTCGATGATCCTGAGCGGGCCCGGCTGGGAGAGGGCACCCAGCGTCTCGAATCCGGTGGGGCGCTCGAGCATGCCGTTCATGGGCCAGACGACGGAGTCGACACGCGCGGAGACGGCGCCGCGCGCCACCGTGCCCCGGGCGGCGTCGGTGAGGTGGGCGGTGGAGTCCAGGGAGCCCTGGCGTTCGTCGCCGAGGAGGAACAGCCGGCCCTTGGGGACGGTGATGGTCGGGAAGTTCGTGATCTCGGCCGGGCTGCCCGCGGGCAGGTAGGGCTCGTCGATCTTCTTGCCGTTGACGGTGAGCTTGCCGTCGGTGCAGCAGGAGACGGTGTCACCGCCGACCGCGACGACCCGCTTGACCACGTTGGCGTCGGTGACCCAGCTCTTGTCGCGGAAGACGACCACGTCGCCGCGCCGCACCTCAGTGCCGTCGACCCGCTGGGCCAGTACCCGGTCACCGGCGTCGATGGTCGGCGTCATCGAGCTGGTCGGCACGGTGTACGGCCGGTAGACCACGGCTCCCCAGGCGAAACCACCGAGGAACAGCACCAGGCCCAGCGCCATGGCCACCCCGGAAAGCCGCTCCCCGAGCCGGCCACCGCCGGCCCGTGCCGTGCCTGTGCCCGCGGTGCGCGGGGCCGTACGCGTGGTGCTCTCGCCGCTCATGGACCCGCACCCTACCTGCCGGTACCGAACGGGGGCAGCCCCTCTTTCAGGACCCTGGGAACAGCTTTCCCAGAGCTTCACAGAGGGGCCCCACACGCACGGCCAGCAGGCTCAGCGCTTTCCGGCGGCCTCCGTCGCCTGGACGCCGGTCCGCAGCCGGTCCGCGCGCCTGCGCCGCCAGACCGCCACCGGCAGCACGGCCGCCAGCGCCACGCCCTGCGGCGCCACGGTCAGGGACGCCGCCGCGGAGGACTGCACACCGAGGCCGGGCTGGTCGAAGGTGTCCGGCACCGGCAGCGTGCCCCAGCGGTTGATGGGCCAGGCGCGCACGATGGCGCGGCCGACGACCTTGTCGACGGGGACCATGCCGTGGTGGCTGTCGGACTGGTTGTAGCGGGAGTCACGGGAGTTCTGGCGGTGGTCGCCCATCACCCAGATGTAGCCCTGGGGAACCTTCACCTTGAACTGGCCGCCCTGGTCGTCCAGGCTGCACGGCGTGTTGCCGGGGTAGACGAACGGCTCGTTCAGCGCCTTGCCGTTGACCTGCAGCGGGCCGTTCTTGTTGCACTCGATCGTGTCGCCGCCGACCCCGATCACCCGCTTGATCAGGTCCTTCTCCTCGGCGGACGGCATCAGGCCGATCCAGCTGAGGACCTTCTGCACCGGGTTCGGGTTGGGCGCGGGCTCGCCCGCCAGCCAGTTGTCCGGGTCGTGGAAGACGACGACCTCGCCGCGCTCGGGCTCGGAGCCGAACCACGGGGTGAGCTTGTCGACCAGGACGCGGTCACCCTGCTGGAGGGTGTTCTGCATCGAGTCCGAGGGGATCGAGAACGCCTGCACCAGGAACGTCTTGATCAGCAGCGCCAGGACCAGCGCGATGCCGATCAGGATCGGCAACTCCTTCCAGAAGGAACGCGGCTTCTTCGGCCGGTTCGCCGTGCCGTCCGTGCCCTCGCCGTCGCTCCGGAGCCGGTGCTCCTCCGGCCCGCCGTCCCCGGACGCCGAGAAGTCGGAGTTCCCGGACGTCACGGCGCCGTCCGGAGCGGGGGCGTTCGCCTCCACGGGGTGCCCGCGGTGCTCCTCGCCGTCGTGTCCCGACCGTGCGCCAACCGCCACATCCCCCACGCCAACTCCTTACTCTCTGCCGCCGCCTGCGCCATCCACGATGCAGGCCCACCACTCCCATAACGAGCGGGAGTTCCGCAGGGGTCGGGAGTCGGTTCGTTCCGTTCGGATCGCCGGAGGCAACCCTATGCGACAGCGGAGGGGCCGCGGTCGACCCCGACACGGAGTTGGCAACGCTTGCGAAGGTTTTAGGTTCGTCGAGGCTGGTCCAGTGGCCGATGGGCCAGCCGATCACCATGGCCCGGCCCACCACCGAGTCCTCGGAGACCGTGCCGCCGTACGGGGTGTTCTGATGCGCGCGCGAGTCGGCGGAGTTGTCGCGGTGGTCGCCCATCACCCACAGCCGTCCCTGCGGCACGGTGATGTCGAACGGGGTGACGGACGGGGCACTGCCCGGATTCAGGTAGTCGGTCTCGCTGAGCGGACTTCCGTTGACGGTGATCCGGCCCTGCGCGTCACAGCACTTGACGTGGTCCCCGCCGACCCCGATGACCCGCTTGATCAGGTCCTTCTCGTTGTCGGAGGGCAGCAGGCCGATGAAGGTGAGGCCTTCCTTGAACTGCTTGACGACCACCGGGTCGTCCTTCTTCTGGGTGGTCTGCTCGTCGGCCAGCCAGCCGCCCGGGTCGTGGAAGACGACGACGTCCCCGCGCTGCGGCTTGGAGCCGAACCACGGGGTGAGCTTGTCGACCAGGACACGGTCGCCGATCCGGATCGTCTGCTCCATGGAGCCGGACGGGATCACGAACGCCTGCACGAGGAACGTCTTCAGGACCAGGGCTATGAGCACCGCGACACCGACGAGAAGGGGGATCTCCCGAACGGCTGACCGCCTGCGCTTGCGCTTCACCTTGCGCTGGAGCTTGCGTCGCTCCGCGCGCGTGCGGCCACCGCCCGTTCCGGAGCTGGTGCGGCGGGTCCCGGTGGGCAGCAGGCTCTCGGCGGCGGCAGCCGGCACTCCGCGCGGCTTGCCACGGTTACCCACGCGCGCCCCTCGCGGGGGTGGCCGCGGGCACGCGCGCGTAGGCCGACGGCCGCGTCAGATGCCGCCAGTGCCCGTAGGGCCAGGCGACCCAGTCCGCCCGGCCGATGACGTCTTCCACCGGGATCATGCCGCCGCCGGGCGAGCCCAGGTGGTCGCGGGAGTCGCTGGAGCGACTGCGGTGGTCCCCGAGGACGAACATGCGGTCCGCGGGCACGACGACGTCGAAGGGGACGCTGGACGGGCTGTCCCCGGGATGGAGGAACGCCGTCTCGTCGACCGGCCGGCCGTTCACCTCGAGCCTCCCCTCCTTGTCGCAGCAGACCACATGGTCTCCCTCTAGTCCCGCAACGCGCTTTATGTAGTCGGCGTCCCCGAAATACCCGGTTCCGTCGAAGACAACCACGTCACCGCGGAGCGGCTGGGCACCGAAACGGTACGCCAACTTATTTACGAGGACGCGGTCACCGATCCTCAATCCCTGTTCCATGGATCCGCTCGGAATCTGGAACGGTTGCACCACGAAAGCGTTGAGGAGGAGCAAAAACGCCAGACAGACGAAGAGGGTGAGGGTGATCCTGCCGCCCGGCAGCCATGCGGCGAGCCGCGGCACCAACGCGAAACGCGACCGTCCCTCCGTCCCCGTGGTACCGGGTCGGGAGGAGCGATCGCGTTGCGTCGGCTGTGCTTCGGTGTCCATCGAGGCCAGATGCTATCCGCCCCGATGTGACCGAAGGAAAAGCGCTCAGTTCTCGCGCTTCTCCTTGATCTTCGCGGCCTTGCCGCGGAGCTCACGGAGGTAGTACAGCTTGGCGCGGCGCACGTCACCACGGGTGACCAGCTCGATCTTCTCGACGATCGGGGTGTGCACCGGGAAGGTGCGCTCGACGCCGACGGAGAACGAGACCTTGCGGACCGTGAAGGTCTCGCGGACGCCGGAGCCCTGGCGACGGATCACAACGCCCTTGAACTGCTGCACACGGGAGCGGTTGCCCTCGATGACGCGGACGTGGACGTTGACGGTGTCACCCGGGCGGAAGGCGGGGACGTCGCTGCGCAGCGACGCGGCGTCGACGGTGTCGAGCAGGTGAGACATTTCGTCTGCTTTCTTCGCTGATGCCACAGGTCATCAACGGGAACTAGGTTTCCATGAGGACTGCCGTGCGGGTCGGTGCGGGCGTCGTGTCCCCCTGTGGCAGGGGCGCACGCCGGACGGGCGCACAACAGCGGCCTATTGTTCCATGCCGCCGGCCTGGCGCCAAAACCGGCCGTACGGCTCCCCCTCCGGGTCCGGTTCCCAGCCCAGGATGGAGAGCATCTCCCGGTCCTTCTTGTCGAAGGCCTTGGGGTCGCAGCGCTCGATCAGGTCGGGCCGGTGGGCCGTGGTGCGCCGCAGGGCCTCGTCGCGGCGCCAGCGGGCGATCCGGCCGTGGTGGCCGCTGAGCAGCGTCTCGGGGATGTCCCGGCCGCGCCAGACGGGCGGTTTGGTGTAGACCGGGCCTTCCAGGAGGTTGGCCATCGCGCCGGGCGCGAAGGAGTCGTCCCGGTGGGACTCGGCGTTGCCGAGGACACCGGGCAGCAGCCGGGCCACGGCCTCGGTCACGACCAGGACGGCCGCCTCACCGCCGGCGAGCACGTAGTCGCCGATGGAGACCTCGTAGACGGGCATCCGGGTCGCGTACTCGTCCATGACGCGCCGGTCGATGCCCTCGTAGCGGGCCGGTGTGAAGATCAGCCAGGGGCGCCCGGAGAGTTCGACCGCCAGTTCCTGGGTGAAAGGACGGCCGCTGGGGGTGGGGACGATCAGCGCGGGGGCCCGGGCGCCGGTCTCGTAGCCGTCGGCGAGCACCGTGTCGAGCGCGTCGCCCCAGGGCCCGGTCTTCATGACCATGCCGGGGCCGCCGCCGTAGGGCGTGTCGTCGACGGTGTTGTGCCGGTCGTACGTCCACGCGCGCAGGTCGTGCACATGGACGTTCAGCTGCCCACGCGCGCGTGCCTTGCCGACGAGGGAGACGTTCAGCGGCTCGAGGTACTCGGGGAAGATCGTGACGACGTCGAGCCTCATGCGTCCTCTTCCCGGGACGAGGCGATCTCGGCGCTGTCGTCGATCAGGCCCGGCGGGGGCGAGATGACGGCCTTCTGCTCCTCGAGGTCGATCTCGGTCACGATCTCCTCCACGAAGGGGATCATCACCTCGCTGCCGTCCGGGCGCTCGACGATGAACAGGTCCTGGGAGGGCAGGTGCGAGATCTCGGTGATCCGGCCGACCTCCGTGCCGTCCTCGGTGACCACGTCGAGATCCATGAGCTGGTGGTCGTAGTACTCGTCCTCGCCCTCGGGCAGTTCCTCGGGGTCGATCTCGGCGATCAGCAGGGTGTTGCGCAGCGCTTCGGCGGCGGTGCGGTCGCCGACACCCTCGAAGCGCAGCAGGAGGCGGCCGCTGTGCACCCGGCCGGTGGCGATGGTGAGCGGTCCGGCGGAGGCCGGGTCGGTGGCCAGAACGGCTCCCGGGGGGAGCCGCAGCTCCGGCTCGTCGGTACGTACCTCGACGGTGACCTCGCCCTTGATGCCGTGGGCGCGGCCGATCCGTGCGACTACCAGCTGCACTGTGCTCGATCTCCTGTCATACGACTACGGGCCGGGGACGGCCCAGTGGCCCTCCCCGGCCCGAGCCGGTGCTGCGCTGAGCGTCAGCGGACGTGGTCCACGTCGACGAGGTCGACGCGGACACCACGGCCACCGATGGCACCCACGACGGTACGCAGAGCACGCGCGGTACGACCGTTACGGCCGATCACCTTGCCGAGGTCGTCGGGGTGGACCCGGACCTCCAGCACGCGCCCGCGGCGCAGGTCGCGCGAGGCGACCTGCACATCGTCAGGGTTGTCGACGATGCCCTTCACGAGGTGCTCAAGGGCCTCTTCGAGCATGCTGCTCAGGCCTCGGTCGACTCGGACTCGGCAGCGGCCTCGTCCTTCTTCTCAGCCTTCTTCTTCTGGGTGATCGCCTCACCCTTGCCCTCGTCGTCACCGCCGAGAGCCTCGAACGACGGACGCGTGGCCTTCGGCTCGGCGACGAGCAGCGGCGCGGGAGCCGGCTCGCCCTTGAACTTCTGCCAGTCGCCGGTCTTCTTCAGGATGGCGAGAACGGGCTCGGTCGGCTGCGCGCCGACACCCAGCCAGTACGCCACCCGCTCGGCGTCCACCTCGATGACCGACGGGTTGTAGGTCGGGTGGTACTTGCCGATCTCCTCGATGGCCCGGCCGTCACGGCGGGTACGGGAGTCGGCGACGACGATGCGGTAGTGAGGCGAACGGATCTTGCCCAGACGCTTCAGCTTGATCTTGACTGCCACGGGAGTGGACTCTCCTGGTTTTGACGTGGTTGGGCACGGCGAGTTGCCGCGTGGGGTTGCGGTACCCGAATGCCCGATGGACGCGTCAGCCGGAGGAGAGAGGGGTCCTGTGCGGCTGTCGAGTGCAGCTAGCCATTCTGCCATACCCATCGGGTCACTCTTCGCCACGGGGGTACGGACTGATCCTGGGCATGCCCGAGCGGCACCCGGCGCGGGGGTGAGGTCACGTCGGGTGCGCCGCTCGGCGCCGCGAGGCGCCGACGGCAGCCACGCGGGGACGAGCCCGCGTCCGGCACCCACGAGATGCCGGTACTCGCGGCTCGCGACTACGCCACTCCCACGACCTCCGGGATCCGGAACGGCTTGCCGCAGCCGCCGCACACGATGGGGGCCTGGGCCAGGACCGAGGGCACCACCCGGACGTTGCGGCCGCAGTCGCAGACCGCCTTGACGCGGACGCCGCCGCCGGAGGAGCCGTGGCGCGCCGCCGGGCCGCGGAAGGTGCGTGAGGTGTCGGCGGAGGTGGCTGCCGTGTGGGCCTTCAGGGCGCGCTGGAGGCGTTCGATGGTCGGACGGTAGCGCCGCTTCGCCTCGGGATTGAGCGTGACCAGCGAGAAGCCGCTGCTGGGATGCGGCTCCTCGGGGTGGTCCAGGCCCAGTTCCTCGGCGATGGCCAGGAAGCGGCGGTTGTGGTAGCGGCCGGCGCGGGAGGTGTCGCGGACACCGCGGGCGGCGGCGATGCCGTGGACGGCCTCGTGGAGCAGGCGCTCGAAGGAGAGTTCGTGACCGCACGCGGACGACGACTCCCCGATCAGGGACTCTGGCGCGGCAAGGTCAGGCAGCTCGGGGTGGTACCGCTGAATGTCGGCCCACGCCTGTGCCAGCTCTGCGGCGAGAACAGGTGGTGTCTGTGTCGTGCTCACGTAATGACAACGAGCGTGGGTGCCACTCTGTTCCTATTCCGGGCCATCCCAAATAATTTGCACGTACCCGTCAGTTGCCGCTGATGCGTCCTGACGAGGGCGGGTGCGCTGATCTGCGGAGAAGCCTCACAGCTCGTACCAAGCCGGTGCGTAGTCCGACGTACGACGCGACATGTAAGCGGTGCTGTGGCGGTGGGCGGCGGATGCGCAAGGTGCGTTTCGGTCGCTCTCGCGTGTGGCCGTCACCTCTGTCAGCGTCCGCGCCGATCGTGACGTTACCGGGTGCGTCCGCACCCCTCGTCACCGGCCCGTCCCTCCCGAGAGCGGACACCGTACGGTCGCCCGGGTTGCGTGGATGTGAAATCTCGCCACTTGTGTGCTCAGTCCCCAAGCAGGGCCCCACGACCCCTGGACGGCATCGCGAGCCGGGAGTTACCTGACATAGGTGGAGGGTGCGAGCGATCGGCACGGGGGCCTCGCAATCGGGCACTGCGACGAACTGTCGGCGGATTGGGGCGCTTACCTATGACACCTACGCTCGTGCGGGAGCGCTTGTCTCACGCGGGTTCCGTACCACCCGGCGTGAACCCGTGCGCACGCGCGCGTGACTGGTCCGAGATCCAGGAGCGGATGCTGGTCCCGCTCTACGAGGCCGTCTACGAGCGGCTCGAGGTGGGGCCGGCGACACGGCTGCTGGGCCTGCACTGCGGTTCCGGTCTCGCCCTGCTGATGGCGTCCTCCAGAGGGGCCGCCGTGACCGGCGTCGACTCCTGCCGGGAACTGCTCGCCCTCGCGCGCGAGCGCCTGTCGCCGGACGCCACGCGGGGCACGCGCGCGCGTACGCGTCCGGGCACGGAAACGGCCACGGGCAGAGGAAGTGGCACGGGACCGGGCGCGGGCAGGGAAACGGGCACGAGGCTCGTCGAGGACTTACCGGGCCACGGGGCGGCCGCGGAGACCCCTGCGTACACCCTGATGACCGTCTTCGAGCCGATCGGCTGTCTGGCGGGCGACTCCGAGGGCCTGGGCGGCGTGCTGGCGGGCGCGCTGCCGCTGGCCGCGCGCGGGGCGGCCGTGGTGCTGGCCGGCTGGGGCCCGCCGGAGCGCTGCGCCACCTCCTCCGTGCTGCGGGTGGCGACGAAGCTCGCCGATCCGCTGCGCAGCCCGGGCAGTTGGCGGCCCGCCCGCCGCGACGACCTGGAGGAGGTCGCCCAGCGGGCCGGGCTGAAGCCGGACGGCTCGGGACGGGTGACCTGCCCGTTCGGGTACGCCGATGTCGACAGCGCGGTACGCGGCCTGCTGTCGACCGGACTCTTCGACGCGGCGATCGCGGCCACCGACGGCAAGCAGGTGGACAAGGAGCTGGCGGAGGCGCTGCATCCGTACCGGCGCGCGGACGGGACGGTCTGGATGCCGAACGTCTTCCGCTATCTGATCGCCCGCGTGCCGTAGACGCGCTCCCCGCCCGGTATCGCAGGCCTGTCCCTCTAGGCTTCCGCGTCCTTGGCCAGGCGGGTGACGCCGGCGATCCGGTAGGCGTCCGCCTCCTCCAGCGTCTCGTTCTCCAGCAGCGCCTGTGCCAGTGCGTCCAGCCGGCCGCGGTGGTCGCGCAGCTTCTGGCAGGCCTCCGCGTAGCACTCGTCGACGATCCGGCGCATCTCGGCGTCGATCACGTCGAGGGTCTGCGGGGCGGCCGACAGTCCGTACGCCTGCTGGGCGTCGCTGGGGAGCGCGGAGAGCCGGCCGACACGCTCGCTCATGCCCCAGCGGGCCACCATCCCGCGCGCGATGTTGGTGACCTGCTCGAGGTCGCTCTCGGCGCCGGTGGTGACGACTCCGTAGACGACCTCCTCCGCGGCCATGCCGCCGAGCGCGCCGATGATGCGGCCGCGCAGATAGCCCTCCGAGTGCGCGTACCGCTCCACCTCGGGCGTGGACATGGTCACCCCGAGCGCCCGTCCGCGCGGCACGATGGTGATCTTTCGGACCGGGTCGGCGCCGGTCTGCAGCATGCCGAGCAGGGCGTGGCCGCTCTCGTGGTAAGCGGTGCGGCGGCGGTCCTCCTCGGGCATCACCAGGGTGCGCTCGGCGCCCAGTTGCACCTTCTCCAGTGCCTCGGACAGGTCTGCCCGCGTCACCTGCTCCTGCTTGCCCTTGACCGCGAGCAGCGCGGCCTCGTTGGCGAGATTGGCCAGATCCGCACCCGTCATTCCGGGTGTCACCCGCGCCAGCCGGGCCAGGTCCACATCGTCGGCGAGCGGCATCTCCCGGGTGTGGATCCGCAGGATCGCCTCGCGTCCGCCGCGGTCCGGCGGGGCCACGCTGACCACCCGGTCGAAGCGGCCGGGCCGGGTCAGCGCCGGGTCGAGGATGTCCGCGCGGTTGGTCGCCGCGATGACGATCACGCCCTCGGAGCCGGAGAAGCCGTCCATCTCGGTGAGGATCTGGTTCAGGGTCTGCTCGCGCTCGTCATGGCCGCTCATCGAGGCGCCGCCGCCGCGCACCCGTCCGATGGTGTCGATCTCGTCGATGAAGATGATCGACGGTGCCACCTTGCGGGCCTCGGCGAACAGCTCACGGACCCGGGACGCGCCGACGCCGACGATCATCTCGATGAACTCGGACGCCGAGGCCGAGAAGAACGGCACGCCGGCCTCGCCCGCGACCGCGCGCGCGAGCAGGGTCTTGCCGGTGCCCGGGGATCCCGCGAGCAGGACTCCACGGGGCAGCTTGGCGCCCATCTTGCGGTAGGTGTCGGGGTGCTTGAGGAAGTCGACCACGTCGTCCAGCTCGCCCTTGACCTCGTCGATGCCGGCCACGTCGGCGAACGTGGTGCGCCCGTTGCCGGGCCGCAGCTCGACCGGTTTGGGCGGTGCCTTGCGCCCGAACATGCCGCCCGCGCCGCCCAGCCCCGTGCCGACCCGCCGGGCGATGAAGATCCACACCGCGGCCAGCAGCACGATCGGGATCAGGGAGATCAGCAGGTTGGAGAGGAGTCCGCGCTCCTGTACGACCGGACGTGCCGTCACCGTGATGCCGTGGCTGCTCAGGTTCTGCCACAGCTTGTCGTCGGCGAAGGCGGGCCGCTGTGTCCGGAACTTGGTGTAGTCACCGCCGCCGTCGGGGTTGGCTCGGGGGCTCTTGAGCTGGCCCTGGATCGCGTCGCCCTTGGAGTAGATCTTGGCGACGTTGCCGGCGCCGACCTCCCGGCTGAACTCCGTGTAGGAGATCGTCGGCTCGTTTCCCTGGCCCAGGTAGTTGAGGCCGACGTACGCCAGCAGGAAGACGATCACCGCGGTGACGAGCAGGCCCCACCACTTGCCGCCGCGCAGTCCGCCGCCGGACGGCCGGGGCGTCTCGTCCGGGGTGCCCTCGGCGCGCCACGGCTGGTCAGGGGCCTTGCGGGGTGGCGCCGCATTGCTCATACCTGGACGTTACGGCACCACGCCTGCCTCGGCATGCGCTGAGGGCGCCCCCTGACTCAGGGGGCGCCCTCAGGGATGTACCGGCGGGACTCAGCCCATGAACTTCTTGAACTCGTCCGGCAGCTCGAACTCCTGGCCGCCCTGCTGCGGCAGCCCGAAGGCGCCGCCCTCAGCGGCCGCCGCGCGCCGGGCCGCCTCCTCCTGCTCCTGCTGCTTGCGCTTCATCGGGTTGCCGGAGCGCTGCTTGCCCTTGGCCTTCTTCGGCTGCTTCTTGGTCCGGCCGGGGCCACCGCCCATGCCCGGAATCCCCGGCATGCCCGGCATACCGCCGCCCTGCGCCATGCGGGACATCATCTTGCGGGCCTCGAAGAACCGCTCGACGAGGTTCTTCACCGCGCTGACGTCGACGCCGGAACCCTTGGCGATGCGGGCGCGACGGGAGCCGTTGATGATCGTCGGCTCCTGGCGCTCGACCGGGGTCATCGACTTGATGATCGCGGCGGTGCGGTCGACGTCCCGCTCGTCCAGGTTGTTGATCTGGTCCTTGATCTGGCCCATGCCCGGGAGCATGCCGAGCAGCTTGGAGATGGAGCCCATCTTCCTGACCTGCTCCATCTGGGCCAGGAAGTCGTCCAGGGTGAAGTCCTGGCCCTTCTTCGACGCCAGCTTGGAGGCCATCTTGGCGGCCTCTTCCTGGCTGAAGGTCTTCTCCGCCTGCTCGATCAGGGTGAGCAGGTCACCCAGGTCGAGGATGCGGGAGGCCATCCGGTCCGGGTGGAACGCGTCGAAGTCGTCGAGCTTCTCGCCGTTCGACGCGAACATGATCGGCTTGCCGGTGATCTGCCGGATCGACAGGGCGGCACCACCGCGGGCGTCACCGTCGAGCTTGGAGAGCACCACGCCGTCGAAGCCGACGCCGTCGCTGAAGGCCTCGGCGGTGTTGACGGCGTCCTGACCGATCATCGCGTCGACGACGAACAGGATCTCGTCCGGGGAGACGGCGTCGCGGATGTCCGCGGCCTGCTGCATCATCTCCTGGTCGATACCGAGACGGCCGGCGGTGTCCACGATCACGATGTCGTGGACCTTGGTCCGCGCGTGCTCGATGGAGTCCCTGGCGACCTTGACCGGGTCGCCGACACCGTTGCCCGGCTCCGGGGCGTAGACGGCGATACCGGCGCGCTCGGCGACGACGCTCAGCTGGTTGACGGCGTTCGGGCGCTGGAGGTCGGCGGCGACGAGCAGCGGCGAGTGGCCCTGCTCCTTGAGCCACTTGCCGAGCTTGCCCGCGAGGGTGGTCTTACCGGCACCCTGCAGACCCGCGAGCATGATCACGGTGGGGGGCTGCTTGGCGAAGCGGAGCCGGCGGGTCTCGCCGCCGAGGATGGTCACCAGTTCGTCGTTGACGATCTTGAGGACCTGCTGGGCGGGGTTCAGCGCCTTGGAAACCTCGGCGCCGAGCGCGCGTTCCTTGACGTTCTTGATGAACGACCGGACGACGGGCAGGGCCACGTCGGCTTCGAGAAGTGCGATGCGGATCTCGCGCGCCGTGGCGTCGATGTCCGCTTCGCTCAGTCGGCCTTTCCCACGGAGGTTCTTGAAGGTCGCACTGAGGCGGTCGGAGAGGGTATCGAACACGGCGGCGTCGGTCCTCGGAAGTCGGGGGCGTTCTGGGCTGTCCTCCAGGGTATCCGCCCGGAGGGCGGATATCCCCCGCCCGCCCCACGCAGCGGACGGGAACGGCACCTCACGTCATCCGCGCAACGTCTCCTCCAGCACCTTGGCCGTCGACGCCGCGTCCTCCGGCGGCAGCGGCGCTCCGGTGCCCGTCGTCACGTAGAAGGCGTCGACCGCGTTGGAGCCCAGGGTGCTGACGTGCATGCTGCGCACCCGCACCGCCGCCTTCTCCAGGGCCATCCCGATCCGGAACAGCAGCCCGGGGGCGTCCTGCGCGCGTACCTCGATCACCGTGGCGTGGTGGGATGCCGCCGGGGCCACCGTCACCCGGGGCGGCGGGGCCACCCAGCCGCGGCGGCGCGGGTAGGCCGCGTCCCGCTCGGCGAGGCGGCCGGCGATGTCGAGGGAGCCGTCGAGGGCCCGGACCAGGTCGGCACGCAGCCGGGTGGCCTGCGGCAGGGAGCCGTACTCGGCGGCGACCCGCCAGTTCAGCAGCAGGACCGACGCGTCTTCGACGTCGTGGGGCAGGCGCAGGGCGCGCAGCCCGGCCGTGCGGACGGTCAGCCGGTGCACGGCGAGGACGCCGGCGACCGCCGGCAGCACGCCCGGCTGGTCCGGTACGGCGATGAGCAGTTCGACGCCGAGCGGTTCGGGCTCGCCCTGGGCCTCCTCCTCGGGCGCCGGTTCGGGCTGCGCGCGCAGCGCGAGGACGGGGCTGCCGGTGCGGAAGGCCTCGATGGCGAGGCGTTCCTGCTCGGCGGTGGGCGCGGCGGGCTCGGGTTCCTCGACCGCGTCGCCGGCCAGGACCGCGGCCACGCGCCGCACCAGGTCGGCGACGAGGGAGCCGCGCCAGGAGGACCAGGCGGCGGGGCCGGTCGCGAGCGCGTCGGCCTCGGTGAGGGCGTGCAGCAGTTCCAGGGTGCTCTGGCTGCCGACGGCCTCGGCGACCGAGTGGACGGTGGCGGGGTCGTCCAGGTCGCGCCGGGTGGCCGTCTCGATCAGCAGCAGATGGTGCCGGACGAGCGTGGACAGCACCGTGACGTCGGCGCGGTCGAAGCCGATCCGCATGGCCACGTCCTTGGCGATGATCTCGCCGGCCACGGAGTGGTCGCCGGGCCAGCCCTTGCCGATGTCGTGCAGCAGCGCGGAGACGAGGAGCAGGTCGGGGCGGCTGACGCGGCGGGTCAGCTCGGATGCGCGGACCGCGGTCTCGATCAGATGCCGGTCCACCGTCCAGATGTGGACGGCGTTGCGCTGCGGCCGGCAGCGGACCCGTTCCCAGTCGGGCAGGAGCCGGCTGATCAGGCCCTCCGCCTCCAGTGCCTCCCAGACGTCGATGGTCGGGCGGCCGGAGCCGAGCAGTGTGACCAGTTGTTCGCGGGCCTCGGCGGGCCAGGGCGTGGGCAGCGGGCGTGTGGTGGCGGCCATGCGCCGTACGGCGTGCAGCGAGAGCGGAAGGCCGGCCTGGGCCGCCGCGGCCGCGGCGCGCAGCGGCAGCACGGGGTCGCGTTCGGGGCGTGCGGCGCGGGCGAGCACCACCTCGCCGTCCTGCTCGACCACGCCCTCGGCCAGCGGCGAGCGCTCGGTGACCGGTTTTCCGCCGCCCAGCATGGCGCGTAGGCGCGGACGGACGGCGCGCGAGCGCAGCACGCGCCCCACCTCGCGCCAGGTGACGTCGCTGGCGTACGAGATCACCCGCGCCGCCTCGTACACCTGGCGCAGCAGGGTGTCGGCGTCCAGCAGGCCCAGCCCGGCCGCGACCTGGTCCTGTTCCTGGAGTGCCAGCCGGTCGGTGGCACGGCCGGTGGCCAGGTGCAGGGCGTCCCGGACGTCGAGCAGGTGCCGGCGGGCGTCCGCGAGACCCTCGCGCGGAGCGTCGGCCAGCCAGGAGGCGGCGACGGCGCGCAGGGCGGTGGCGTCCCGGAGGCCGCCGCGGGCCTCCTTGAGATCGGGTTCCAGCAGGTACTGCAGCTCACCCTGCCGTTCGGCGCGCTCGGCGCAGAGTTCCTGCAGCTCGGGGAGGCGTTTGGGGGCCTGGTTGCGCCAGTCGGCCAGGACGGCGGTGCGCAGTCCCGCGGTGAGGCCGAGGTCGCCGGCGAGGTGCCGGGCGTCCAGCAGGCCGAGCTGGACCTTCAGGTCCTCGCCGGCCGTTCTGCGGGCCTCGGCCGGGGTGCGCACCGAGTGGTCGAGGGCGAGGCCGAGATCCCAGACCGGGTACCAGAGGCGGTCGGCCAGGGCGGCGACCGCGCCGGGGTCACCGCCGTCGTGCAGCAGCAGGAGATCGAGGTCGCTGCGCGGGGACAGCTCCCCGCGGCCGTAGCCGCCGACGGCGACGAGCGAGACGCCCCTCAGTCCCCCGGCCGCGGCCGTGAAGAGGCCGGAGAGCCAGTCGTCGGTCAGCTCGGCGAGCGCGGAACGGCGCGGCGGCCCGGACCGCGCCTCCTCGGTGAGGAGGCGCAGCCGGGCCGCCGCGTAGCCGCCGGGTCCCGAGTCGTCCGTCTCTTTGCGCACATTCGTACCCGTCACCCAGCGACTCCTGTCCTAGCGTCGTGTCAGAGCGCGTCCGGGCCGCGCTCGCCGGTGCGGACGCGTACGGCCGTCTCCACCGGCAGCGACCAGACCTTGCCGTCACCGATCTTGCCGGTGCGGGCCGCCTTGACGATGACCTCGACCAGCTGCTCGGCGTCGTCGTCCTCAGCCAGTACCTCGATACGGATCTTCGGAACCAGGTCGACGGTGTACTCGGCACCGCGGTAGACCTCGGTGTGGCCCCGCTGACGACCGTAACCGCTGGCCTCGGTGACCGTCAGTCCGTGGACGCCGAAGGCCTGAAGGGCCTCCTTGATCTCATCCAGCCGGTGTGGCTTGACGACGGCGGTGATGAGCTTCATGCGTCCACCTTCTTGGAGGGCTTGGCGGCCGGGGCCGGACCGGGGGTGGCAGAGCCGATGACACCGCCGCCGGTGCCGCTGAAGTCGTAGGCGCTCTCGGCGTGCTCGGCCTGGTCGATGCCGGAGATCTCCTCGTCCTCGGTGACCCGCATGCCGATCGTCCGGTCGATCAGGAAGGCGAGGACGGCGGAGGCGACCAGAGAGTAGGCGAGGACCGCGAAGACACCGGCGCACTGCTTCCACAGCTGGTCGAAGGAGTGGTCGCCGTAGAAGACGCCGGTGGCGTCGGACTGACCCTTTCCGGTGGCGAAGAAGCCGATGAGCAGCGAGCCGATGATGCCGCCGACCATGTGGACGCCGACGACGTCGAGGGAGTCGTCGTAGCCCCACTTGAACTTCAGGCCGACGGCCGCGGCGCAGGCGACACCGGCGATGACGCCGACGGCGATCGCGCCGAGCGGGGAGACCGCGCCGCCCGACGGGGTGATCGCGACCAGGCCGGCGACCGCGCCGGAGGCGGCGCCCAGCGTGGTGAACGCGCCGTGGCGGATCTTCTCGTAGGCGAGCCAGGCGAGCATGGCGGCGGCGGTGGCGACCTGCGTGTTCACGAACATCAGCGCGCCTACGCCGTCGTCGTTGCCCAGCCAGGAGCCGGCGTTGAACCCGAACCAGCCGAACCACAGCAGACCGGCGCCGAGCATGACCAGCGGAAGGCTGTGCGGTCGCATCGGGTCCCTCTTGAAGCCGACCCGCTTGCCGATGACCAGGATGACGCCGAGGGCCGCGGCACCGGCGTTGATGTGGACCGCGGTACCACCGGCGAAGTCGATCACGCCGAGCTTGTAGGCCCAGCCGTCGGCGCCCCACACCCAGTGGGCGACCGGGACGTAGACGATCGTGGCCCACAGCGCGATGAACAGCGACCAGGCCGAGAACTTGACGCGGTCGGCCAGGGCACCGCTTATCAGGGCCGGCGTGATGATGGCGAACATCATCTGGAAGACCATGAAGACGTAGACCGGGATCGTGTAGCCGTCCCAGAGCTCCGTCAGCCCGATGTTGCTGAGGCCGAGCCAGTCGGCGTTCCACCCGAGCAGGCCGGATCCCGAGCCGAAGGCGAGGGAGAAGCCGTAGAGCACCCAGAGGATGGTGATGATGCCCATGCTGATGAAGCTCATCATCAGCATGTTCAGGGTGCTCTTGACGCGGACCATGCCTCCGTAGAAGAAGGCCAGGCCCGGGGTCATGATCAGCACCAGGGCGGAACAGATGAGCATGAAGCCTGTGTTCGCGGCGGACAACTTGGGTGCCTCCGCGGCAAGCGTGATGGCTGGTGCCATCGGCGTCTCCTCGTCGGTTGGTACGGCCCCGTGCGGGCGGTGCCTGAGCGGTCCGGTCGGGTGAGGGGCGGGCCGGTTATGCGCCATGAGACTGGCGCAGCGCGGTTTCGGCGGAGGCCCCTCGTTGTTTCGCCGGGGTGACGAAGGCGCCCTGCGTGTTACGCGTCGATGAAGAGCGAGATGTCGGGCTGCGGGATCGTTATCGTGGCGCAACCTTCGCGGAAGGAAAAAAACCGGCCGCGGCGGGCCTCTCCGATGACCTGGCGCGGGGGAGCCGAGTCGGGCGGTTCGGGAGGACCGGCCGCGGCCGGCGTATGGGTGTCCTGCGGGGTCAGACGGCCTCTGCGGCCTCCGGCAGGTCCACGGCGAGCTGGTCGGAGAGGTCGACGACGGCGGTGAGGTCGCCGAAGTCGCGCACGGCGGTGTCGACCGTCTTGCGGATCCGGGTGTTCACCCGCTCGGAACGCACCTTCTTGGCGACCCGCATGGCGTCGGAGGCGTACTGGGTGCTCTGCTCGGGCTCGCGCCGCAGCAGGTGCACGGTGGCCATGCCGATCAGGTTCAGCGCGTACGACCGCTGGTGCTCCTGGTCCTTGGCGAACAGCTCCACCGCCCGCTCCATCAGCGGCTGGGCCAGGGAGGCGTAGGTGGGGCTGCGGCCGGCCACGTAGGCGAGATCGCGGTAGGAGTGCGAGTTCTCCGCGAACAGTTCGGCCTCGGAGAAGAAGCGGATCCAGTCGGGGTCCGGCTCGTCCCACTCGTCGGCATCGGCGAAGGTGTCCTCGGCCATGCGGACCGCCCGCTTGCACTTCCCGGGCTGGCCCATATTGGCGTAGGCGCGGGCCTCCATCGCATACAGCATGGCCTGGGTGCGCGGGCCGGCGCAGTCGCGGCTGCCGTACTGGGCGAGATGGATCAGCTCCAGGGCGTCGTCGGGCCGGCCGAGATGGATCATCTGGCGGCTCATGTCGGACAGGACGTAGGAGCCGAGCGGTTTGTCGCCGGCCTCCTTCGCGGCGTGCAGGGCGAGGACGAAGTACTTCTGCGCGGTGGGCTGGAGACCCACGTCGTACGACATCCAGCCCGCGAGTTCGGCGAGTTCGGCGGCGACCTTGAAGAGCTTGCGGCTGGTGGCCTCGGGCTGGGGCTCCTGGAGCAGGTCGGTGACCTCGTGCAGCTGCCCGACGACCGCCTTGCGGCGCAGGCCGCCACCGCACTGGGCGTCCCACTGGCGGAACATCCGCGTGGTGGACTCCAGCAGCTCGAGCTCGGGTTTGGAGAGCCGGCCCGGCCTGCGGGAGTCGAGGGCGGTCTCGGGCTCCGGCGCGTGTGGCGAGGAGGGAGCCGGCACGAGCCAGCGCTGCAGGGGCTCGACCAGGGACGGGCCGGCGGCCAGGGCCAGCGAGGTCCCGAGGAAGCCGCGCCGCGCCAGCATCAGGTCGCTGCGCGAGAACTCGCTGAGCAGGGCCACCGCCTGCGGGCCCGTCCAGGGCAGGTCGACGCCGGACGCGGAGGGTGCCTGGCGGGCGGCGCGCAGGCCGAGGTCCTCGATGGAGACGACGCAGCCGAAGCGCTCGGACAACAGCTCGGAGAGGATCCGCGGGATCGGCTCGCGCGGGTTCTCGCCGTCCAGCCAGCGACGCACCCGCGAGGTGTCCGTGGAGATGTGGTTGGCACCCAACTGGCGTGCCCTGCGGTTCACTTGGCGGGCCAGCTCACCCTTGGACCAGCCGCTGCGCACGAACCACGAACCGAGCAGCTCGTTGGGGCGCTTGTCAGCGTTCGTCCCGCTTCCGCCGTTGCCGCCCACTGGCACGCCCCCATCCCTGAGACCACTTGCCGCCGAGTGCGCCAAGCCCTATCAGAATGCCGGTAAATAGGGCCTCCCGTCCGCCGGTTCTCACCCTTCGAACGAACCGACGGCTTGCCTCCGGCATACCCGCGAGAGCATGTGCCCCCAGGCCTCACACACTCACAGTAATCCCACGATCACCCGTCCAGCCATGGCGAACCTGGAAACGCCACCATTCGCCACCCCTTCGAATGAACTCCCGGTCGGCACAACGCGATTCACTTGACATAGGACGACAGGACGTCGGCGGGGTGATGCACGCGGGGGCGCACGATCCTCCTCACGCCACCCACGACGCTTCGACGCGCCGCCTCGGCCTCACGGAGCGAGCGGAACCGCAGCCGTAGCGTCACGTTCCGCTTCCGTCTCGTTCCGCGTCGTAACCACCGGCGCGCCGGACCCGTTGGAGGGGGCATGGGCTTCACGATCGGCGGTATGCGCGAGATCCGCTCCGGCACGCGTCGGCGCGGCCGTTCGTCGGAGTGCACCGCCGTCGCGGCGTTCACCGGACTGTGGGGCTGGGACGTGGTGCCCGGCGCGCGGGCCGCGGGGGGCGTCTGCTCCTGCGGGCGCGCCGGCTGCCGGGCCCCGGGCGCGCATCCGCTCGGCTTCGCGCCGCCGGTGCCGGCCGGCGCCACGCTCGACGAGGTGACCAGGGCCTGGGCCGGGTTCCCGGGCGCCTCCGTGATGCTCGCGGTCGGCCGTGCGTTCGACGTCATCGAGGTGGCCGAGCCCGCCGGGCGCCGCGCCCTGGTCCGGCTCGAGCGCATGGGCCTCCCGCTCGGCCCGGTCACCGCGACCCCCGACGGACGCGCTCACTTCTTCGTCACCCCGGGCGGCGCCGCCGACCTCCCCCAGCTCCTCTACCGCATGGGCTGGGACGACCCGTCCACGCTGGACCTGCGCGGCCTCGGCCCCGGGACGCACATCACCGCGCCGCCCTCCGACCGGGGCGGCCTCGGCCCGGTGCGCTGGCTGCGCCCGCCCGCGCTGGACTCGGTGACCCGGCTCCCGGCCGCCCGGCTGCTGCTGGGCACGCTGGCCTATGTGGCCCACCGGTCGCGGGCGCGGGCGCGGGCCTGAGCGCCCTGCGCGCGAGGGCCTTCCGCATGAGCGTCGTCCGCGCGACCGCCTCGTGGCGGCGTGCCGGAAAGGGCGAAGCGCCCGCCCCACTGTCCTGGGGGCGGGCGCTTCTTGGATCCGGCGGGTGAACACACCCCGTCGTCAGTCACCGATGAGCGCATCCACGAACGCCTCCGGCTCGAACGGCGCCAGGTCGTCCGCGCCCTCACCGAGGCCGATCAGCTTGACCGGGACGCCCAGCTCGCGCTGGACCGCGACCACGATGCCGCCCTTGGCGGTTCCGTCGAGCTTGGTCAGCACGATGCCGGTGATGTTCACGACCTCGGCGAACACGCGG
The DNA here is from genome assembly GCF_042884245.1 of Streptomyces sp. NPDC058145. Classification (NCBI taxonomy): domain Bacteria; kingdom Bacillati; phylum Actinomycetota; class Actinomycetes; order Kitasatosporales; family Streptomycetaceae; genus Streptomyces; species Streptomyces sp. NPDC058145. The sequence goes on along the minus strand of NZ_JBHVUH010000011.1, from coordinate 203,030 downwards.
GCCTGCACCAGACCGTTCTGGCCGGTGGTGGCGTCCAGGACGAGCAGCACCTCGTCCAGCGGCGCGTGCTTCTCGACCACGCGCTTGACCTTGCCCAGCTCGTCCATGAGGCCGGTCTTGGTGTGCAGTCGGCCGGCGGTGTCGATGAGGACCACGTCGACCCCCATCTCCTTGCCCTCCTTGACCGCGTCGAAGGCGACGGAGGCGGGGTCACCGGCCTCGGGGCCGCGCACGGTGTAGGCACCGACGCGCTCGCCCCAGGTCTGGAGCTGGTCGGCGGCGGCGGCCCGGAAGGTGTCGGCGGCGCCCAGCACGACGGTGCGGCCGTCGGCCACGAGCACCCGGGCGAGCTTGCCGGTGGTGGTGGTCTTTCCGGTGCCGTTGACCCCGACGACCATCACGATGCCGGGCTTGCGGTCCTCGGGCTCGGTCCTGACCGAGCGGTCGACCTCGGTGCCGACCAGCTTGAGCAGTTCCTCGCGCAGCAGACTGCGCAGCTCCTGCGGGGTGCGGGTGCCGAGCACCTTCACCCGCTCGCGCAGCCGCTCGACCAGCTCCTGGGTGGGCTGCACACCGACGTCGGCGGTGAGCAGCGTGTCCTCGACCTCCTCCCAGGTGTCCTCGTCGAGGTGCTCGCGGGACAGCAGCGTGAGCAGGCCCTTGCCCAGGGCGTTCTGCGAGCGGGAGAGACGGGTGCGCAGGCGGACCAGCCGCCCCGCGGTGGGCTCCGGGATCTCGATCTCGAAAGCCTCGACGGTGGGCGGCTCCTCGACGACGACCGGGGCGGGGCCGCCGGGAAGATCCACCTCCTCGATCGTCCGGCGCGGTTCGTCGCGCGGGGTCTCGGCCTCTTCGCCGACGTGCGGCTCGGCCGGGGGCGCGGTGATGTCGGGCGTGCTGGGCGGCGGCGGGGGCAGCGGCTTGCGGCGCCGGCTGCCGACGATGAGCCCGCCGAGCGCGCCGAGGACGACCACGGCGATGACTACAGCAAGGATGATGGTTTCCATAACGCGTCCAGTATCGGCCATGGGTACGCCGCCGCCGGGTTCGTGGCTTCCTCCGAGAGACAAAAGCCACTGGAAGGCAGGAGTCGGATCAAAGTACGATGGTATTGACTCCGTCCACGCGCGTAGAGTCCCCGACGTCCCGTCCCCCCACCCCGAGGCACCCTCTTTCATGAGCAAGACAGCCGAGGCCGAAGGCGCTCTCGAGACCCGTGGCATCGAGCAGGTACCCGACCACGAGCGGACCGCGAGAACCCGTGAACTGTTCCCGACCTGGGTCGGCGCCAACATCAGCGTGCTGCTGCTCACCATGGGCGCGAGCCTGGTGGTGGCGTACGGCCTGAACATCTGGCAGGCCCTCGTCGTCGCGGCCGCCGCGCCGGTCGTGGCGTACGGGCTGGTCGGCCTGATCGGCATCGCCGGCAAGCGGGGCGGCGCCCCGGGCATGGCACTGTCGCGCGCGGTGTTCGGCCAGCGCGGCAATCTGCTGCCCGGTTCGCTGATCTGGGTCGCCCGCTGGGGCTGGGAGACGATCAACGCGGTGACCGGCGCGTACGCGATGCTCACCATCGTGGACATCGTGTTCGGCATCAGGGCGAACAGCGTGCTGGACATGGTGATGCTGCTGGCCTTCGTCGTCGCGACCTTCGCGATCTCCGGTCTCGGCATCAACGCCGTGCAGAAGTGCAACAAGTACGCGACCTATGTGTTCGGCGTCTTCTCCGTGCTGGTCCTGGGCTACCTGGCCGTGAACACGGACTGGTCGAAGGTGATGCACCACGGCGCCGGCTCCACGGCCGCCGTGATCACCGGCATCGGGATGATCGCGGCGGGCGGGGTCAGCTGGATCCCGTCCGCGCCGGACTTCACCCGTTACCTGCCGCGCACCGCGTCGTCGAAGGCGATCGTGGGCACGGCGGTGGGCGGCGCCGGGATCGTCGTACTGCCGATGGTGCTGATGGGCGCGGTCATGGCGGTCTCGACTCCGGACCTGGCCTCGGCGGCGGACCCGGTCTCCTTCCTGGGCGAGATCCTGCCGACGTGGATCGCGGTGCCGTACCTGCTCATCGCGCTGATCGGCATGCTGCTGATCAACTCCATGTCGATGTACTCGGCGGGCTTCACCGCGCAGACCCTGGGCTTCAAGGTGCCGCGCCGCTGGGCGGTCTCGGTGAACGCCATGATCTCGCTGATCCTCGGCGGGGTGCTGATGCTGGTGGCGACGAGCTTCATGGGCTCGTTCATCGCCTTCCTCTCCCTGCTGGCGGTCGCCTTCTCGGCCTGGGTGGGCGTGTTCGGCGCGGACATGCTGCGGCGCACGGAGTACGACGGCCGGGCCATGGCCGACACCACGCGCACCAGCGCCTACTGGTACCGGGGCGGCTTCTCCCCCGCCGCGGTGGTGGCCTGGGCGGTCGGTCTCGTCGCGGGCCTGCTGTTCACCACCTCGGACTGGTTCACCGGCCCGCTGGCGAAGAACAACGTCGTCGGCGAGTACGGCCTCGGCTGGGTCGCCACGGTCGTGATCTCCGGGCTGCTGTACGCGGCCCTGCCGAAGCCGGCGGTGGCGCCCCCGACGGAGGCCGGCGAGCCCGCCGCCGGATCCGGCGAGCCCGCCGAGGAGCCCGCGACCGCCGCCGTCTGACCGGGCCCGCCCGCGGGGCCGCGATGGCCTTCTGACGCTCCGCCGGCCGACGTCCCCCTGCACACCCGCAGGGGGACGCAGCCATGCCCGGCACGGTCGTACGTTTCAACCCGGCCGAACCAGGCGCCACCCCCGCCGCCGAGAGCCCGCTGCCGCACCTCGCCGGGGATCCGGACCGGGCCCGGGCCGGGTACGGCGAGCACTTCCCGCACCAGACGCGGGCGTACGCCTCCTCGCAGTCCGGCGGGACCCGCTCGGCGGTGCGGTCGGCGGTCCACGACGGTCCGCGACCTGCGCGAGGAGGGCGTGTACCGGGTCCTCACCCCGGGCAGTGCGTGAGCCTGCGCCTGGCCGGCCTCGTCCTGCATCCGCTGGTGGGCGGGATGCCGCCGGCGGAGGGCCGGCGGAGCCTGCGGCTGTTCGCGGAGCGGGTGGCCCCGGCGCTGGACGGCCGACCCCGGCGAGGCCGGCTGCCGGCGTGCGCCCGCCGGCAAAGAGCCGCCCCCGCTCGGGCAGTGACCGAGCGGGGGCGGCGGGGGTTCGAGGAGAGGGGCAGCGGGGACTTGGCCCTTCTCCTCGGGACTTGGCGGGGCGGTCAGCCCATCTCCTCCAGCGTCTTGCCCTTCGTCTCCTTGACGAACTTCAGGACGAACGGGATGGAGAGCGCGGCAAAGACCGTGTAGATCACGTACGTGCCGGACAGGTTCCAGTCGGCCAGCGACGGGAAGCTCGCGGTGATCGCCCAGTTGGCGATCCACTGGGCGGCGGCTGCCACGCCCAGCGCGGCGGCACGGATCCGGTTCGGGAACATCTCGCCGAGCATGACCCAGACGACCACGCCCCAGGACAGGGCGAAGAAGAGCACGAAGATGTGGGCGGCGACCAGGGCGACCCAGCCCTGGGTCGCGGGCAGCTTGCCGTCGACGAGGTGGTACGAGAACGCCCAGGCCTCCAGCGCCAAGCCCACGGCCATGCCGACGGAGCCGATGAGGGCGAGCGGCTTGCGGCCGATGCGGTCCACGAAGATCATCGCGATCACGGTGCCGAGGATGTTGATGATCGACGTCGTGAAGGAGTAGAAGAACGAGTCCGTCGGGTCGACACCGACCGACTGCCACAGCGTCGAGGAGTAGTAGAACGCGACGTTGATGCCGACGAACTGCTGGAACACAGACAGGCCGATACCGACCCAGACGATCGGCTTGAAGAAGAAGCCACCGCCGAGCAGGTCCTTGAAGGTGGATTTGTCCTCGCTCTTCATCGCGTGCTCGATCTCGGCGACGCGTGCGTCCAGGTCCACGTCCTTGCCCTCGACCTCGGCGAGGATCGCGCGGGCGCGGTCACGCTTGCCGACGGAGAGCAGGAAGCGCGGGGACTCCGGGATCGCGAAGGAGAGCAGACCGTACAGAGCGGCGGGGACCACCATGACGCCGAGCATGACCTGCCAGGCCTCGATGCCCATCAGCGTGCCCCGCTGGTCGCCGCCGGCGGCGTTCAGCAGACCCCAGTTGACCAGCTGGGAGATGGCGATACCGACGACGATCGCGGCCTGCTGGAAGGAGCCGAGCCGGCCGCGGTAGGCGGGCGGGGCGACCTCGGCGATGTAGGCCGGGCCGATGACGGAGGCCATGCCGATGGCGAAGCCGCCGACGATGCGCCAGAAAGCGAGGTCCCACAGCGCGAAGGGCAGCGCGGAGCCGACGGCGCTGACCGTGAACAGCGCGGCGGCGATCTGCATGCAGCGGATGCGGCCGATCCGGTCGGCTATCCGGCCGGCGGTCGCGGCACCGATGGCACAGCCGATCAGCGCGACGGCGATGACCTGGGCCAGGGCCGCGGACCCGATGTCGTAGCGATCCCGGATGGCCTCGACGGCGCCGTTGATCACCGAGCTGTCGTAGCCGAACAGGAAACCGCCCATGGCGGCCGCCGCCGCGATGAAGATGACGTGCCCGAGATGATCGGGGTGAGCCGTCCCGGCTCTCGACTTGGGTGCCTGCGCAGTGCTGGTCACGAATAACTCCTCGGGCCACGGCAACGCTGCCGCGTGGGGGTGAGCCCTTACAGGTATCCCGTGGCGTCGCGATCACACCACTTAGACCTGAAGGTAAAAGCAACGTTGCAGAGACTATGCCTTCAAGTTTCGAAGTCAATACTTGTGTTGCTGTGAGTTTTGAGACGCACTGGATCACCCTGTGTTCAAATGGTGAACACAGGGTGGGTGGATCTTGGAGTAGGGATCAGCGAAGGCGCTGCGAGATGACCTTCGACACGCCGTCGCCCTGCATGGAGACGCCGTAGAGCGCGTCGGCGACCTCCATCGTGCGCTTCTGGTGTGTGATCACGATCAGCTGCGAGCTCTCCTGGAGCTCCTGCATGATCCGGATCAGCCGCTGGAGGTTGGTGTCGTCCAGGGCCGCCTCGACCTCGTCCATGACGTAGAACGGGCTGGGCCGGGCCTTGAAGATCGACACCAGCAGCGCCACGGCGGTCAGCGAGCGCTCGCCACCGGAGAGCAGGGACAGCCGCTTGACCTTCTTGCCCGGCGGACGCGCCTCGACGTCCACGCCCGTGGTGAGCATGTTGTCGGGGTCGGTCAGCACCAGGCGTCCCTCGCCGCCCGGGAAGAGCCGGCTGAACACGCCCTCGAACTCCCGCGCGGTGTCCCGGTAGGCCTCGGTGAAGACCTGCTCGACGCGCTCGTCCACCTCCTTGACCACCTGAAGGAGGTCGGCGCGGGTCTTCTTCAGGTCCTCCAGCTGCTCGCTGAGGAACTTGTGCCGCTCCTCCAGCGCCGCGAACTCCTCCAGCGCCAGCGGGTTGACCTTGCCGAGCTGCTGGTAGGCGCGCTCGGCGGCCTTGAGCCGCTTCTCCTGCTCGGCACGCGCGAACGGCAGGGGCCGGTTGCGCGGGTGCTCCGGATCCTCGGGCAGCTCCTCGCCGACGGCGGGGGGCGAGGGCGGCACGAGCTGGTGCGGGCCGTACTCCGCGACCAGCCCCGCCGGCTCGACGCCCAGCTCCTCCAGCGCCTTCGTCTCCAGCTGCTCGATCCGCAGCCGCTTCTCGGCGCCGAGCACCTCGCCCCGGTGCACCGAGTCCGTCAGCTTGTCGAGTTGCGACTTCAGTTCACGGCCCGCGTTCCGGGCGGCGGTCAGCTCCTGCTCCCGCCAGGTCTTCGCGGCCTCGGCGGCGGCCCGCTCCTCCGCCGCCCGCCCGAGGGACACCTCGACGTGCGCGAGCAGTTGCCGGGCGCCGGAGGCGACGGCCTCCGCGACGGCGGCCTCGTGCCTGAGCCGGGCCCGCCGCTGCTCGGCACGCGCGCGTGCCTCGCGCTCAGCGCGGGCGGCCCGGTCCAGCGAGTCGGCGCGTCCCGCGAGTCCCTTGACCCGTTCCTCGTGCGTACGGACCTGGAGGCGGGCCTCCATCTCGGTCTGCCGCGCGTTGGCGCCGTCGGCGGCGAGCCGGTCCCGCACCGAGGTGTCCGGCTCCTCCTCCACCGGCATCTCCTCGGCGACGGCGAGCCGTTCGGCCAGCTCCTCGGCCTCCTGTACGGCCCTGTCCAGCGCCTCCTGCGCGCGTGCCGCGGCCGCGGCCGACCGCTCGGCCTCCCCCGCCGCGCCCCGCGCCTGTCCCGCGAGCCGCCCGAGCTGCTGGGCCACGGCCGACTTCTCCCGGTCGGCGGCCCGCCGCCGCTCCCCCAGCTCCTCCACGAGCGTGGCGGCTCCGGTGCGCCGCTCGGCCGCCGCGTGCTGGGCCCCGGTCAGCTCCTCGCAGCGGACGGCCAGCTCCTCCAGCTCGGCGGCCGCCTCGTCCACGGATGCCTGCACCTCCAGCAGGCTGGGCGCGCCGGCCGAGCCACCGTGCGCGAAATGCGCGCCGAGCAGATCGCCCTCGGCGGTGACGGCGGTCAGTCCGGGGTGCGCGTGGACCAGGTCCTCGGCGTCCTCCAGCGTGCCGACGACCACGATCCGGCGCAGCAGCCGCCGGACGGCGGGCATGAGCTCGGCGGGGCCCCGCACCAGGTCGGCGGCGAAGGGGCTTCCACCGAGGCGCCCGTCCTGGGGTCCGTCGCCGGAGACGTCCGGGCCGCCCGGGCCGCCGTCGGAGGCCCCCCGGGTGTCGGTCAGGAGCAGGGCCGCCCGCCCTCCGTCCTGTTTACGGAGGAGGCGGATCGCGTCGGCCGCCGAGGCCGGGGACGTCACGGCGACGGCGTCGGCCGCAGCGCCGAAGGCCGCGGCCAGCGCCACCTCGTGGCCGGGGGTCACCGTCAGCAGTTCCGCCGCCGGGCCCAGGACTCCGGTGAGGCGGTCCCGGGCGTCCAGGAGTATGCCGGTGCCGTCCTTGCGCCTCAGGCCCAGCGCCAGCGCCTCGTGCCGGGCCTGGGTCGCGGCGCGCCGGCGTTCCGCGGCGGTGGCCGCCTCGCGGGCCTCGGTCAGCGCGGACTCGGCCTCGGCGAGCGCCCGCTTCGCCGTCTCGTGCCGCTCGGCGAGGTCGGCGTCGTCGGCGTCGAGACCGTCGACCTCCGTTCTCAGGGCCTCGTACTCCTCCTGGGCCCGGACCGCGCGCTCCTGGGCCTCGTCGCGGCTGGCGGCCAGCCGGTCGATCTCGGCCTGGGCGGAGGCGGCGCGCGAACGGGCCGCGTTGACCTGCCCGGAGAGGCGGGCGAGGCCCTCGCGGCGGTCGGCGATGGCGCGGGCGACGTCCTTCAGCCGGCGTTCCTCGACACCGAGTTGGCGCTCCAGCTCGGCGCGGTGGGCGACCGTGTCGTCCAGGGCCCGCTGGGCGGCCTCCAGAGCCGCCTCCAGCTCGGCCTCCTGCTCGCGGATGCGGGCGGCCTCGCGCTCCATGTCCTCGGGGTCGCGGCCGCGCCGCTCCTCGGGGGGCGCGGAGGTGGCGCTCTTCACGCGGGCGTCGGCCAGCGAGACGGTGCCGCGGACCCGTTCGGCAAGCTGGGACAGCTCGTACCAGGTCTGCTGGGCGCGCTGCAGGCGCGGTGTGAGCCGCCGTACCTCGTCCTCCAGCAGGGCCTCCCGCTGGAGCGCCTTCCTCAGCTCCCGCTCGGCGGACTCCTTGCGCTCCTTCAGGGCCGCCTCGTCGGCGATCTCGGACTTCAGTGCCTCGCGCAGGCGTACGAGGTCGTCGGCGAGGAGACGCAGCCGGGCGTCGCGGAGGTCCGCCTGGATGACGGCGGCGCGGCGGGCCACCGCCGCCTGCCGGCCGAGCGGTTTGAGCTGGCGGCGCAGTTCGTCGGTGAGGTCCTGCACGCGCGCGAGGTTGGCCTGCATCGCGTCGAGCTTCCGCAGCGCCTTCTCCTTGCGCTTGCGGTGCTTGAGGACACCGGCGGCCTCCTCGATGAACGCCCGGCGGCCGGTCGGGTCCGCGTGCAGGACGGAGTCGAGCTGGCCCTGGCCGACGATGACGTGCATCTCGCGGCCGATGCCGGAGTCGGAGAGCAGGTCCTGGATGTCCAGCAGACGGCAGGTGTCGCCGTTGATCTGGTACTCGCTGCCGCCGTTGCGGAACATGATCCGCGTGATGGTGACCTCGGCGTACTCGATGGGCAGGGCGCCGTCGGAGTTGTCGATGGTCAGGGACACCTCGGCACGGCCCAGCGGCGGGCGGCCGGTGGTGCCGGCGAAGATGACGTCCTCCATCTTGCCGCCGCGCAGCGACTTGGCGCCCTGCTCGCCCATGACCCAGCTCAGTGCGTCCACGACATTGGACTTGCCCGAGCCGTTCGGACCGACGACGCACGTGATACCCGGTTCGAACCGGAGCGTGGTCGCCGAGGCGAACGACTTGAACCCGCGGAGAGTCAGGGCCTTGAGGTGCACGCCGCTGGACTCTACCCGCCGCCGCTATCTCACTCCACGGACACTCGCAACCGCACGGTTTCGCCATTGAACACGCAGGGCAAACCAAACGTTAAAGACGGTGAAAGGATGCACGGGGGAAGAAAGAAGGGACGCCGAAGCGTCCCTTGCAACTCTGGCGACCGGGTCGCGGTTGCTTACAACTAGTGCGGTTGATACGGGCACCCCAACCGCTGCGACTGCTGTCGTGGAGCGATGCAGCGATCAGGTGAGCGCAGGCTCCGCCTGGTGTGCGTCGATGCTCTCCATGATCCTGTCCTGAGAAGCGGCAGCCGCCAGCGCGTCGTTCTCCGCCTGGATCCGTACGAGCTCGGACTCCAGGTCCTGTACACGCTGCTGCAGCCGTCGCATCTCGGCGAGGAGTCGAGGGTCGGAGCCGCCGACGTAACCGAGAAGCGCCTTTGCCATGATGGATGGTCCTCCACAATGAGTGACCGACCGATGCGGTGTGGGTCGTGAGGGATTCGCACCCGCGGTGCTTGACACACTCGAGTGTTGCTCTGCGTTCCTACATGCCAAACAGCGAAGGTGCGCGGGGCTTTCAGCGTCTCACCAAAAAGTTTGACGGTCAACACGATCACACCCCGTATTGGCGGGCGAACCCGGGGCGCACGGCCACCGGACGGCGGCGCTGCGTCTCCTGCGGGGCCCTCAGGGCGTGGCGATCAGCTGTATCTGCGGAGCCTGCCACGTGGCGCTCTTCTTGGCAACCACCAGCCCATTTCTGCTGCGGGCATGTGCCAGGGGCAGGTCACCACGCGGTGGCCTGGGCGGCTTTACAAAATCGGTTCAGCGGATGGCGAAGCCGTCGTAGCCGCCACGGGGTGTGTCCCAGATCTCGGTGACCCCGTCGACGCGTCCGGGCGTGTCGCCGTCCTGGAGCCAGTCCAGCAGACCCTCGCAGCCCTTCCGGGACCCCTCGGCGACGACCTGGACGCGACCGTCGCCCAAATTGAGAGCAAAACCACTCAGGCCGCCGAGCTCCAGCGCCTTGGCCCGCGTGAACCAGCGGAAACCCACACCTTGGACGCGTCCCCTCACCCAGGCGACCAGTCGAACATCCTCGCTCATGGGTGCAACCTAACCGGCCAATGTCACTCGGGACACACCCCGCCCCAGTGGCATGCGGTACCGTCCCGACCCAATGAATCTCATATGAAACTCACTCGTTCGAGTGAGTGGAGTTGACCATACGGAGTCGCTCACCACCATGGCGCCGGGTCGACCGCGAGACGAGGAAGAGGGCAAGGGCATGGGACGCCACCGACGCTCCGCCGCCGGCCGCGCCGCCACCGGCCGGGCCACGGGGGTCGCGCAGACCCACCACTCGGCCACGGGCGGCGAGAACCCGCAGGAGTCGTACGCGGGCGACCGCGCGCCCATGGGCATCGCGCCGTATCTGCACCCGGAGGCGTACGCCGAGACCACCGCCCGGAGCACCGCCTACCTGTACTCGGTGTACGACGAGCCCGCGCAGGCACCCGGCGACGACGGCTTCACCCCGGCCGGCGGCCCGCCCCACGGCCGCCGGCGCAGGAAGAAGGCGGCCACCCCGGTGCGCACCGGGCTGCTCGGCGTCTCCGCCGCCGTGGCCCTCGGCACTGTGGCGGTGGCCACCGGTGTGGTGCCCGGCCTGGAGAACTACCAGCTCGGCGGCGGCACGAACACCACCGGCGGCGACCAGGTGCAGGCGGCGGACTCCCCCAGCAACACCGCGTCCGAGCAGGGTGGCAACTCGGGCAGCGCGGACAGCCGCGACGGCGGCTCCGCCGCGAGCCGCGACACCCAGCGGGCGACCTCACCGGCCCCCTCCGACTCCGCGTCCAGGTCCGCCTCGGCCTCCCCCACCCCGACGAAGGCGCCGTCGAAGAAGCCCTCGCCCCCGGCGAAGGCCCCCGAGCGGAAGAGCACCCCGTCGCGCACGTCGACCAAGGCCCCGAAGCGGACCTCCGCGCCGGTGACGGTGTCGACGCAGACCGCCGTCGAGGCGGAGGTGCTCAAGCTGGTCAACGAGGAGCGGGCCAAGGTCGGGTGCACCGCGCTCTCGGCGAACTCCTCGCTGACCGCGCTGGCCGAGGCCTTCAGCGACGACATGGCCGCGCGGGGCTTCTTCGACCACACCGACCCGGGCGGGGCCACCCCCTGGGACCGGGCTGCGAAGGCGGGCATAACCGACCTCGGCGGCGAGAACATAGCCCGCGGCCAGGCGGACGCGGCGGCCGTGATGGAAGCCTGGATGAACAGCCCCGGCCACCGCGCCAACATACTGAACTGCGACTTCAAGACCCTCGGAGTCGGCGTGCACCTGGGCTCGGGCGGTCCTTGGTGGACGCAGGACTTCGGCTATTGAGATAACCGCAGGTCAGCGCCCTATGAGGTGCCCTGGGCCGTCTCAGGGCCGTCATCGGTAACCGAGTCGTCCCCGAAGACCGCATCCACGGCGGCCCGAGTCCGGGTCGCGCTGGTCGGCATGAGGTGGGTGTAGGTCCGCAGGGTGAAACCGGGGTCGTGGTGGCCCAGGTACTCGCTCAGGGCCTTGATGCTCTCCCCCGCGTCCAGGAGAACCGACGCGTAGAAGTGCCGTAGGGCATGCATGCCGTTGTCCCGCCCCGCAGTCACACCGGCAGCGCGGAGGGCAGGACGCCACTGCCGGTCGTTGAAGCGGTTGCGGTTGAGAGGCAGTCCCTCAGGACTCCGGAAGATCAGCGTTGCCGTGACCGGCGGCCCGTCCAGGGTCTTCCACGGCAAGGTCACCTCGGCGGCCGGGAAGCGCGTCAAGTGGCCGGCGAGCGCGAAGGCGATGGACTCGGGCAACGGTACGTCCCGCTCCTTGCCTCCCTTGGGTGGCGCGAAGACCGGCCGGTTTCGCAGCAGCTTGACTTGCCGGACGACGTGGACCAGGCCGCCGAGGAAGTCGACGTCTTCGACCGCCAGGCCGAACGCCTCCCCCTGACGAAGGCCACAACCGGCAGCACAGTCCACGAGCGCCCGATACTGCTCGGGCAGCTCAGTCCGCACGGCCTTCACCCGCTCAGTAGGCCAAGGCTTCACCTTGCGAGGGTCGAGCCGCGGGGCCTTCACCGATCGAGAGCTGCACGGATTCGCCCGGATGAGCCGGTCCTCCACGGCCGCCGTGAACACCGTCGAGACGTGGGCGAAGATCCCGCGCCGGTAGGCCGCTGACAGCCCGGAGTCTTCCAGCGCGCGCATCCAGAGGCGCAGGTGTGACGGATTGAAGGAGCCCAAGGGACGCTTGCCGATGTGCGGGATGGCATGCACCCGAAGCCGCATCTCGACGGATTCGCGCGTCGCCGGGTCCGTCATCTGCGTGCGCATCCACCTGGTGGCGTACTGCTCGAACGTGACGTTGCCAGCGTCTGGAGCGATGTAGTCGCCACGCGACATGTCCGCTTCGATGTTGGCCAGCCACGTCTCAGCCTTGCGCTTCTGCTTGTCCGGGAAGCTCTTGGACTTCTCCGTCCCATCCGGGCCGATGTAGCGCGCGCGATAGCGCAGGCCCACGCCGTAACGGTCAGTCTTGACCTTCACTGGCTTGCCGTCCGGGCCGGTCTCGACCTTGTACCAGCGGTCCTGAATGTGCCCAGCCATCAGGCAGCCTCCATCAGGTTGTTGACCCAGGCGCGCACGTCTTCGGGGTCGAAGCGGAGATGCCGGCCAACGCGGAAGCCCCGAGGCCCGGTTCCCTTGCGCCGCCACTGGTAGACGGTTTCGACGGGCACGCCTAGGAGGTCAGCGAGGTCCACGGGCGTCAGGTAGCGATCAGGCAGCGTGCGCTTCACGCCGACACCTCCCAGCCGTCCAGGTCGGGCAGATCGGCGAGAGCTTCGCGCGCCGTCTCTCGGTTCAGGCGGATGTCCCTTGCGATCGAGGCGGCCAGCCAGGACTCACCGGGGGTGTGGCCCTGCCCGGCGTAGGCCCAGTGGGCGAGCACGAGCGTGGAACCCTCCGTGTCGTCGAGGTCCTCTGAGAGCCCGCGTTCGTGCCGTTCCTGCCGGGCTCGGTAGTCGGCGCGGACCTGGCGCAGAGCGCGAAGGGTGGTCGAGTAGCGGCGGGACTTGGTGGAGAAGTGGCCGCGGAAGCCGAGCATGTGAGCCCAGCGGGCCAGCAGCCGTTCCGGGTAGGCGTCGTCCAAGTCCCAGCAGGCTTCGATCAGGCGTCGGGTGTGGGGAGGAAGCGGCAGGCGGTCGAGTTCGGAGAGCTCCCCGATCCGGCGGTCGAGCGTGCCAGTGGTCTCGGCTGCCTTGGTGGCGTACTTGGCCACGTAGGACGCAACGGCCTGTTCGGTCAGCTCCTCCTGCCCCAGGGCACCGATGGGCTGCACATCGACTTGCGATCCCCACCGAAGGGAGCGCGCCGGAAAGTCGCCGGACGCGGGCACCGGCACGGCTACTCGAGCGGCAGCAGCAGTGATGGCTCCGTCCAGGAGCGCGACCGTGGCCCATGCCGGCGGGGCGGAGTTCGGGCCGTCCGGGCCATCGAGCCGCACCACGGCGTGGAAGTGGACCAAGCCGCGCTTCTGGAACTCCGCGACTTTGCCGAAGGAGACCCGGCACACCTCTTTGAGGGCCGACTGAGTTAGGCCCGCACGGGCGGCGATCTCTCGGCGCAGGTAGATGGTGAAGCGCCGCCACAGGTCCCCGGCGTGGTTGTTCCACAACACCGCGCCCGCGTAGTCGTAGCGCTCCGGGTCCAGAGCTGTGCCCAGCGCCGCATCGTCCTCGGCGTGGGAGCTCCCGCAGCGGCAACGGCCGGTGTCGGGCCGGTTGTGGACCGGGCCGAAGGACGGAGCGGTGAGGGTGGCGAAGACCCGGGGGTGGTCCCGGACCGTCGCCGGGACGTCCTTGCGTGCATCGCCGGTGATCCCAGCCCGGATCAGGTGGTACGTATCCCCGGCGTACGTCCAAGCACAGGCAGGGCAGCGAGAGGCCCGCCGGTTGCCGCACGCGACCCGCAGCATGCCGCCCGGCTCCTGCTCAGTGCTGTAGGAGTAGAGGACGTCACCGCTCTTGGCGTCACGGGTGACGGTCCCGCCCGTAAGGCGGATTGGGCTGGCACAGCCGCCTGTGCGTCGGATCTGTTCCTGCCAGCGGTCGAAGCCCGGCGAGTTCGCCACCCGCAGTAAGTCAGCCAGGGTGATCGGGTCGGTGCCCAGAGAGGCCGCAGCGCCAGCTACGGCCTCAGGGGCGACAGGGAAGGCTGTCACGCGGCCACCGCCACCGGGGTCGTGGATACGAGCGCGGTCAGGTGGGCGACGTACTCCGCGTGCCGCTTCTTGGCACGGTCGCTGATCTGCGCTGAGGTGATCCCGCCGGGCGAGTACTCGTTGAGGCCCGAGCCATCGCACCAGCCGCAGAAGATCTCCAGCGGTGCCTCTTCACCGGCCCAGCCCGTGCCGTCACAGGCGGTGCAGTCGCCCCACGGGCGCGAGGTCAGGAAGTACAGGCACTCTGCCGGGTCGGCACACCGAACCTCTAAGCAAGCCGGGCAAGCCCGCTGGAGCGAGAGGTGCACTCGGATGGGAGAGGAAGGCATCATGGAGCTCCCTTTGAGGGGCCCAGGGGCGGCGATTCTTCTTGGCGGATGAGCGCCGCCCTTGGGTTAGGCGTAGTGGTGCCGGACGTACCTACAGGCCGGACGGCCCGTCAGGTACATCCCTAAGGTTCCCTAGGGCACCCTAGGGTGTCAAGCGGTATGCTAGGCAACCGATGCACTTTTCAGAGGGAGCTGACGAGATGTCGGACCAGGCCGACAATCGAGCGCCGTACGCGCAGATTGCCGCCCACTACGCGGGGCTGATCACGTCCGGCGAGCTTGAGCCGGGCACGCTCTTGCCGAGCATCAAGACACTCTCGCAAGAGTGGAAGGTCAGTACGGCGACGGCCGAGAAGGCCCTGCGGAAGCTGCGCAACGAGGGGCTCGTCAGGGGCATCCACGGGATCGGCACTGAAGTGCTGGACCGGCCCGGCCCGATGTCTTCGGGGTCTCAGCGGCAGGACCGAGGACGCCGTACCGGATCGAGTTGGGGTTCCGGCGAACGGTCCGACTCCCATCAGGCCGCAGTGGTGCCGGCGCCCGCGGATGTCGCGCAGGCGTTGGACATCAAGCCTGGCTCCGATGTGATCAGGCGCTGTCGCGTGTACCGCGACCGACACGGCATCGTGGCCCACTCCACGTCGTGGATTCCTACTCGGTACCTCAAGCTGATCCCGCAGTTGGCGAAGAGCGACCGACTGACCGGGGGCACGTCGCTACAGCTCATCACGGAGGCCACAGGCCGCCCGATCGCTCAGCGAATCGACACCGCGTCGGCGCGATTGCTGACGCCTGAGGACGCCGAGCTCCTGGAGCTGGACCCCTCGAAGCCGCCGACTGCGCCAGTAGTCGTGATGACGGCGAAGTTCGTCGACAGAGACGGCAACGTCGTGGAGTACGGCGTAGACCTTGGAGGCCCCGGCCGTACGTGGCGCACGGAATCGGAAGTCACCCAGTGACGGCCCCCAACGACACCCGGCGGCCGTTCTGTGTCCTGATGGTGGGCCTCCCCGGCTCGGGCAAGACGACGCTGGCGCGTGCCCTTGTTGCCCACGGCTTCGTCAGGCTGTGCCCGGACGAGGAGATGTTCCGTCGACACGGCGTGTACGGGGTCGACTTTCCCCGGGGGACGTTTCCGACCCTGGAGCGTCCTGTCCTCGAAGAGATCTCCTTGGAGCTCCGGGAGGAGCTTCGGTCCGGGCATGACGTGGTGGTCGATCATGGCTTCTGGACACCGGAGGACCGCGCACGGTGGCGATCGATCGCTACAGATGTCGGTGCGACTCCGGTGGTGGTCTACCTGGAGGCAAGCCACGAAGAGCTGTGGTCACGCGTGAGCAAGCGGAACGCACTCCACGAAGCCGACCCGAACTCGATCTTCTTCGCTGAAAGCGACCTGCTGCGCTACCGGACCCGGTTCGTGCCGCCCGAGCCGGACGAGCCCCACGTCCTCTACAACGGTGATCCCGCTTCGGTGCTCAAGGCTCTGGAAGAGGACTCGACGCCACGTCCGTGACCATGGGACCAAGCACGCGCAGGAGCGAATCGCACCAAGTGCCGAGCGATCCCGTTACAGGTTTCTCTACCTCATCAAGCCCCGGCTGCGCTCCGCTCCGCCGGGCGCGCTCCCGGCTCCGCTGCGGGCGCCGCTCCTGCCTCCGGCCCGCTCCGCCCGCGCTGCGCCGACGCGCGCCCTGGTCAGGGTTGGCCGGCAGCATGAGGGCAGAACACGTCGTGGCTGGGGCGGTCGGCTCCACGGCTTTAGGCAGCCACCTTGGCGCGAGCCTCGAAGATCATGGCCCCAACGTCGTGCTTTACCGGGCAGGTCCACAGACTGCCCGACTCGCCGGAAGCTTACGGGGCCATGATCACTCGCGCCAAGGCAGCTCCAGCCCAAAGCCGCTCCACCGACCTGATTATTCGGCTGACTCAAGCACGGAGCGAATGCCACACTAAGCCCATGGATGAACTCGACTTCTCACTCATTGAGTCAGTTTCGAGACGACTAGCCTGGGGAGTCGTAGATAGAGCGATCAGTGGCGGCCTAGTCAACCTTGCCGAAATGACCGACGAGGAAGTGGTGAGCACCGCGCTTTTCGGATTCCTCAATCAAAGGGAGCCCGGGGATTCGGCACCCGAAGCGAACGACAAGTCCGCCAGCGATGAAGTACATGTGGTCACCGATCACTCTGAAGACCTGCTCCGCAAGGCATCCGAGGCCTTGGAATGCGAGGAGTACTGGTTTGCGATCCTCTTCTACGCCACATGGGTCGAGCATTGGATCAACAACATCCTGATCGGCCTGAGCTGTCGATCCAACATCCCTGAAGGCGTAGCAGTAGCACTAATTCGCAGCTGTAGCTTCAATCTAAAAATGAAGGACGTTTGGACATCATTGGGGGCGGCGCCAATCGAAAAAGATGTCATGCGCACCATGACTGAGCTTATGGAATTAAGGAATGGGTTCGTGCACTACAAATGGCAGGCGCGAATACACGCCGACAAAGAGCGCCAAGACCAGCGGGTGAAAGAAGTGGCACTTGAAGGGCAGAAGTTGATTACGATTCTGCAAGAAGTCGAGGATCAAGTCCTATTCCTCGGGCGCCGAAAATCACTTCGCGCTCAACTCGGACTCTTCGACTGAGCGCCCTAACCTGTGGCCGCCGGTGAGATCTATGCAGCCTTGAGCGGTCCGCCCTCATCCGCCCATACCTGATGCACCCTCCGGGCCGTCTCGGGGCCGTCAGAGGGCGCTCAACGCCGACCAACGCTGACAACCACCGACAGCTAAGTCGCAGGTCACAGCGTTGATCGATAACACGGCCGCAGGTCAGAGACCCGACCCGTCACTTCTTCGGCTACTGAGCCGGCCCCCCGCGCGCCCGGTCACGCGTCGGGCGCGCTGACCGCTTCCCGCTCGTCAGGCCGCCGCGCGGCCGCGGGCCAGTACGCGGGCCGTCTCGGTGACCCGGCGGCCAAGGTGTTCCGCCGTGGCGATGTCCGCCTTGTGCACGGCGTCCGGGCCCTCGTCCACGTTGGTCTGGGCGGCCGCGCCCGCGAAGACGCCGAGGCGGTTGAGGTCGTGCTCGGAGCCCTCGCTGTTGTTCCAGCCCGGGTGCAGGCCCAGGTTGACCCAGTGCATGCCGTGCTGCCCGGCGAGGATCTGGAAGAACTGCAGCGTGTGCAGCTTGTCGCCGCTCTTGGAACCGGAGTTGGTGAAGCCGGCCGCCAGCTTGTCCTTCCAGTCCTGCCCGAACCAGCGCTTGGAGGACGCCTCTGCGAAGACGTGGAAGGCGCCGGAGGCGGTGCCCATGTAGGTGGGTGAGCCGAAGACGATGGCGTCGGAGCGGTCCAGCGTCTCCCACTGCTCGTCGGTGATCTCGTCGACCTTGATCAGGTGGACCTCCGCACCTGCCTCCGCGGCACCGGCACGGACGGCCTCGGCGAGCACGGCGGTGTGGCCGTAGCCGGAGTGGTAGGCGATGGAGACAACGGGCGTGGTCATACGAACTCCTCGAACATCCTCGAAGGGGCAGCTCACTAACGATGATGAAAGGAAAGCACTAACTTCTGGTTAGTGCAACCTAGTGGTGAGCGCTGTGTTCGCGTACGCTTGTGGTATGAGCACAGACCAGCAGCCCGTCATCGAGGACGACCTCGCGTTCAACGTGTTCGCCAAGGCGTGCCCCTCGCGCGGCACGCTCGAGCACGTCACGGGCCGCTGGGGCGGGCTGACGCTCGGCGCGCTTCACGAGGGCTCGCTGCGCTTCAACGAGCTGCGCCGCCGCGTCGACGGCGTGAGCGAGAAGATGCTGTCCCAGACGCTGCACGCGCTGGAGCGCGACGGTCTGGTGCACCGCGAGGCCCAGCCGACCAACCCGCCGCGCGTCGACTACGAGCTGACCCCGCTCGGTCACCGGGTCGCGGAGCGACTGCTCGCCCTCATCCACTGTGTGGAGGGCTCGATGGACGACGTGCTCGCCTCCCGCGCGGCCTACGACGCCCGGCAGCCGTACTAGGACCTGCCGTCGACTACTGGTCGCGCGGGGCCCGTTGGCACTTCGGGCAGAAGTAGCTGGACCGGTTCATCCACGGGCGGCGCCGCATGGGCGTGCCGCACCGCTTGCAGGGCAGACCCTCGCGGCCGTACGCGTCCAGGGACCGGTCGAAGTAGCCCGACTCGCCGTTCACGTTGACGTAGAGGCTGTCGAAACTGGTGCCGCCGACGGCGAGGGCCGCGTTCATCACATCACGGACGTGGCCGAGGAGTTCGGCGGTGCGCGGCCGGGTGAGGCCGGCCGTGGGCCGTTCGTAGTGGAGGCGGGAGCGCCACAGGGCCTCGTCCGCGTAGATGTTGCCGACCCCGCTGATCAGCGACTGGTCCAGCAGGGCGCGCTTGATGGTGGTGCGCTTGCGGCGCAGGGCGAGGTGGAAGGCCTCGTCGTCGAACAGCGGGTCGAGGGGGTCGCGGGCGATGTGCGCGATGACGTCGGGCAGGCCGTCCGGGGTGTTGTCGTGCAGCGAGAGTCCGCCGAACGTCCGCTGGTCGACGAAGCGCAGCTCGGTGCCGAGGGAGTCGGCGAACCGGACCCGGACGCGCAGGTGCTTCTCGTCCGCCGTCTCGTGCGGCTGCACCAGCAGCTGGCCGCTCATGCCGAGGTGGGCGAGGACCGACTGGTTCGTCTCCTCCAGCGGCAGCCACAGATACTTGCCGCGCCGGCTTGGCGTACCGATGTGGTGGCCCTTGAGCCGGTGCGCGAAGTCGTCGGCGCCCGCGACATGCCGGCGCACGGCACGCGGGTGCAGCACCTCGACGTCGGCGACCGTGCGGTGGGCGACCCACCGCTCCAGGCCGCGCCGGACGACCTCGACCTCGGGCAACTCGGGCATCGTGACCCCCGTACGAACCGTGGGATGAAGGCGAGCGCCCGCCCCGGCGTGAACGTCGGGGCGGGCGCTCGGTGTTGCTCTCGTCAGGCGGGCGCGGACGACGTGTCGTCGTCCTCGACGGCCTCCTTGGCCGCCTTGGCGCGCTCGTCCGCGGCGGCCCGGATGGCCCGCCAGGCGGACTCGGCGGCCTGCTGCTCCGCCTCTTTCTTGCTGCGGCCGGTGCCGGTGCCGTACGAGACGCCTCCGACGCGGGCGGCAGCAGTGAAGGTCTTCTCGTGATCCGGACCGGTTTCCGTGACCAGGTACTCGGGGACGCCGAGCCCTTCGGTCGCGGTCAGCTCCTGGAGACTGGTCTTCCAGTCCAGGCCGGCACCGAGATTCGAGGACTTCTCGATCAGCGGGTCGAACAGGCGGTGCACCAGTTCGGAGGCCGCGTCGAGGCCCTGGTCGAGATAGACCGCGCCGATCACCGCTTCAAGGGTGTCGGCGAGGATGGACGCCTTGTCCCGGCCGCCCGTGCCCTCTTCACCCCGGCCGAGCCGGATGAAGGCGCCCAGGTCGAGCCCGCGGCCCACCTCCGCCAGCGCACGCGAGTTGACCACCGCGGCCCGCAGCTTGGCCAGCTGGCCTTCGGGCAGGTCGGGGTGGGTGCGGTACAGCGTGTCCGTGACGACGAGGCCGAGCACGGAGTCCCCGAGGAACTCCAGCCGCTCGTTCGTCGGCAGACCGCCGTTCTCGTACGCGTAGGAACGGTGGGTCAGCGCTCGCACCAGAAGGGCGGACTCGAGCTGATAGCCGAGCCGCCCTTCCAGAAGCGTGTGGGACGAGGCCTGGTTTTCCGCCGCCTTCTTGGGACTGGACACAGTGCCTCTCACCAGCCCGCTCAGACTTCGAGGACCTGGCGCTTGTTGTAGGTGCCGCAAGACGGGCACGCGATGTGCTGCAGCTTGGGCTCGTGGCAGCGCTCGCACGCAACCAGGGTGGGGACCGCAGCCTTCCACTGCGACCGGCGGTGGCGCGTGTTGCTGCGCGACATCTTCCGCTTCGGAACAGCCACGGCTACTTCTCCTGCTTCTCGTCGACGCCCGCTTCGGCGCCGCTCATCTCGTCCTTCTCGCCGTCCTGCATGGTGCCGGCGAGTCCCTGCAATGCCGCCCAACGAATGTCGACGGCGTCATGGTGGTGGTCCGGGTCGTCCGCGAGCCGCGCTCCACACTCGGAGCACAGGCCCGGGCAGTCGTCCTGGCACACCGGCTGCATCGGCAGTGCGAGCACCACCGCATCGCGCAGCAGAGGTTCGAGGTCGAAAAGTCCGTCCTCGAGGAAGAACCTGTCCTCGTCGTCCTCGGCGTCGTCGCCCGGTTCCGCGATCACACGGCCCCGGTCGTCGGCGTCAGGGTACGAGAACAGCTCCTGGAAGTCCGCTTCGAGCTCCAGCCCGAGCGGCTCCAGACACCTTACGCACTCCCCCTCGGCCTGTGCACGGGCGGTGCCCGTGACGAGCACCCCTTCCATGACCGACTCGAGTCGGAGTTCGAGCTCCACCGGGGCGCCTTCCGGCACTCCGATGACTCCCTGCAGACCGAGGTCCCTGGGGGCGTCGATCGTGCGGGTCAGGCGCTGCAGCGCGCCAGGACGCCGACCCAGCTCGTGCGAATCGAACACGAGGGGGTTGCGGTGGTCCAGCCGGGCGTTGGAAGCCATTCCTGCTTTCGATCTTCGAACTCGGAGGGCCGCCACCCGTCGGTGTTCCGGGCAGCGGTGATCGCGGACGTACACGCGACCGAAGAGCCAGGATACTGGACCTTTCGCTCAGGGCCCAATCCGGTGGTGGCTCCAGGGGCACCGGCTACAGGCCGCGCCCCTGTTCGTACGCCCGCAGCTGCTCCGCGCTGATCATGCCGGTGTCGAAGAGGCTGGTCTCGTCGAGGGCGTAGCCCTGCTGCTCCTGCGCCTGCTGGGACTGGTGCGGCTGCTGGGACTGGTGGGTCTGCTGGGGGTCGTACGGGGCCTGCTGGGGGTCGTACGGGGCCTGCTGGGGGTCGTACGGGGCCTGCTGGGAGTCGTACGCGGCCTGCTGGGAGTCGTAGGCGCCCTGCTGGGAGTCGTAGGCGCCCTGCTGGGAGTCGTAGGCGCCCTGATAGGCGTAGGGGTCGGCCTGCTGGTAGCCGTACGGGTCCTGCTGCGCGTAGTCGGGCTGCCGCGGGAAGCCCCCGTACGGGTCGGGCTGCTGCTGGACGGGGGCGCTTGCCGCCGGGGCGTAGCCGGAGGCGGGGGAATAGGCCGGCTGCGGCTCGTACGACGGCTGCGGCGGCTGGACGGGCTGCGGTGGCTGCTGGGCCGGTGCGGGGCGCGCGGCCGGGACGTCGGCGAGGGCCGCGAGGTCGGCCAGGTAGTCGGCGTCGCTGGAGTGCTGGAAGGTCGTGGTGTCGTCGGCGAGGGCGCCGAGGTCGTCCGTGGCGATCCGGCCGTGCAGCTTCTGCCGGCCGCGGCCGACGGCCTCCAGGGTCTTGGCCAGGACCGCCTCGAAGGCACCGAGCTTGACGTCGACGTACGCGTCGGCGTTGTGGCGCAGGGTCTCGGGGTCCTGGCTGCGCTCAGGCGCGTCCTCGTCCTCGTAGCCGTTCTCGTCCAGGCCGGGGCCGGTGCCGAGCAGCTTCTCGCGGCCGCGGCCGACCGAGCCGAGGGTCTTGGTGAGGACGACCTCGAAGTTGGCGAGCTTGGAGTCGACGTAGTCATCGGCCTCGGCGCGGATCTCCTCGGCCTCCGTACGGGCCTCGGTGAGGATCCGGTCGGCCTCGGCCTGGGAGCGGCGGGCGATCTCGGTGTCGGAGATCAGCGAGCCGCGCTCGGCGTGGGCGCTCTCGATGATCCGCCCGGCCTCGACGCGGGCCTGCTCGACCATCTGCTCACGGTCGCCGATCAGCTCCTGGGCCTGCGCGAGCGAGCCGGGCAGCGCCTGGCGCACCTCGTCGAGGAGCGCGAGCAGCTCGGCGCGGTTGACCACACACGAGGCCGACATCGGCATGGACCGGGCGCCGGTGACCGCGGCGACGATCTCGTCGAGCTTCTTCTGGACGTCCACCTGTGCTCGCCACTCTCTACAGCTGTGTTGGAGACGGACGGGACGACTGTAGTCCCATCAGCCCTTGCGCAGACGCCCGTTCAGGGCCTCGAGAACCGCGGGCGGAACCAGGTGGGAGACGTCGCCGCCCCAGGCCGCGACCTCCTTGACCAGCGAGGAGGAGAGGAAGCTGTAGGTGGGGTTGGTGGGCACGAACAGCGTTTCGACCCCGGTGAGGCCGATGTTCATCTGGGCCATCTGCAGCTCGTAGTCGAAGTCGCTGACCGCGCGCAGGCCCTTGACGATGGCGGGGATGTCGCGCTGCTTGCAGAAGTCCACGAGGAGGCCGTGGAAGGCCTCGACCCGGACGTTGCCGTACTCGGCGGTGACCTCGCGGATCAGCTCGATCCGCTCCTCGATCTCGAACAGGCCCTTCTTGGACTGGTTGATCATCACCGCCACGTAGACCTCGTCGTACAGACGCGAGGCGCGGGCGATGATGTCGAGGTGTCCGTTGGTGATCGGGTCGAACGACCCGGGACAGACGGCGCGGCGCACTTGTGATCCCTCGCTCTCCGGTCCGGTCATCGTGCGTCTTCGCACGTTGAGGCGGCGCGACCGTACCAAAACGTTCCCTCGCCGTAGCGACGGGACCGGATCGCCTCGAAGCCGTCCGGCCAGTGGAATTGGCCGCCTCTGGTGCTGCGCTCCACGGTGACGAGGGCTTCTTCGGCGAGCCAGCCCCCCGTGCGGAGTGTGAGCAGGATCTCCCGAAGATCGTCGTCCGTGACGGCGTACGGAGGATCCAGGAAGGCCAGCTCGTAGGGGGCGGCGGGGGGTGCCGTTCTGATCACTTGTTCCGCTTTGCCCGCTCTCACCTCGGCGCCGGGCAGGCCCAGGTTCCGCACGTTGTCCCGGACGGTCTTCGCCGCGCGGGCGTCCGCTTCGACCAGGAGGGTGTGGCCGGCGCCCCGGGAGAGGGCCTCCAGGCCCACGGCACCGGATCCGGCGTAGAGGTCGAGGACCCGTTCGCCGTCCAGGGGGCCGCCGAGCAGGGACTGCCAGGTGGAGAAGAGACCTTCGCGGGCGCGGTCGGACGTGGGGCGGGTTCCGGTGCCGGGTGGTACTGACAGGCGCCGTCCGCCGGCCCGGCCGGCGATCACGCGGGTCATGTGGGGGTCCTTCTCCGTGGGCGGCTTTACGCCTCATTGTGGCCGGTCGCGCCCGCGCGGCGGTAGCCGCCCGCGGAGTACGGCCCCGTGCCCCTGCGGGTGGGTCCGCGTCAGCCCTTCTCCAGGTACTGCTCCCGCTCCTCGTCCAGCAGGGCGTCCAGGGCGGTCCGGAGGCCCGGAAGGTTCGCCAGCTCGGGGTCGGCCGCCACCACCGCCGCCGCCTCCTGCCTGGCCTCGGCGATGAGTTCCTCGTCCTCGATGACCGCGAGGACGCGGAGGCTGGTGCGGGCGCCGGACTGGGCCTGGCCGAGGACGTCGCCCTCGCGGCGCTGCTCGAGGTCGATGCGGGAGAGCTCGAAGCCGTCGAGGGTGGCGGCGACGGCGTTCAGGCGCTGGCGGGCGGGACTGGCCTCGGGCATCTCGCTGACCAGGAGGCAGAGGCCGGGGGCCGAGCCGCGGCCCACCCGGCCGCGGAGCTGGTGGAGCTGGGAGACGCCGAACCGGTCCGCGTCCATGATCACCATGGCGGTGGCGTTGGGTACGTTGACGCCGACCTCGATGACCGTGGTGGCGACCAGGACGTCCGTCTCGCCGGCCGCGAAGCGGCGCATGACGGCGTCCTTGTCGTCCGGGTGCATTCGGCCGTGCAGGACCTCGATCCGCAGGCCCTGGAGCGGGCCGCGGGCGAGCTGGTCGGCCACCTCGAGCACCGCGAGCGGCGGGCGTTTCTCGGCCTCGTCCTCGGCGGACTTCTTCGCGCCCTTCCCGGGGTCGTCCTCCTCGTCGCCGATCCGCGGGCAGACCACGTAGGCCTGGTGGCCGTTCTGCACCTCCTCGCGGACCCGCTCCCAGGCGCGGGCGAGGAAGTGCGGCTTGTCGGCGGCGGGGACGACATGGCTGGCGATCGGCGAGCGGCCGGCCGGGAGCTGGTCGAGGACGGAGGTCTCCAGGTCGCCGAAGACGGTCATGGCGACCGTGCGCGGGATGGGGGTCGCCGTCATGACCAGCAGGTGCGGGGGCTGCTTGCCCTTGCCGCGCAGGGCGTCGCGCTGCTCGACGCCGAAGCGGTGCTGTTCGTCCACGACCACCAGGCCGAGGTCGTGGAACTGGACCTTGTCCTCGATCAGGGCGTGGGTGCCGATGACCAGGCCGGCCTCCCCGGTGACCAGGTCGAGCAGGGCCTGGCGGCGGGCGGCCGCGCCCATCGAGCCGGTGAGCAGCACCACCTTGGTGGCGTGCTCGGCGCCGCCCAGCATGCCTCCCTCGGCCAGCTCGCCCATCATCTCGGTGACCGAGCGGTGGTGCTGCTGGGCGAGGACCTCGGTGGGCGCGAGCATCGCGGCCTGGCCGCCCGCGTCGACCACGGCGAGCATGGCGCGCAGCGCTACGAGCGTCTTGCCGGAGCCGACCTCGCCCTGGAGGAGGCGGTGCATCGGGTGCTCGGTGGCGAGGTCGTCGAAGATCTCCTCGGAGACCTTCCGCTGGCCCTCGGTGAGGGTGAAGGGCAGCCGGTCGTCGAAGGCCGTCAGGAGGCCGTCGGGTTCGGGTCTGCGGGCCACCGCCGGGAGCTGGGCGTCGGCGTGGCGGCGGCGGGCGAGGGCGACCTGGAGGACGAAGGCCTCGTCCCACTTCAGGCGGGCCCGGGCGTCGGCGATGTCGGCCGGGGTGTGCGGGCGGTGGATCTTGAGCAGGGCCTCGGGGAGGCCGACAAGGCCGCGGCCCTCCTGGAGGGCGGGCGGCAGGGGGTCCACGGCTTCCTGGGCGCTGGGCAGCACCGTCTGGACCGCCTTGCCGATCTTCCAGGACTCCAGTTTGGCGGTGGCCGGGTAGATCGGGATCAGGGCGCCGGCCCAGGTCTCGACGGTCTCCTCGCTGTCACCGCGCAGCAGTTCGTAGGCCGGATGGGCGAGTTGGAGGCGGCGGTTGAAGACGGAGACCTTGCCGGCGAACATCGCCCGCGTGCCCGGCAGCAGCTCCATGTGGGGCTTGTGCACGCCGTTGCCGAAGAAGACCAGCTGGAGCCTGCCGCTGCCGTCGGTGATCGTGACCTCGAGGCGCTGCCCCTTGCCGCGCGGGGCCCGGGACGAGGCGAAGGTGTGCAGGCGGGCGTCCGCGACCTGGGCGACCACCGTGACGTGCTCGTCCATCGGGAGTTCGGCGAGGGGGGTGAGCCGGCCGCGCTCCTCGTATCTGCGCGGGTAGTGGTGCAGGAGGTCGCCGACTGAAGTCAGGCCGAGGTGCTCGGCCATCACCTTCGCGGTGGCGGGGCCGAGCACTGACTTCAGTGGTTGCTTCAGTGGTTCTTCCAGTGCGGGCACGGGATCCATTGCACACCACCGCACTGACAAAGCCGTAGAGGCCGCCCGACGGCTTCGGGTCCGCGAGCCGTACCGATTCGGGAAACCGCTGGTCAGGTGGTCCGCTCCGGCTCTAGGATGGCGCGCTCCGGCCATCCCCCGCGGTCACCGCCCCATCCGGGACCGCCCGACCCCGCGCCGAACGCACGCTCCCCCCGCCGGCGCTGCGACGATGGACTCCCAGACCTCACAGTCATCCCAGGCATCCCAGTCACCCCACACGTTCCAGGTCGACCTGCGCGGTCTGGTGGACCTGCTCTCCCATCACCTCTACTCCAGTCCCAAGGTCTATCTGCGCGAGCTGCTGCAGAACGCGGTGGACGCCATCACGGCCCGGCGGGCCGAGGACCCCGGCGCCCCGGCGCGGGTGCGGCTGCACGCGGCGGACGGGACGCTGCGGGTGGAGGACTCCGGCGTCGGGCTCACCGAGTCGGACGTGCACAGCCTGCTGGCGACCATCGGCCGCAGCTCCAAGCGGGCGGACGGCCTGCAAGAGGCCCGGTCCGACTTCCTCGGGCAGTTCGGCATCGGTCTGCTGGCCTGTTTCGTGGTCGCCGAGCGGATCCGGGTGGTCAGCCGCAGCGCCCGTACGCCCGGGGCCCCGCCGGTGGAGTGGACGGCCCGCGACGACGGCTCGTACACCGTGCGCACGCTGCCGGACGCGGAGCGGCCCGAGCCGGGCACCACCGTGCACCTGGTGGCCCGGGCCGGTGCGGCGGAGTGGCTGTCGCCCGAGCGGGTCCGTGCCCTGGCCCGGGACTTCGGTTCGCTGCTGCCGTACGACGTCCGGGTGGGCGAGGAGGCGGTCACCGACCTGCCGGCGCCCTGGGACCGCACGTACCCCTCTCCGGCCGCCCGGAGGGTGGCGCTGGCCCGGCACTGCCACGAGCTGTTCGGGTTCACGCCCCTGGACTCGATCGGCCTGGACGTGCCGGTCGCCGGGATCCGCGGGGTCGCGTACGTGCTGCCGTCGGCGGTCAGCCCGGCGCAGCGGGCAACGCACCGGGTGCACCTGAAGGGCATGCTGCTCACCGAGCGGGCCGAACAGCTCCTGCCGGACTGGGCGTTCTTCGTGCGCTGTGTGCTGGACACCGACAGCCTGCGGCCCACGGCCTCGCGCGAGGCGCTGTACGAGGACGAGACGCTGGCGGCCGTGCGGGAGGCCCTGGGCGAGCGGATCAGGTCCTGGCTGACCGGGCTGGCGGCCGGCGACCCGGAGCGGCTGGCCGCGTTCCTCGCCGTGCACCACCTGGGGGTGAAGTCCCTGGCCCGGCACGACGGGGAGATGCTGCGCACGATGCTGCCGTGGCTGCCGTTCGAGACCACCGACGGTCAGCTCTCCCTGGAGGAGTTCGCGCAGCGGCACCCGGTGGTGCACTTCACGCGGACGGTCGAGGAGTACCGGCAGGTCGCGCCGATCGCCTCCGCGCAGGGCGTCGGGGTGGTCAACGGCGGTTACACGTACGACAGCGAGCTGGTGGAGGCGCTGCCTTCGGTGCGGCCGGGCACGGTGGTCGCCGAACTGGACGCGGACACGGTGACCGCGCACCTGGACGCGGTGGATCCGGCGGAGGAGCTGGCGCTGTCCGGCTTCCTGGCGGCGGCGCGGGCGAAGCTCGATCCCCTGGGCTGCGATGTCGTCCTGCGCGCGTTCCACCCGCTGTCGGTGCCCGCGCTGCACCTGGACGACCGGGCCGCCCGGCACGAACAGGCCCGGGCCGAGGCCGAGGAGCGGGCCGACGACCTGTGGGCGGGCATCCTGGGCTCGCTGCGCGGCAGCGCACCGCGCGCGCGGCTGGTGCTCAACCATCTCAACCCGCTGATCCGGCGGATCGCTTCGGTCAGGGACCCGGAGCTGATCGGCACCGCCACCGAGTCGCTGTACGGGCAGGCGCTGCTGATGGCGCGGCGCCCGCTCAGGCCGGCGGACTCGGCGCTGCTCAACCGGGCGTTCATCGGCCTGCTGGAGTGGGCCACACACGGGGAGAACGGTCACTGATGGGCGAGATCACGGACTTCGACGCGCTGCGCCGGGCGATGGCGGAGAACTCCGGGCAGCCGGAGGGGCCGGCCCGCAACGCGCGCGCGGAGCAGTTGCTCGCCGAGGCCGAGCGGCTGAACCTCCCGCTCGCCGTGATCGAGGCGCTCGGACACCAGCTGAAGGTCTACAACTACAGCTCCGAGAAGGACAAGATGTTCGTCCCGTTCGCGCGGCTGCTGCGCCTGTGGGACGAACGGCCCGAGGACTTCGACGAGTACGAGACGCACTCGCTGCACTGGGTCTTCAAGTGGATGTCGGCCGGCATGCTGGACCAGCCGCACGTCCCGCTGGCCTCGGTCGAGAAGTGGCTCGGCGAGATGGAGCACCGCTACCGGCTCGCCGGGCACTCCGAACGGGCCGTGCGCGCCGCCGAGTTCAGCGTGGCCGCGCACATCGGTGACCTGGCCCGGGCCGGGCGGGCGTTCGCCGCCTGGCTGGCCGCGGACCGGGACCGGATGGCCGACTGCCACGCCTGCGAGCTGCACGGGCAGGGCACCTGGCAGGTGGAGTGCGGCGAGGACGCGGAGGCGCTGCGACTGTGGCGGCCGGTGCTGGAGGGCGAGTACAGCTGCGCCCACGAGCCGCACACCGTGCTGGCCTCCTCGCTGGCGCCGTTGCTGCGGCTGGGCCGGACGGACGAGGCCCGCGCCCACCATCTGCGCGGTTTCCGCCTGGTGCGCCCCATGGAGAGCATGCGCGGCGCCTACGCCGACCATGTGGAGTTCTGCGCGCTGACCGGCAACGAGGCGCGCGGTCTGGAGCTGCTGGCCGAGCGGCCGGCGTACTTCACGGACACCGGGCATCCGCGCAGCCGGCTGGACTTCCTGGCCGTGGTGGCCCTGCTGATGGACCGGATGACCGTCCTCGGTCTGGGCGGGCAGCGGGTGCCGGGGCCAGCCGGGCGGGCCTGGACCGCGGGGGAACTGGCCGCCCACGCGCGCGCGGAGGCGCTGGAGCTGGCCGCGCGGTTCGACGCGCGCAACGGCACGTCGTACGTCGGCGACCGCGTCCGCGCGCGGATGGCCCAGGAACCGCTGGTGGAGCGGCTGCCGCTGGGAGTGCGCACGGTGCGCGCCCACCCTGCGCCGGTGGCCGCGCCGCCCGTGCCCGCGGCGCCCGAGAGGGACGCGGGCTCCGGCGAGTCCGGCCTGGCCGCCCTGCTGGCCGAGGCGCGCCGGCTGTCGGACACACTGCGGCCGCACGCGCTGGAGGCGTGGGCGGCGGTCGCGCGGGCCGCCGAGGGGGTGGAGCTGGAGCCGCGCGGCCGGGCGGAGATCGCCGACCACGAGGCGATGGAACGCGGCCCCGAGGGTGGTCCCCTGTTCGAGCGGGCCGCCGCGCTGTACGCGGAGGCGGGCGACCCCGGCGAGGCGCTGGCGGCACGCGCGCGCGGTGCGTATGTGCGGGCGCTGGCGGGTGAGGTGGACGCGGCGGTGACGGCGGTCGCCGCGCTCCGCGACGAGGTGCTCGCGCTGTACGCCGCGGAGGACACCGGTGTACGGCAGGCGGCGGCGGTGCTGATGAGCCGGGCGCGGATCCTCGTGCGGCGGCTGCACGACCGCGGCGGGGACGGCGACGTCGGCGACCCGGAGGAGACGCTCGCGGAGGCCGGGCGGGCCGTTCGGGAGGTGCTGGCGCTCGTCGGGGGACGCGCGGACGGCGACGTACGGCTGGCCGCTCGGGCCGCCGAGGCGCGCGGGATGCTCGCCGGGCTGGCCGCGCTCGCCGGGGACGCGGAGCGGGCCGCCGAGGGTTACCGGCTGGCCGCCGCCGAGTACGTGGCGGCCGGTCTGCCCTGGTTCGCGGTGGAGTACGAGGTCGAGGCGGCCGGGCTGGCCCATGGGCTCGGCGATCCGGCCGGGACCGAGCGGGCGCTGCGGTCGGCGCTGGAGCACGGCGGCCCGTACGTGGAGCCGGCCGGGCGGGCCCAGCTGCATCTCCAGCTCGCCGAGGTGATCGGCGGCCGGGGCGGGACCGGGGAGGCCGCGGAGCACGCGCTGGAGGCCGCGCACTGGGCCGACGCGGCGGGCGAGAGCGGCACCCTGGGCGCGTGGGCACGGCACCAGCTCGGCGGTTTCCTGCTGCGTGAGGGGCGGTGCGCGGAGGCCGCCGAGGTGCTGGAGTCGGCGCTGCCCGACCTGACCGCCGAGACGCACGGCGAAGGAGCCGTCGTACAGGCGCAGTGGTGGCTCGGGGACTGCCTGAGCGAACTGGGCGAGCACCGGGCGGCGGCGGAACGGCGGCTGCGGGCCGCCGAGATCGCCCGGCACTGGCCCGAGCAGCAGGACCACGCCACGCTCGCCCATCTCGCCGCGGAGTCGCTGGGCGACGCGGGGCTGCTCGAGGACGCGGACCGCGCCTACGCGCGCGCGGGCGAGCTGTGGCGCGGGCTCGGCAACCCGTACTTCCTGGTGCGCTCGCTGCGTGCCCGTGCCTGGCTGGCGTTGCGCGGCGAGGGGCCGGCGGACGGGGCGCGGGAGCTGATGGCGGAGGCGGTGCGCGAGTGCGAGCACGCCCTGGAGGCGGCGGAGCCGGCGGTCCGGGACCGGCTCACCGCGGAACTGGCGAACACTCACCTTCAGTTCGGTGATCTGCTGGCCCGGTCGGCGGCCGGGGGCACCGAGGACGGGGACCAGGAGATCAAGGAGACCTTCGAGGCGGCGATGGCCCGGATGGACCGCGCGGCCGAGGTGTTCGGCTCGCTCGGCGCGGAGGGGCTGCACGGCCGCACCGGCGCCGAACTCGCCGCGGGCCGGCTGGCGGCCGACCTCGGACGTCCGGCGGAGGCGGCGGCACGCGCGCGCGGTGTCCTCGCTGCCTACGAGGACACCCGCACCCCGGACGACACGGCCCGCTCCCGCCGCGCCGAGGCCGAGGAGCTCCTCGACGCCCTGCCGGAGCACTGAGCGGGCGCCTCACACCACCGGGGTCACTCCACGCCGATGAGCAGCAGGGATCCCTGGCGGCCACCCCGGTGGACCAGCGTGTCCACCGCGAGGTAGGACTCGCGGACGTGGGTCTCCAGGTGGGTGGCGACGGACTCGGGGGCCTCGTCCCCGACGACGAGGGTGACCAGTTCGCCGCCCGCCCGGAGCATACGGTCCAGGAGGGTCACGGCGGTGGCGATGAGGTCCGGCCCGATCACCGCCACATCGCCGTCGATCAGGCCCAGCACGTCCCCGGCCTGGCAGATGCCGGCCGACGTCCAGGACTGGCGTTCGGCGACGAGCACCTCGGCGTACCGGGTGGCGCCCGCCGCCGAGGTCATCTGGACGACGTCCTCGTCGAACCGCCGCTCCGGCGCGTGCACGGCGAGCGCGGCGATGCCCTGGACCGCCGAGCGGGTCGGGATCAGGGCGACCCGGATGCCCTCGGTGCGGGCCTGCTCGGCGGCCGCGGCGGCGGTGTGGCGCAGTTCGGCGTCGTTGGGCAGCAGCACCACCTCGCGCGCGTGGGCACGCCGTACGGCCTGCACCAGCTCCCCGCTGGCGGGCGGCTCTCCGGGACGGGCGAGCACGGTGGTCGCGCCGGCCTCGCCGTACAGCCCGGCCAGACCCTCGCCGGGCACGACGGCGACGACCGCCCGCTGGGCGCGCTCGCGCGGCGGCCGCTCGCCCCCGGTGTGCACGTCGCCGGCCCCGAAGTGGGTGATCCGGATCCGGTACGGCCGGCCCGCCTCGACGCCCGCCTCGACGGCGGCCCCCGCGTCGTCGACGTGCACGTGCACGTTCCACAGTCCGTCGCCGCCGACCACGACGAGGGAGTCCCCGAGGGCGTCGAGCCGCGCGCGCAGCCGGGCCACGGCCTCGTCGCCGGCCTCCAGGAGATAGATCACCTCGTAGGCGGGGCCGTCGTCGTCGGTGCCGTCGGCGCAGGTCTCGGCGTCGGGGACGGCCGCCACGCGCGCGTGCGCCTCGGCGACGGCGGCCGCGGTCTCGCGGACGGCCTCCCGCGCCCTGGGGATCTCGTTGACCGCCTCTCCCGTGCACGCCTCCACCAGGGCGCCGAGCACCGTGACCAGCCCCCGGCCGCCCGCGTCGACCACTCCGGCCCGCCGCAGCACGGCCAGCTGGCCCGGGGTCGCCGCGAGTGCCAGGCCGGCGCCCTCGTAGGCGGCCCGGGCGACCGCCCCGCAGTCGCCCTCCGCTCCCCCGGCGGCGGCCGCGGCATCCGCGGCCGCCGCGGCGACGGTGAGCACGGTGCCCTCGACGGGGTGGGCCACGGCCCGGCGGGCGGAGTCGGCGGCGTGCCGCAGGGCCAGGCGCAGCCCGGCGCCGTCGCAGTGGGACGCAGCACCCGCCTCTCCCCCGGCGAGCACCTGGGCCATGCCCCGCAGCAGCTGGGCGAGGATCGTGCCGGAGTTGCCCCGGGCCCCGATGAGCGCCCCGTGGGCCATCGCGTGCGCGGCGTCCGCGAGGGAGGGCTCCTCGGCCCCGGTCCCGTACCCGGCGAACACGGCCTCCACGGCGGTGGCCGCCGATTCCACGGTCAGGTACAGATTGGTCCCGGTGTCACCGTCGGCCACGGGATAGACGTTGATCGCGTCGATCTCCTCGCGCGCCCTCCCGAGCGCGCGCAGCGCCAGACCGCACCAGGTGCGCACCGCGAGAGCATCCAGTGTCTGCGGCACCTGCGCCACCTGCGCCTCCCTGAGCTGCTTGGACGTGGACGCAGCGTAGACCCCGGAGCGGTGGCCTCCGGAGGAAGGCCGGGAGCGGGCCCCTGAGCTGCCATGGTAGTTTCGCGGTACGGACGCAGCCGTTGTATGCTGCTCCGGTTGCCCGATCCTGATCGGGCCATTCCCCCCTGGCAGCGCCACTCAAGATCTCAGATCCTAGGATCTCGATCCCGGCATGCCGGGATCAACCGTAAGTGCATCTGAAGTCTTTGGAGTGACCCGTGGCTGCCAACTGCGACGTCTGCGGCAAGGGGCCGGGCTTCGGCAACAACATCTCGCACTCGCACCGCCGTACGTCCCGCCGCTGGAACCCGAACATCCAGCGTGTGCGTACCGTGGTCGGTGGGACGCCGAAGCGCGTGAACGCCTGCACCTCGTGCATCAAGGCCGGCAAGGTCTCGCGCTGACGCATAGTTGAGCGCGCGGCCACTGTCCGGTCCGCTGCACTGAGCCGGTCCACCTCCGGGTGGGCCGGCTTTTTGCCGTATCCGCGCTCACGGCCCGTACGCGCGCGATCGTCTCCCGCACGGGATCATCTCCCCCAGCGGCAAGATCACTTCGGTGACCGGAACCGCCAACCGTGGTCTACCGGTCCGATCCCGGCGCCCAGCGCGAACCCGGCGGCGATCGCCCCGGTCACGTACTCCTTGGCCCGCGTCACCGCCTCCGGCACGGTCAGTCCCTTCGCCAGCCCCGACGCGACGGCCGAGGCGAGCGTGCAGCCCGTGCCGTGCGTGTGCCGGTTGTCGTGGCGCGGGGCCCGCAGCCAGTGCTCCCGCGAGCCGTCCGTGAGCAGATCCACGGCGTCGCCGGGCAGATGCCCGCCCTTGATCAGCACCCATCGCGGCCCGTACTCCAGCACGGCCGCCGCGGCCCGGCGCAGATCGCCCTCGGACTCGACCCGGACCCCTGTGAGTTGGGTCACCTCGTCGAGGTTGGGCGTGGCCACGGTCGCCACCGGCAGCAGCCTGCCCCGGACCGAGTCCAGGGCGGAGGCGGCGAGCAGCGGATCGCCGTGCTTGGAGACGCCCACCGGGTCCACGACGGCCGGAGCGTCGGTGCCGGAGATCAACTCGGCGACCGCCTCGACCAGTTCCGCCGAGGCGAGCATCCCGGTCTTCACGGCCTGCACGCCGATGTCGTCGACCACGCTGCGGTACTGGGCCCGTACGGCCTCCACCGGCAGCTCCCAGGCGCCCTGCACGCCCAGCGAGTTCTGCGCGGTCACCGCCGTGATCACGCTCATCCCGTGCACGCCGAGCGCCAGCATCGTCTTCAGGTCTGCCTGCACGCCCGCACCGCCGCCCGAGTCGGACCCGGCGACGGTGAGTACCCGGGGGATCACGATTCGATGTCCCCGAAGTGGTCCCAGCCGCCCTTGCTGGTCCACGGGGCCCCGTCGACGGTCACCTGGGGCAGCGCCGAGGGGTTGAGGACCTCGCCGATCACCTTCCAGCGGGCCGGGAGCTTGGCGTCCGGTGGGAACGTGGCCACGATCGCGTGGTCCTCTCCCCCGGTCAGCACCCACTGGAGCGGGTCGACGCCGACGGCCTGCCCGATGTCGTTCATCTGCGTCGGGATGTCGATCGCGCCGGACCGGATGTCGATGCGCACCTTGCTGGCCTCGGCGATGTGCCCGAGGTCGGCGATCAGGCCGTCGCTGACGTCGCACATCGCGGTGGCGCCGAGCGCGGCGGCGGCCGGACCCGCGTGGTACGGCGGCTCGGGGCGCCGGTGGGCCTCCACGAAGGCGCGCGGCGAGCGGAAGCCGCGGGAGAGCACCGCGTAGCCGGCCGCGGACCAGCCCAGCCAGCCCGTGACGGCCACGAGGTCGCCGGGCTGGGCGCCGGCGCGGGTCACCGGCTCCTGGTTGCGCAGATCGCCGAGCGCGGTGATCGACACCATGATGGTGTCCCCGCGCACGACGTCCCCGCCCACCACCGCGGCACCCGCGACCTGGCACTCGTCGCGCAGCCCGTCCATCAGCTCGGTCGGCCAGGTGACCGGGAGTTCGGCCGGGACGACCAGGCCGAGCAACACCGCGGTCGGTACGGCGCCCATCGCGGCGATGTCCGCCAGGTTCTGCGCCGCGGCCTTGCGCCCGACGTCGTACGCCGTGGACCAGTCGCGGCGGAAGTGCCGTCCCTCCAGCAGGATGTCGGTGCTCGCCACCACCCTGCGGTCGGGCGCGGCGACCACCGCGGCGTCGTCACCGGGGCCGACCCGGACCACCGGGGTCGTGGTGAGACGGGAGGTCAGCTCCCGGATGAGCCCGAACTCACCCAACTCACCCACTGTGCCCTTCATTGCCTCAAGCCCCTTCTGTGCCTCTGCGTGCCCGGTCGCGCGTCATCAGTCTCCCCGATACCGTCGAGGTGACCGTCAACTTCTGTCGTGCCTGCACCCCCGGCGCGCAAGCCCGGTCCCCGCGGGTCTCCCCGCGGGGAGCGGCGACGCGATACCGTGGCGTTCCTTTTCCCCACATGATCCTCGTGGCCGCCCTGGAGGTTCCGTGGTACAGGCGTACATCCTGATCCAGACGGAGGTCGGCAAGGCGTCGACCGTCGCCGAGACGATCGGCAAGATCCCTGGAGTGATCCAGGCCGAGGACGTGACGGGACCGTACGACGTCATCGTGCGCGCCCAGTCCGAGACGGTCGACGAGCTCGGCCGCATGGTGGTCGCGAAGGTCCAGCAAGTGGACGGCATCACCCGCACCCTGACCTGTCCGGTCGTCCATCTGTAGCCCCCGTCTACGCTTGGCCGGTGAACTTCTTCCGCCACCGGCCGTTCGGCCTGCTCGCGCCCGCGCTGCTGCTCGCGGTCGCGGGCTGCTCCACAGCAGACGACAGCGCCACGTCCGCGGTTCCCACCCCCGACGCGAAGACGGCGAAGGCCTGCCGGGACCTGCACCGGGCGCTGCCCGGGAAGCTCGACGGACGGAGCCGTCACGACCCCGAGCCCCGGTCCGCCTACACGGCGGGCTGGGGAAGCCCGGCGATCATACTGCGCTGCGGTGTCGTACGGCCGCCGAAGATGGTCGACCCCAAGGTGGCACAGGGCGGCGACCCGGACGCCGTCGCGGGCCGGGTGAACGGTGTCGACTGGCTGATGGAGAAGCGCGGCGACGGCACCTGGCGCTTCACCACGGCGAACCGCGTGGCCTATGCGCAGGTGAGCCTGCCCGGGGGGATGTCGGCACAGGACGAGGGCGCCTCGGTGCTCACGGACCTGGCGGACGCCGTGAAGAAGGCGATCCCCAAGGGGATCGCCTCCATGCGGTGAGCGCGCGGGGTCAGCGCAGTCCGGTCGAGCGGCGCAGGGCCGCCTGCACCAGCCGGTCCACCAGCTCCGGGTAACTGATCCCGGTGGCCTGCCACATCTGCGGGTACATCGAGATCGGCGTGAACCCGGGCATGGTGTTGATCTCGTTGATCACGAACTCGCCGTCCTCGTCGAGGAAGAAGTCGGCGCGGACCAGGCCCTCGCAGGAGGCCGCCTCGAACGCCTCCACCGCGAGCCCCCGCACCTCGGCGGTCTCCTCGTCGGTGAGCGGGGCCGGGACGATGCCGGGCGTGGAGTCGATGTACTTGGCCTCGAAGTCGTAGTACGCGTGCGCGTCCGGCGGCGGGATCTCGGCCGGCACGGAGGCGCGCGGTCCGTCCTCGAACTCCAGGACACCACACTCGATCTCGCGGCCGCGGACGGCGGCCTCGATCAGGATCTTCGGGTCGTGCGACTGGGCCTCGGCGATCGCCTCGTCCAGGCCGGAGAGGTCGTCGACCTTGGTGATGCCGATGGAGGAACCCGCGCGCGCGGGCTTCACGAACAACGGCCAGCCGTGCTCGCCGGCGAAGTCGACGATCCGCTTGCGGGCCGCGGACTCGTTCTGCTCCCACTCGCGGGGGCGGATCACCATGTACGGGCCGACCTTGAGCCCGAAGGAGGTGAACACCCGCTTCATGTACTCCTTGTCCTGGCCGACGGCCGAGGCGAGCACACCCGAGCCCACGTACGGCACTCCGGACAGCTCGAGGAGGCCCTGGAGGGTGCCGTCCTCGCCGTACGGGCCGTGCAGCACCGGGAAGACCACGTCGACCTCGCCGAGGGCCTTGGGCACCGAGCCGGGCTCGCTGTAGACGACCTCGCGGTTCGCGGGGTCGACGGGGAGCACCACACCGCCCTCGTCCGACTCCGCCAGCTCGGCCACACTCGGGGTGCGGCGGTCGGTGATGCCCATCCGGTCCGGCTCGTCGGCTGTCAGCGCCCAACGGCCGTCCGCGGTGATGCCGATCGGCAGGACGTCGTACTTCGTCCGGTCGATGGCCTTGAGGACGGCGCCCGCGGTGACCACGGAGATCCCGTGCTCGGAGCTGCGCCCGCCGAACACGACGGCCACACGCGGCTTGCGGGACGGCTGGTCAGGGCTCTGGGGGAGGTTCTCGGTGCTCATATCGGGTTGAGAGTACCCGTTGGTATTCCCCAAGTCAGCGGCCGCTCCGGCGCGGTCGCTCAGCGTCGCGCGGACGGTCGCTCAGCGTCGCGCGGACGGTCGCCCGGCGCCGGGCCGACACCGCCCGGCGCCGCGTGGGAGGGGTTCAGCGCCGCTCGGACTTGGCGCTGCGCGACATCAGCTCCTTGAGGGCGACCACCGGCGGCTTGCCCTCGTGCACGATGTCCACGACCGTCTCGGTGATGGGCATCTCGACACCGTGCCGACGGGCCAGATCCGCCACCGACTCGCAGGACTTGACGCCCTCGGCGGTCTGCTTGGTGACCGCGATGGTCTGCTCGAGGGTCATGCCCTTGCCGAGGTTGGTGCCGAAGGTGTGGTTGCGGGACAGCGGCGAGGAGCAGGTGGCCACCAGGTCGCCGAGGCCCGCTAGGCCGGAGAACGTCAGCGGGTCCGCGCCGAGCGCCATGCCGAGCCGGGTGGTCTCGGCGAGGCCGCGCGTGATGAGCGAGCCCTTGGCGTTGTCACCGAGGCCCATGCCGTCGGCGATGCCGACCGCGAGGCCGATGACGTTCTTGACGGCGCCGCCGAGTTCGCAGCCGACCACGTCGGTGTTGGTGTACGGCCGGAAGTACGGCGTGTGGCAGGCGGCCTGGAGCCGCTGGGCGACGGCCTCGTCGGTGCAGGCCACCACGGCCGCGGCGGGCATGCGGGCGGCGATCTCCCGGGCCAGGTTGGGCCCGGTGACGACGGCGATGCGGTCGGCGCCGACCTTGGCGACGTCGTCGATCACCTCGCTCATCCGCATGG
The DNA here is from genome assembly GCF_042884245.1 of Streptomyces sp. NPDC058145. Classification (NCBI taxonomy): domain Bacteria; kingdom Bacillati; phylum Actinomycetota; class Actinomycetes; order Kitasatosporales; family Streptomycetaceae; genus Streptomyces; species Streptomyces sp. NPDC058145. Next base: position 165,490 of record NZ_JBHVUH010000011.1, on the reverse strand, counting down.
TGGAGCCCAGCTCGACGCCCTTCATCAGGGAGACGAGCACGGTGCCCGGCGCGAGCAGCGGGGTCCACTCGGCGAGGTTGGCGCGCAGGGTCTGGGAGGGGACGGCGAGGACGGTGAAGTCCGCGTCGCGCAGCGCCTCGGCGGCGTCGGCGGTGGCCCTGAGGTTCCGCGGGAGTTCGACGCCGGGCAGGTAGTCGGGGTTGGTGCGGGTGGAGTTGACCGCCTCGGCCAGCTCCGGACGGCGGGCCCACAGGGTCACCTCGCAGCCCGCGTCGGCGAGGACCATGCCGAAGGCGGTGCCCCACGAACCGGTGCCCATGACGGCGGCACGGACAGTCCTGCTCACTTGGCGCTCTCCTCCTCGGTGCCGGTCCGCGAGACTTCCCGGCCGGCCTCCGTGGCCTCCGGGCCGGTGGCCGCCGGCGCGGCCTGCGCGGCGGTCCTGCGGCGCTGCTCGATCCGCTCGCGGCGCGGGTCGTAGGGGGTCTCGGGCGCCTTCTCGCCGCGGATCTCCTCGAGCAGGCGGGTGACGGCCGCCATGATGACCTCGGTGACCTCCTTCAGGAGGTCGGCGGTCATCTCCTTGTCGTAGAAGGGGGAGAGGTCCACGGGCGGGCCCGCCAGGACCTGGTGCGTCTTGCGCGGCAGGAGGTGGGGCTTCTTGGCGTAGGGCGGCAGCAGTTCGTTGCAGCCCCACTGGGCGACCGGGATCACCGGGCATTTGGTCTGCAGGGCCACGCGGGCGGCGCCGGTCTTGGCGGTCATGGGCCAGCCGTCGGGGTCACGGGTGAGGGTGCCCTCGGGGTAGAAGGCGACGCACTCGCCGCGCTCCACGGCGTCGATCGCGGCCCGGAACGCGCTGAGCGCGTCCGTGCTCTCGCGGTAGACGGGGATCTGTCCGGTGCCGCGCATGGCGGCGCCGACGAATCCCTTCTTGAAAAGGCCGCTCTTCGCCAGGAATCGCGGAACCCGTCCGGTGTTGTACTGATAGTGCGCGTACGCGAAGGGGTCGACGTGTGAATTGTGGTTCACCGCGGTGATAAATCCGCCCTCGGCCGGAATGTGCTCCATTCCACGCCAGTCCCGCTTGATCAGAACCACCAGCGGCGGTTTGCAGAGGACCGCAGCGAAGCGGTACCAGAACCCGATTTGGCGGCGGGGCACGCGGACACCTTCCTCTAGGCCTCTAAGGGCTGTCACCTCGGCACCTCGGCCAGGGGCCGCACAAGTGTCGCCCCAGGCCGCCGGTCTGTCGAGAACACCGTACGCCCGCCCGTCCCCGGCCACCGCCCTGCCGGGAGCCTCGCGTCCTCACCGGTACCCGGCCCGGCCGGACGCGGCCCGGGTGACAATGAGCGCGACAAGAGAGGGGCGGTACGCCGGTGCAGTGGACCTTGGTCATCCCCCTGAAGCCTCTGGCGCGGGCCAAGAGCAGGCTCTCGGACACCGCCGCGGACGGGGTGCGCCCCGGGCTGGCGCTGGCGTTCGCGCAGGACACGGTGGCCGCGACGCTGGCCTGCACCGCGGTCGCGGATGTGGTGGTCGTCACGGACGACGCGCTGGCCGGCCGGACGCTTCAGGCGCTGGGCGCCCGGATCGTCCCGGACGCTCCGGGCAGTGGGCTGAACGCCGCGCTCGGGCACGGGGCGGCCGCCGTAAGGGAATCGCGCCCGGCCGCCGCGGTCGCGGCGCTGAACGCGGATCTCCCGGCGCTGCGCCCAATGGAATTGTCCCGGGTGCTGGAAGCGGCGGCCGAATATCCGCGGGCCTTTCTCGCGGACGCGGCCGCGGTGGGCACCACTCTGCTGAGCGCGGCGCCGGGACGGCCGTTGCGGCCGGCATTCGGCACCGATTCCCGGGCCCGGCACCGGGCATCGGGTGCCGCGGAACTCGGGCTCACGGACGTGAATTCCGTACGGCAGGACGTGGACACCGGCGAGGATCTGCGGGCCGCGCTCGCGCTGGGGGTGGGGCCGTACACGGCGGCGGTGTCCGCGGGGTTGCTGATTCCGGGGTCCTGAGACGGCTGTCCGGTCGCCCGGTGTGGAGGCGGCGGGGGTGCTGCGCCCGCCCGCGCCGGCGGGGTGCCGCCGCGCCCACCCGTGCCGCCCCTGGCGGTACGCATGCCCGCAGCCATGCAGGGGGCGTTACGCTGGCCGTCATGCAGGCCACCGCATACACGTACGACCCCGGCACCCGCAGCGGGCAGGTGCTGCTCGACGACGGGACCCCCGTGCCCTTCGACGCGGCGGCGTTCGACGCGGGCGGGCTGCGGTTGCTGCGGCCCGGGCAGCGGGTGCGGATCGAGACGGAGCGCGAGGGCGCGGCCGTACGGATCACCCTGGTGACCCTGCAGACGTTCTAGGGGTGTTGATCAGGGCGGCACACACGCCGCGGGCCGGGCTCCCGAGGGGAGTCCGGCCCGGCGCGTGAGTGCCCTGGCGACCTCAGGAGGCCTTGCGGGCGGTGGCCTTCTTGGCGGTGGTCTTGCGGGCCGTCGACTTCTTGGCCGGCGCCTTCTTGGCAGTGACCTTCTTGGCCGGGGCCTTCTTGGCCGTCGCCTTCTTCGCGGTGGTCTTCTTCGCCGCGGCGGTCTTGGCGGTCGCCGTGGTCTTCTTGGCGGTCGTCTTCTTCGCCGTGGCCTTCTTCGCGGCGGCGGTGGTCTTCTTCGCCGGTGCCGCCTTCTTGGCGGTGGCCTTCTTCGCCGCGGCCGCCTTGGTCGTCTTCTTCGCGGCGGCCTTCTTGACCGTGGCGGAAGCGCCGCCGGTCAGGCTGCCCTTGGGCGCCTTCTTCACCGAGACCTCGCCGCCCCGCGGCAGCTTCTTCGAGCCGCTCACCAGGTCCTTGAAGCCCTGGCCCGCGCGGAAGCGCGGCACCGAGGTCTTCTTGACGCGAACCCGCTCGCCCGTCTGGGGGTTACGGGCGTAGCGGGCGGGGCGGTCCACCTTCTCGAAGGACCCGAAGCCGGTGACCGAGACCCGCTCGCCCGCGACGACCGCGCGGACGATGGCGTCCAGGACATGATCGACAGCCTCGGCGGCCTGCTGGCGGCCGCCCATCCTGTCGGCAATCGCTTCTACGAGCTGCGCCTTGTTCACGTCTTCCCCTTCGGAGACATCGCCAGAACGAAAGTGTTCAAGCTTTTTCGCACGTTAGGCAGATATATACCGCAAATCAAACACGAAACGGGCTTATCACCCTTGTGCCGCAGCGAAATCGGCTGTCCCGGACCGCTCAGTGGCCCTCTTCGGGGATTCGTCCCTCGTCGAGGTCCGCGTTGAACCGCTCCAGTCGCCTTGCCGCACCGGCGAGATCGTGCTTGGCCGCGGCCGTAATGACCAACAGCTTCCGGGTCAGCGCCATCCGTACGCCCTCCGGGACTTGCAGTGCGCGCACTCTTGAGTGCGCTTCCTTGAGTTGGTCCGCGACCGCCGTATAGAGCTCGAGTTGGCCGTCGTGTTCCATGCACAGATTGTGCCATCTGGGGCGAGTTGTCGCCTGCGCAGGGTGCAACTGCCGCGCCGGACAGTCCTGTCGGCGCTCGCGCGGACCCCCGGCCCCGCAGAGCGCCTACCCGGCCAACCAACGCTCTAACGTGGGACGTTGTGCGGGCCGAGGGGCTGGCGTGGGGCCGTTCGGGTGCAGACACGGCTGTACCCCCAATCGTGGCGATCGGGGGTACAGCCGGTGTGTTGGGGTGGCCGAAAGTCGACCTGCCGGGGCCGCCGGGTCAGAGCTGGAGCGTGCGCGGCTTGTAGGCGGGCCGCTTGCCCTCGTAATCGGCGATGTCGGGCTCGTTCCGCAGGGTGATGGAGATGTCGTCCAGCCCGTTCAGCAGCCGCCAGCGGGAGTTCTCGTCGAGCTCGAAGGAGGCGGTGACGCCCTCGGCGCGCACCTCGCGGGTCTGCAGGTCGACGGTGATCTCGGCCTGCGGGTCCGCCTCGGTCAGCGCCCACAGCGCGTCCACGACCTGCTGGTCGAGCACCACCGTGAGCAGGCCGTTCTTCAGCGAGTTGCCCCGGAAGATGTCCGCGAAGCGGGAGGAGATCACGGTCTTGAAGCCGTAGTTCTGCAGCGCCCACACGGCGTGCTCCCGGGAGGAGCCGGTGCCGAAGTCGGGACCGGCGACCAGGACGGTCGCGCCCTGCCGCTCGGGACGGTTGAGCACGAACTCCGCGTCCTTGCGCCAGGCCTCGAACAGCCCGTCCTCGAAGCCGTCCCGGGTCACCTTCTTGAGCCAGTGGGCGGGGATGATCTGGTCGGTGTCGACGTTGCTGCGGCGCAGCGGGACGGCCCGGCCGGTATGGGTGGTGAAGGCTTCCATGATTCTCAGACTCCAGCGGGCGTGCGGTCGTCGGTCAGGTCGGCGGGCGAGGCCAGGTGCCCCAGGACCGCGGTGGCCGCCGCGACCTGCGGCGACACCAGGTGGGTACGGCCGCCCTTGCCCTGCCGGCCCTCGAAGTTGCGGTTGGAGGTGGACGCGGAACGCTCACCCGGGGCCAGCTGGTCGGGGTTCATGCCGAGACACATCGAGCAGCCCGCGTGCCGCCATTCGGCGCCGGCCTCCTTGAAGACCACGTCCAGGCCCTCGGAGACGGCCTGCAGACCGACCCGGACGGAGCCCGGGACGACCAGCATCCGTACGCCGTCGGCGACTTTGCGGCCGCGCAGCAGATCGGCGGCGGCACGCAGGTCCTCGATGCGGCCGTTGGTGCAGGAGCCTACGAAGACGGTGTCCACGTCGATGGAGCGCAGCGGCTGGCCGGCCGCCAACCCCATGTACTTCAGGGCGTTTTCGGCGGCGAGGCGCTCCGAAGCGTCTTCGTACGAAGCCGGGTCGGGGACGGACGCCGAAAGCGGCGCGCCCTGGCCGGGGTTGGTACCCCAGGTGACGAACGGCGACAGCTCGTCGGCGGCGATGACGACCTCGGCGTCGAAGACCGCGTCCTCGTCGGTGCGCAGGGTCTTCCAGTACTCGACCGCGGCGTCCCAGTCGGCGCCCTCGGGGGCGTGCGGACGGCCCTTGAGGTACTCGAAGGTGGTCTCGTCGGGGGCGATCATGCCCGCGCGGGCGCCGGCCTCGATCGACATGTTGCAGATGGTCATCCGGGCCTCCATCGAGAGCTTCTCGATGGCGGAGCCGCGGTACTCCAGGACGTAGCCCTGACCGCCGCCGGTGCCGATCCGCGCGATGATCGCCAGGATCAGGTCCTTGGCGGTGACGCCCTCGGGCAGCTCGCCCTCGACGGTGATGGCCATGGTCTTCGGGCGGGCCATCGGCAGCGTCTGGGTGGCCAGCACATGCTCCACCTGGGAGGTGCCGATGCCGAACGCCAGCGCGCCGAACGCGCCGTGCGTCGAGGTGTGGGAGTCGCCGCAGACCACGGTGGTGCCGGGCTGGGTCAGGCCCAGCTGGGGGCCGACGACGTGCACGACGCCCTGCTCGACGTCGCCCAGCGGGTGCAGCCGCACCCCGAACTCGGCGCAGTTCTTGCGCAGCGTCTCCAGCTGGGCGCGGGAGACCGGGTCGGCGATGGGCTTGTCGATGTCGAGGGTCGGGGTGTTGTGGTCCTCGGTCGCGATGGTGAGGTCGAGACGGCGCACCTGACGACCGCTCTTGCGCAGGCCGTCGAAGGCCTGCGGGCTGGTCACCTCGTGCAGCAGGTGCAGATCGATGTAGAGGAGGTCGGGCTCGCCCTCGGCGCGCCGGACGACGTGGTCGTCCCAGACCTTCTCCGCGAGTGTCCTACCCATCGCTTTCCCTCCGGCCGGCAAGCGTCCACCGGCCCAACTCGAGATCTTGGGGAGACGGCGCCCGCGCCCCGGTTCTCGGACGTCCGCCGCCGGGCCCTGTGGTGCACGGGCCGCTGTGTGATTCCAGGGTGGCGCGTTCCACGGAAAATTGAACTTGCGTTTCACAGAGTGAGACGCGAGTATCGTTTCATGGACAACAGTAGCGGCGTCGGCGTTCTGGACAAGGCGGCCCTCGTCCTGAGCGCTCTGGAGTCCGGTCCGGCCACCCTCGCGGGTCTGGTCGGCGCCACCGGACTGGCACGACCCACGGCCCACCGCCTGGCCGTGGCCCTGGAACACCACCGCATGGTGGCACGCGACATGCAGGGCCGGTTCATCCTCGGCCCGCGCCTCGCGGAACTGGCGGCGGCGGCCGGCGAGGACCGCCTGCTCGCCACGGCGGGCCCCGTGCTCACCCACCTCCGCGATGTCACCGGCGAGAGCGCGCAGCTCTACCGGCGCCAGGGTGACATGCGGATCTGCGTGGCCGCGGCGGAGCGTCTGTCCGGCCTGCGGGACACGGTCCCGGTCGGCTCCACGCTGACCATGAAGGCCGGCTCCTCCGCCCAGATCCTGATGGCCTGGGAGGAGCCGGAGCGCCTGCACCGCGGTCTGCAGGGCGCCCGTTTCACGGCGACGGCCCTGTCGGGCGTACGGCGGCGCGGCTGGGCCCAGTCCATCGGCGAGCGCGAACCGGGCGTGGCGTCCGTCTCCTCGCCCGTGCGCGGCCCCTCCAACCGTGTGGTGGCCGCGGTGTCCGTCTCCGGCCCGATCGAGCGCCTGACCCGTCACCCGGGCCGTATGCACGCCCAGGCGGTCATCGACGCGGCGGCCCGCCTCTCCGAGGCGCTGCGCCGCACCGGCTGAGCCGCGAATCCCCGGGAACGTCACCGGGGAGGGTCCGCCCCAACGCCGCGGCGAGCCCTCCCCGGTCCCCCGATCCCCCCGTCAGACGGTCTTCCCGGACTCCTGCGCCCGCTGCGAGCGGTACGCGAACCGGTCCTCTGCATGGCGGCCGCGCCGCTCCACGGGCACCTGGCCGTGCGCCTTCGCCAGGCCGAAGGCCGGCATGTCGAAGTAGATGGACTCGTGGGAGCCCTCGGGCGCGACGTACGTCTCGTGCCACAGGCCCACGTGTCCGCGTGCCTTGCCCTGGCGCTCCTTGCGGTTGACGACCGCCCAGGCCCGGTGGTGGAACATGTCCGGCGAGGTCGCGTAGGCGTACAGCTTCTCCTTGGACTCCCAGTACTGGACGACGTAGTACGTCCGCGGCGAGGCCGTCAGCAGTACGTGCCCCAGCAGCCCCCGGTCAGGGTCCCGCGCGAGCTCCCCCAGCATGCGGATCATCGACAGCATGACCGGAAGCCACTGGTGCACCGCCCGGAAGTGGTTGATCCGCATGCCGATGAGCAGTACCACCACATCACCCTCGGCCGCCGCGGTCGTACGGCCCCGCACAGGCTTTGCGAACATGCCGGTCCCCCTCATCAGATAGCGACACTATCCTTCTGGCGATGATTGGATAGTGGCACTTCCCAAGGAGAGGCGCAAGAGATGCGGCTGGCGGAGCTCAGCGAGCGCAGCGGTGTGTCCACGGCGACGATCAAGTACTACCTGCGTGAAGGGCTGTTGCCGCCGGGCCGCCAGGTCAACGCCAGGACGGCCGAGTACGACGAGGAGCATCTGCGCCGGCTGCGGCTGGTACGGGCGATGATCCAGGTGGGCCGGGTGCCGGTGGCGAAGGTGCGCGAGGTGCTCGGGCACGTGGACGACGACTCCCTGGGCCGCACGATCCGCCTGGGAGCGGCGATGTGGGCGCTGCCGCAGGTGCCGGATCCGGACGAGGAGGACGAGGACGTCCGGGCCGCGCACGAGGAGGTCGCCGCGCTCCTGGACCGGCTCGGCTGGGAGAACGCCAAACGGCTGACGACCATCTCCCCCGCGTACCGCTCACTGGTGGTGGGAGTGGCCGCCTTCCGCCGGCTCGGCTACGGCTGGGGGGCCGAACAGCTCGCGCCGTACGCCGAGTTGATGCACCGGACAGCCGTCCTCGACCTGGACAACATGGAGACGCATCCGTCGGAGGCCGAGCGGATCGAGTTCGCCGTCCTGGGGGCGATCCTCAACGAGCCGGTGCTGCAGGCGCTGCACCGGCTGGCCCAGGAGGAGGAGACGGCGCGGCGGTACGGCTTCGAGTAGCCGGCGCCGGGAACGGCGAAGGCCCTCCGCCGAAGCGAAGGGCCTTCCTGTTGTACCCCCGACCGGATTCGAACCGGCGCTACCGCCTTGAGAGGGCGGCGTGCTAGGCCGCTACACAACGGGGGCGTGGACACTGCGTTTCCGCAGGTCCGAGCTGGTCTACCTGGACTCGAACCAAGACTAACTGAACCAGAATCAGTCGTGCTGCCAATTACACCATAGACCAATGACGGCTTAGACCAGTCAGTACCCCCGACCGGATTCGAACCGGCGCTACCGCCTTGAGAGGGCGGCGTGCTAGGCCGCTACACAACGGGGGCCCTAGCGATCTCGAGTTGACCGAGATCAGTACCCCCGACCGGATTCGAACCGGCGCTACTGCCTTGAGAGGGCAGCGTGCTAGGCCGCTACACAACGGGGGCTTGCGGATGTGATCCGCGGCGCAGATGAGCTCTGCGAGCTGGCCTACCTGGACTCGAACCAAGACTAACTGAACCAGAATCAGTCGTGCTGCCAATTACACCATAGGCCACTGGAACTCAAGCCCCGGAAGGGTTCTCGTTCTAGTTTGCTCCTCCGGTTCGCGGCCTTTCGGCCCGCTCCCCGGCGGCGCAGGAAGAACATTACCCGAAGGTGGACGGGGCTCCAAAACGACTATCCGCGCCGAGGAGTCCGGGGAGTTCGGAGAGGGACGCGATGCGGTGCGGTCCGGTGGGCGGATCCAGGGTCGCGTAGGCGCCGCCGCGGTCGATCCAGACCGACAGCAGCCCCGCGTCGGCGGCACCCCGTCCGTCGATCTCCGGGTGGTCGCCGACGTACGCGACCTCGTGCGGGGCGAGCGAGAGGGCGTCGCAGGCGGCCAGGAAGGCGCCGGCCCGGGGCTTGGAGACGCCCAGCTCGGCGGCGCACAGCAGGGTCTCGAAGCGGTCGCGCACGCCGAGCAGGCGCAGCTTGCGGTCCTGAACGGTCAGGCTGGAGTTGGACAGCACCGCGTGCCGGTGGCTGGCGGCCAGGGCGTCGAGCACCGGCAGGACGTCCGGGAACAGGGACCAGGCGGCCTCGTAGTGCCGCACGTACCGCTGGAACCAGTCGTCGGCCTCGGTGTCCGTCAGCTCCGGCCGGTCCAGGAAGACCCGGGCGCGGTCGCGCCGCTGTGTGACGAAGTCGACCTCGCCGGCGGCGAAGCGGGCCCACTGCAGGTCGGTGATCTCCCGCCAGCGCCCGAGCGCCTCGTCCGGCGACCCGTACCCGGCGAGGAGCCCTTCTGCCACCAGGTGGGCGCGCATGCCCTCGCGGTCGGCGGTGGTGTAGTCGAAGAGGGTGTCGTCCACGTCCCAGACCACGGCGCGAATGCTCATGTCCCGACCGTAACCGGCGAGCGGCCACCGTGTCCGGGGGACGGGACGCGCACGGACCGCGGAGGGGTACGGCGGAGGGCGGCACCCGGCTGTCCCGGATGCCGCCCTCGGTGTGTCGCGTTCGTTACGCCGCGAGCTTCGCCAGTGCCGCGTCGACGCGGGCCAGCGTCCGCTCCTTGCCCAGGACCTCCAGGGACTCGAAGAGGGGCAGGCCGACCGTGCGGCCGGTGACGGCGACGCGGATCGGGGCCTGGGCCTTGCCGAGCTTGAGGCCGTGCGCCTCGCCGGCGGCCAGGACGGCCTCCTTCAGGGACTCGGCCGAGGTCCAGTCGGCCGACTCCAGCTTCTCCCTCGCCGTGCGCAGGAGGGCGTCGGAACCCTCCTTCATCGCCTTCGCCCAGGACGCCTCGTCGTAGACCGGCTCGGCCAGGAACAGGAAGTCGACGTTGTCGGTGATCTCGGACAGGACCTTCAGACGGGTCTGCGCGTGCGGGGCGATCGCCTGCCACTTGGCCTCGTCGAAGTCCTCCGGCGCCCAGGGGGCGACCGGGGCCTTCAGCCACGGGCGGCAGCGCTCGGTGAAGTCCTTGACCTCCAGCAGCCGGATGTGGTCGGCGTTGATCGCCTCGCACTTCTTCAGGTCGAAGCGCGCCGGGTTGGGGTTCACGTCCGCGATGTCGAAGGCCGCGACCATCTCCTCGATCGAGAAGATGTCCTGGTCGGCCGAGAGTGACCAGCCCAGCAGCGAGAGGTAGTTGAGCAGGCCCTCGGGCAGGAAGCCGCGCTCGCGGTAGAGGTTGAGCGAGGACTGCGGGTCGCGCTTGGAGAGCTTCTTGTTGCCCTCGCCCATGACGTACGGCAGGTGGCCGAAGGCCGGGGTCTGCTTGGCGATGCCCAGCTCGGTCAGTGCCTTGTACAGGGCGACCTGGCGCGGGGTGGAGGAGAGCAGGTCCTCGCCGCGCAGGACGTGGGTGATCTCCATCAGGGCGTCGTCGACCGGGTTCACCAGCGTGTACAGCGGAGCGCCGTTGGCGCGCACGATGCCGTAGTCCGGCACGTTCTCCGGGAGGTACGTGATCTCGCCGCGGACCAGGTCGGTGAAGGTGATCGGCTCGTCCGGCATGCGGAAGCGGACGATCGGGGTGCGGCCCTGGGCCTTGTACTCCTCGACCTCCGCCTCGCCCAGGTCGCGGCAGTGGCCGTCGTAGCCGGACGGCTTGCCCGCGGCGCGCGCGGCCTCGCGGCGGGTGTCCAGCTCCTCCTGGGAGCAGTAGCAGTGGTAGGCGTGGCCGGCGTCCAGGAGCTTCTGGGCGACGTCCTTGTAGAGGTCCATGCGCTGCGACTGGCGGTACGGCGCGTGCGGGCCGCCGATCTCGGGGCCCTCGTCCCAGTCGAAGCCCAGCCAGCGCATCGCGTCGAGCAGCTGGTTGTAGGACTCCTCGGAGTCGCGGGCCGCGTCGGTGTCCTCGATGCGGAAGACCAGGGTGCCCTGGTGGTGCCGGGCGAACGCCCAGTTGAACAGGGCGGTGCGGACCAGGCCCACGTGGGGGTTACCGGTGGGCGAGGGACAGAAACGGACGCGTACGGGTGAGCCGGATGCGCTAGCCACGCTTGACAACCTTGTTGGTGAGAGTGCCGATGCCTTCGATGGTGACGGCGACCTCGTCGCCGACGTTCAGGGGGCCGACCCCCGCGGGGGTGCCGGTGAGGATGACGTCGCCGGGGAGCAGGGTCATGGCCTCGGAGATGTTGACGACCAGGTCCTCGATGGGGTGGATCATCTCGCTCGTACGGCCGAGCTGGCGCTGTTCACCGTTGACGGTGAGCTGGACGGTGAGGTCGTTCGCCCGCTCCAGGTCCAGGTCCGTCTCCACCCAGGGGCCGAGCGGGCAGGAGGAGTCGAAGCCCTTCGCCCGCGCCCACTGCTTCTCGCGCCGCTGCACGTCGCGGGCGGTGACGTCGTTGGCGCAGGTGTAGCCGAGGATCACGTCCTTGACGCGCTCGCGCGGGACCTCGCGGCACATGCGCCCGATGACGACGGCCAGCTCGGCCTCGTGGTGCAGTTCCCGCGAGAAGGACGGGTACCGGATCTCGTCGCCGGGGCCGATCACCGAGGTGGAGGGCTTGAAGAAGGCGAAGGGGGCGTCGGGCACCTCGTTGCCCAGCTCGCGCGCGTGCTCGGCGTAGTTGCGGCCGAACGCCACGACCTTGTTGGGGAGCACCGGGGGGAGCAGCCTGACCTTGCTGAGCGGCACCTTCGTACCGGACAGCTCGTGATCCGCGAACGGGATGCCCTTGATGATGTCGAGGACGAGTTCGTCCTCCTTGTCGCCCTCGACCGCGCCGAAGGCTACGTTCCCGTCGATGGAGAACCTGGCGATGCGCACGGGATCCTGCGCCCCTCAACTAGAACCGGCGTACTGACGCCCCAGGTTAACCGGTCGGGCCGTGCGGCGTTCGGGCAGTACGGCGTGGCGGGGTTTTCCGGCTCGCCGATCCTCGTGCGGCGATCCCGAATTCCGCGGGATTACCCGCACGGGACATTCGCGCATTACTCGGGAATTCCCGGAGGCGCCCGCGTACTCGGCGGGGCCCTGCGGCGCCCGGGCCAGGGGCCCGCCCCACGAGGGCGCACGGCCGGGCCGGCGCGCCGGGCACCCTCGGCCACCAGCCCCGTCCCACGCGGAAAATCCGCCGCGAACGGGTGCCGGCGTATCGGATCGGTGGTGGTGGCATGGATTCCGGCGCGGGAGAAAAGAGGCTGGAGAGCGAATCCCGGTGAAAAAGGAGCGCGGCCCGGAGATCATGTGATCTCCGGACCGCGCTCGGTGTGTCCGGTGGCCGGGCTCGGCTACTCGCCGGCCGCGGCGGCGCCGACCGGGACCTCCATGAGGACGGTGCGCCGGGGGTTGGCCGTCTGGGCCGGGAGGTCGACGGAGTGCTCCGGCAGCTCCGGCGTCTGCAGTTCGTCGGCGTCCTCGAGGTGCGCCAGCGTCGTGCGCCGCGGGTTGGCTATGTTGCGGAACATCATCGTCGTCTTCACCGTTGTCATCCTGTGGCCGATGGTGGGTTGACAGAACATCTCATCCTGTAAAGCGCAAGGCTAAACATCGGATTCCCCGCCACGGACGTGAACTCCACAAGATCTCCATGTGAGTTTGCTCACGACCCCATGGGCAAATCGGTTAATTCCGGCCCCCGCTTTCCGCGAGGGAAACGGACATTGCCCCCCTGAAGCCCTCATTCCGCTCCTGATCATGGCGACTGGGACACCGGGCGACGAGCGGTCAGTCGCGGCGGTACGCCCGTTTTGTACGGGATCGACTTACACAGGTCGTAGCCTGGGCCTCACGGTCCGTCACGTAGGTCACAGCTCGGCTCATGGCCCTTGTTGGAGATCCGGCACTGTGCTGGAATTCCACGGACCGCCGCGGGATCGAGCCGGCACGCAGGGGGCGCAACGCAGCGCCGAGTGGCGGCGAGAAGGGGGAACCAGCGCCGGGTCACTCAAGACCACCGGGGGGCGTATTCAGGGCGCTCTCCAAGACGCCGACACCGTGTCCCTCCGTTCGCGCGGGGGGGCGCCTGGTCCAGAGGTTGCGACGCTAGTGCAGGGACGTTTCAAGAGGGATGGCAGCGCTTCGGCGGAGCCGGAGGCGCACGGCGGGACCGACCGCGGTTCCTCCCCCCAGCACGCCCAGAACCCGGGCCCGGCCCAGCCCGGCGACAGTGGTGAGCGCTCCAGGCGCCCCGGCACGTCGTCCACGGCGGGCCCGGCCGGTTCGGCGAAGACCCAGAACCCCACTCCGGCCGCGAAGCCGGCCGGCAGGAGCCCTAGCGGCCCCGGCTCGCGCATGGCCCTGCGCAACTGGCGCATCTCCACACGCCTGGTGTCGCTGCTGGCTCTCCCCGTCGTCGCGGCGACCTCGCTGGGCGCGCTGCGCATCAGCGACTCGATGGACGACATCCAGCAGCTCGACAACATGAAGCTGCTGACGGACATGACCAAGCAGGCGACCGAGCTGGCCATGGCGCTCCAGGACGAGCGCGACCAGTCCGCCGGCCCGCTGGCGCACGGTCTGAAGCCGACCGACTACACGGTCAAGGGCTACCAGGACAAGTCCGACCGGGCCCGGGAGAACTTCCTCGACGCGTCCGAGCAGATCGACGAGGCGAGCAAGAACGGCAACCTCCAGGGCGTCCGCGACACCCTGGTCAGCCTCGCCAACCAGCTCGACGGTCTCGCCAAGATCCGCCAGGACGCCTACAAGTCGAAGAACAACTCGACGCAGACGGTCGAGGCCTACCACCGGCTGATCACCCAGCTGATCGACCTCTCCCAGTCCATGGCCGAGGCGTCCAGCAACCCGGAGATGATCTCGCGCACCCGCGCCCTGGCGGCCTTCTCCAGCGCCAAGGAGTACGCCTCCGTGCAGCGTGCCGTCATCGCGGCGGCCCTGACCTCCAGCAACACCTCCAAGGGTGAGCTGTCCAAGAACGACCAGCTCTACGGCGAGTCGGCGTACTCGAGCGAGAAGTCGCAGATCGCGATCTTCCGGAAGATCTACAGCAGCCAGAACCCGGACGAGCTGCTCAAGCCGATCGAGGACAGCAACCCGACGATCCAGGCGGCGGACCTGTACGCCAAGCGGGTTCTGGAGTCCCCCGGCGGCCTCAACGACCTGCCGGCGCGCTCCTACCGCGACTGGGTCGACGACAGCTCCACCAAGATCCAGCAGATGAAGAACATCGAGCACACGCTGCTCGAGGACATGGAGCAGAAGGCCCGCGAGCTGAAGTCGTCCTCCGAGCAGGAGGCGATCCTCTCCGGTGCGCTGATCCTCATCGTGCTCGGCGTCTCGCTGGTCGGCGCCTTCGTCGTGGCCCGGTCCATGATCCGCTCGCTGCGCCGGCTGCAGGACACGGCCACCAAGGTCGCCCAGGACCGGCTGCCCGAGCTGGTCAAGCAGCTCTCCGAGTCCGACCCGCAGGACGTGGACACGTCCGTGGAGTCCGTCGGTGTGCACTCCCGGGACGAGATCGGCCAGGTGGCCGCGGCCTTCGACGACGTGCACCGCGAGGCGGTCCGCCTCGCCGCCGAGCAGGCCCTGCTGCGGGGCAACGTCAACGCGATGTTCACCAACCTCTCGCGCCGCTCCCAGGGTCTTATCCAGCGTCAGCTCTCGCTGATCTCCGAACTGGAGTCCCGCGAGGCCGACCCGGACCAGCTCTCCTCGCTGTTCAAGCTGGACCACCTCGCCACCCGTATGCGCCGTAACGGCGAGAACCTCCTCGTCCTCGCGGGTGAGGAGCCCGGCCGCCGGTGGACCCGCCCGGTCCCGCTGGTCGACGTGCTCCGCGCCGCCGCGTCCGAGGTGGAGCAGTACGAGCGCATCGAGCTGGCCTCCGTGCCGACCACCGAGGTCGCCGGCCGTGTCGTCAACGACCTCGTGCACCTCCTCGCCGAGCTGCTCGAGAACGCCACCTCCTTCTCCTCGCCGCAGACCAAGGTCAAGGTCACCGGTCACGCGCTGCCCGACGGCCGCGTCCTGATCGAGATCCACGACACCGGTATCGGCCTCTCCCCCGAGGACCTCGCGGCGATCAACGAGCGGCTCGCCGCGCCGCCCACCGTGGACGTGTCGGTGTCCCGCCGCATGGGTCTGTTCGTGGTCGGCCGCCTGTCGCAGCGGCACGGCATCCGCATCCAGCTCCGCCCGTCCGACTCCGGTGGCACGACCGCGCTGGTCATGCTGCCCGTCGACGTCGCCCAGGGCGGCAAGAAGCCCGCTCCGGGCAAGCCCGGCGCGCCCGCGGCGACCGGTGGCCCCGCCGCCGCGCAGGCCGCGGCCGGTGTCGCCGCCGCCCGTCGCAACAACGGCGGCGGTCAGGGCGGTGCCCTCGGCGGCGCGACGCCCGCCGGACGCCTCGGCGCCGGCCAGAGCCCGCGCGGCCAGGTCGGCTCCGCCCAGGGTCCGCGGGCCGCGCTGCCCGGCACGGGCCAGGGCGGCCGTCCCGGCGCGCCGGGCGGAGCGCGCGGTCCGCAGGGTCCGGGTGGCCCGCAGCAGGGCCGGCCGGCTCCGGCCGGCGCCGGCGCGGGCGGCTTCGGTGGTCACACGCCGGGCGCCGGGCAGGGCCCGCAGGACATGTTCGGCGGTCGCGGTCCGGCGGCGCAGCGCGGTGGCGCGGGCGCCTCCGACCAGGGCCGTCAGCCCCAGCTTCCGCCGCGCGGCGGCCACCGGGCCGAACTGCCCGGCGGCAACCCGCAGTCCGACCCCGCGGACTGGCGCGGCAACGCCCAGACCCCGCTGTCGCGTGCCTCGCTGGACGCCCCGCGCGGCCACGACGAGCAGGACCCGGCGCAGACCTCGCGCGTGCCGCGCTTCGACGACCGGCAGGGCCCGGGCACGACGGCGGAGATGCCGCGGATCGACGCGCAGGGGCCGGCCTCGACGGGCGAGTTCCCCCGCCCGGACTTCGGGATGAACGGCTCCACCGGCCAGTTCGCGCGTCCCGGCGCCGAGAACCCGCAGCAGACCGGCCAGTTCCAGCGTCCGGCCGCCCCGCAGGACAACGGCCAGTACGGCCAGCAGGGCGGCAACGGCCAGTTCGTCCGCTCCGACGTCTTCGGCACGTCGGCGTCCGGGCAGCAGGACCCGCAGAGCACCGGCCAGTTCGCGGCCCCGCAGGCGTACGACCGCGGCTTCGACGGCGGCTCCACCGGTCAGCACGCGCTGCCCGGCCGCCAGGGCCCGGCCGACACCGGCCAGTTCGAGCGTCCGCAGCCGAGCCCCCGCGCCGACTTCGGCGCGCCGCGTCCGCCGGCCCCGCAGCCGCAGCAGCCGCAGCAGCGTCCCGTCCGCCGCGAGCCGGAGGCGTTGCCGCCGGCCGCCGGTCCGGGCGACGGCCGCACCCCGCTGTACGACACGCTGGAGACCAACTGGTTCCACGGTCATCAGCAGGAGCAGCGGCAGCCGGACAGCACCCCGGCCGCGGTGCCGCAGCAGCAGGCGCCCGCGCCGGCCCCACAACGTCCCGCCGCCACCGGTTCCTGGCGCACCTCGCCGAACGACGAACTCGTCCGGCAGGCGGAGCGCGTACGGCAGCCCGCGGCGGGCGGCGTCACCACCTCCGGCCTGCCGCGCCGGGTGCCCCGGGCGAACCTCGTCCCGGGCACGGCTCAGCAGCAACAGCACCAAGCCGGTCCGCAGGTCTCGCGTGCGCCTGACGACGTACGCGGCCGGCTGACCAATCTCCGTCGGGGCATCGCGCAGGGCCGTCAGGCCGGCAACGGCCAGACCGGCAGCATCCAGAGCCCCACTCACCAGCAGGAGCGTTAGTTGAGTCCGATGAGCCAGGCGGCACAGAACCTGAACTGGTTGATCACCAACTTCGTGGACAACACCCCCGGGGTGTCGCACACGGTGGTGGTCTCCGCCGACGGCCTTCTGCTGGCCATGTCCGAAGGTTTTCCGCGTGACCGCGCCGACCAGCTGGCGGCCGTCGCGTCCGGGCTGACCTCGCTGACCGCCGGGGCATCCCGGATCTTCGAGGGCGGCGATGTGGCGCAGACGGTCGTCGAGATGGAGCGCGGGTTCCTCTTCCTCATGTCCGTCTCGGACGGGTCTTCCCTCGCGGTCCTGGCCCACCCCGAGTGCGACATCGGCCTGGTCGGCTACGAGATGGCACTGCTGGTCGACCGCGCAGGGGCGGTACTCACCCCGGATCTGCGCGCCGAACTCCAAGGCAGTCTGCTTCACTGACCGGCCCCGGCACCACCCACCTCACAAAAACACCGTCCGGCCGCCACAATCCCCCCACCGGCCCCTTCCGACGGCTTGCCTGACCGACTTGCTGTCCCGCCCGGAGGATTCATGACCCCGCCCACCGCCTCTCATGATCCGTACGCGGAGCCGTACGGAGACGAGGGCGACCAGCCACTGGTACGTCCGTACGCGATGACCGGTGGCCGGACCCGGCCGCGCTATCAGCTCGCCATCGAGGCGCTGATCAGCACCACGGCCGACCCGGCAGCGCTCATGGGACTGCTCCCGGAACACCAGCGCATCTGCCACCTCTGCCGTGAGGTCAAGTCGGTCGCGGAGGTGTCGGCGCTGCTGGCCATGCCGCTCGGCGTGGCCCGGATCCTGGTCGCCGACCTCGCAGAGGCCGGCATGGTCGCCATCCACCAGCCGGGTGGCGACGAGAACAACGGCGGCGCTCCGGACGTGACGCTGCTCGAAAGGGTGCTCAGTGGACTTCGCAAGCTCTGACGCGGGCCGGGCCACCACCTCCGCGAAGATCGTGGTGGCGGGCGGCTTCGGCGTGGGCAAGACCACGTTCGTCGGCGCCGTCTCGGAGATCAACCCGCTGCGCACAGAGGCCGTCATGACGTCCGCTTCGGCCGGCATCGACGACCTCACCCACACCGGTGACAAGACCACCACCACGGTGGCCATGGACTTCGGCCGCATCACGCTGGACCAGGACCTGATCCTGTACCTCTTCGGTACACCCGGTCAGGACCGCTTCTGGTTCATGTGGGACGACCTGGTGCGCGGCGCGATCGGCGCGGTGGTCCTCGTGGACACCCGGCGTCTCGCCGACTGCTTCCCCGCGGTCGACTACTTCGAGAACAGCGGCCTGCCCTTCGTCATCGCCCTCAACGGCTTCGACGGACAGCAGCCGTACAACCCGGACGAGGTCCGTGAGGCCCTGCAGATCGGGCCGGACGCCCCGATCATCACGACCGACGCCCGGCACCGCTCGGACGCCAAGAGTGCGCTGATCACGCTGGTCGAGCACGCGCTCATGGCCCGTCTGCGGTAACACTCAAATGAGACGCGACGTACGGCAGTTGCCGTAGCGCAAGTGGAGCCGGCTGTGGCCTTTGACACGGTCGGCTCCGGTGTTCATAACAGTTCGGCAGAGGAATCGCCGTACTTCACCACGCGACGCGTTCGCGCGGTGCCGCTGTGCGCACGACTGCCCCGCCTTTTGGCGGGGCTCGCTCTTTATGCCCGTTTTATCTAGGACTTACATCACTCGGAACCTCAGGTTCCGAGTGTTTGGAAGAGCGGATGCTGACGTGCTGGAATGCCTGAACTGCCTATTAGTCAAAGACGTACTGAGTGGTCGATGACGAACCGGGCTCTGAGAGACTGCGGCACGACGAAGGTGCCGACCGCCGAGAGGTTGTTGGTCGAGTGAGGCGAAGCAAGAACGGTCCCGAGCCGTCGGCGCGGGGCAACTTCACCCCGCCGCCGCGCGCTGCGGTGCCCACCCCTGGGCCGGGTGCCGAGCCCTCGGCCACTCCCCCGGCCGGCGGTGGCCGTTTCTCACCGCGCAACTGGCGGGTGCCGACCCGCCTGAACGCGATCCTGCTCATACCCGTGGCGGTCGGCCTCATCATGGGCGGCTTCCAGGTGAAGAGCTCGATCGACACCTGGAACGAGGCCCGGGACGCGGAGAGCACCGCCCGCCTGGTGCGTGCCTCCCTCGGCTACGCGGACGCGCTCGAGAACGAGCGTGACGTCACCGCCGCCCCGCTGCTGCTGGGCAACCAGCAGGCCGTCGTGACCGCGGCCCGCAAGCAGACGGACCAGGCGGCCGACGCCTTCGACCAGGCCGCGCAGGACATGCCGGACAAGCCCGGCCTCAAGCGCCGTCTGCAACTGTTCCGCAAGGCGGAGCCCACGCTGCAGACGCTGCGCCAGGTCGCGTACTCCAAGAAGACCACCGGCGTGAAGACCGAAGAGGGTTACGTCGAGGTCGCGCACCCCCTGATGGAGTTCGCCAACGAACTCGGTCTGGGCACCGGCAACATCACCTCCTACGGCCGTACCGTCTATGCCATGTCGCTCACCAAGGCGGCACTGTCGCTGGAGCGGTCGATCGGCATGCACCTGCTGGTCAAGCCCGGTCCGGACGACCCCAACCTGGCGACCCAGCGGGTCTCCCTGTCCTCGTACGCCTACCTGGAGCGCATCGCCCTCGAGGAGTACCTCGGCGGTGGCACCGACCAGGACGCGCAGAAGCTGACCGACGCGATGGCGAAGATCAGGACGGACGGCGCCGCGCTGGTCGCGCAGCAGAAGCAGCAGGACCCGAAGTACGTCGCGCCGCCGTCCAAGCCGAACGCGATGGTCTCGGCGCTGGCGACGATGAAGGACACCACCCCGCTGACCCGCCAGCAGATGGCGGCGGGCGGCGTGACGGCCCAGAACTGGTGGGCGGTCAACACCCTCAAGTACAAGGCCTACCGCCAGATCGAGGCGGACCTCGCCGACAAGGCCGTGAACGAGGCGTCCGGCATCGCCGACGACGCCAAGGCCTCGGCCATCACCACCGGTGCCGTGGTCGTCGTGGCCCTGCTGCTCGCCTTCATCCTGGCCGGCGCCGTGGCCCGTCAGATGAGCCGCTCGATGCGCCAGCTCCGCAACGCCGCCTTCGGCGTCGCCGAGCAGCGTCTGCCGATGCTGGTCGACCAGCTCTCCCGCACCGACCCGGGCCGGGTCGACACCCGGGTCGCCCCGATCCCGATCCACACCAAGGACGAGATCGGCGAGGTTGCCCGCGCCTTCGACCAGGTCCACCGCGAGGCGGTCCGGCTCGCCTCCGAGCAGGCGCTGCTGCGGGGCAACATCAACGCGATCTTCACCAACCTCTCCCGCCGCAGCCAGTCGCTGATCGAGGGCCAGCTGACCCTGATCACCGAACTGGAGAACAACGAGGCGGACCCGGACCAGCTCGAGAACCTCTTCAAGCTGGACCACCTGGCCACCCGTATGCGCCGCAACGGCGAGAACCTCCTGGTCCTCGCCGGCGAGGAGCCCGGCCGCCGCTGGGACCAGCCGGTCCCGCTGGTCGACGTGCTGCGCGCTGCCTCCTCCGAGGTGGAGCAGTACGAGCGCATCGAGCTGTCCGGCGTCCCGGAGGCCGAGATCCACGGCCGCGCGGTCACCGACCTCGTGCACCTGCTGGCCGAGCTGCTGGAAAACGCCACCACGTTCTCCTCGCCCCAGACCAAGGTGCGCGTCACCGCGACCCGTCTGCCCGACGGCCGCATCATGGTCGAGATCCACGACAAGGGCATCGGCCTGACCGCCGAGGACTTCGCGGACATCAACCACAAACTGGCCAACCCGCCGACCGTGGACGCCGCGATCTCCCAGCGCATGGGTCTTTTCGTGGTCGGCCGGCTGTCCGACCGGCACGGCATCCGGGTCCAGCTGCGCCCCTCGGGCGAGCAGGCCGGCACCACCTCGCTGGTCATGCTGCCGGACGCGATCACGCACGGCGGTGGCGGCGAAGCCCCGCTGGACCGCGAGGAGTTCACGGTCTCCCAGATCATCCCGGAGCAGCGGTTCCAGGGTGAGGACTTCGTCCAGGTGCAGCATCAGCCGATGCGCACCGCGGCCGAACTCGGCTTCGACGACAGCCGCTACTCGGAGGTCCCCGACGACCTCCGCGACCTGGACCCCGTGGGCCGCTCCCTGATGCGCGAGGAGCGCCGTGCCGCGCTGGAGGCCCAGTCGCACGACGAGCCGCAGCACGAGGCCGACGGGCAGCGCGGGTACGCGGACGAGTTCGACGCCCGGCAGACCGGCTACGACGGCGCCGCCGGCTTCGGTGAGCAGCCCGCCCAGCCCGCCGCCTTCGACGGACAGCAGGCCTACGGCGACCAGCGGCAGGCGTACGAGGAGCACCGGAACACCGGGTACCAGCAGTCGTACGACGACCAGTACTACGCGCCGAACGGCGGCATGCCGCGCGACGACGGCTTCGCCCCGAACGGCGGCGGCTACCCCGAGCCCACGTATGCGGAACCGGCCCAGGAGGAGCAGGCGCCCGCGCACGGCTCCGGGTCCGACGGATTCGGCTCCTACGAGAGCCAGTCCTACCAGGACGACTGGCCGCAGCAGGACAACTACCAGAACGGCTATCCGGCCCATTACGCTCCGGAAACGGAACCGCAGGCCGCTGACGCGGGTGAGCGGAACGGCGTAGGCTTCGACCGTCCGGGAACGGCTTCTTCCGCCGCCCACCAGATGACCGACGCCGGTCTGCCCCGCCGCGGGTCCGCGAGCGGTCCCAGCGGCTCGAACGGCGACGGACGGGTGCAGCCGGAGGCGCCGGCTCCGGCGGCGAACACCCCGGGGACCAACGGCGACTGGCGTTCGGCCAATGACGAGCGCTGGCAGCAGGCTTCGCAGCTCCGCAAGCCCAAGGCCGGCGGAGTCACCGCCTCCGGTCTGCCCCGGCGGGTACCCAAGGCCAATCTGGTCGAGGGCACCGCCGAGAGCACCCCTCAGGGAGGCCCGCAGGTCTCCCGCGCCCCGGAGGACGTCCGGGGCAGGCTGAGCAACCTGCGTCGGGGCGTCCAGCGCGGACGCAGCGCAGGCAGTGAATCGAACGGCCAGGCCACTGGGAATCAGCACAGTGGTCCTGACAGCACCTACAACCAGGAGCGTTAGTGTGAGCCCGATGAGCCAGGCGGCACAGAACCTGAACTGGTTGATCACCAACTTCGTGGACAACACCCCGGGGGTGTCCCACACGGTGGTGGTCTCCGCCGACGGACTCCTTCTGGCGATGTCCGAAGGGTTCCCCCGCGACCGCGCGGACCAGCTCGCGGCCGTCGCCTCCGGTCTGACATCCCTGACGGCAGGCGCCTCCCGCATCTTCGAGGGCGGCAGCGTGAACCAGACAGTTGTGGAGATGGAGCGGGGATTCCTCTTCATCATGTCCGTTTCCGACGGTTCCTCGCTCGCCGTTCTGGCCCACCCGGAAGCGGACATCGGCCTCATCGGGTACGAGATGGCACTTCTGGTGGACCGCGCGGGCACGGTTCTCACCCCGGATCTCCGCGCGGAGCTCCAGGGAAGCCTTCTCAACTAACAGACGAACGGTGCGTATTCGCGTTCCGGGGCCGTAAGGTTTCGGGACGCGGCTCCACACGGATGGGTGCCCGGCACAGTCGGAGGAGGAGAAAGTGGCAACACCCCCAGGCGGTTCGCATTCGGGTAACTGGTCGTACGGCCCTGCCCAGGGCCAGAGCGACGGTTCGGCGAACCGGTACGGCTTTCCCTCCACCCCTGGTCACCGCCAGCCGTACGCTCCGCAGGGCCCCGGGCCCTCGCCGTACGACCAGCCGCCGGCCCCGCGGATCCAGCCGGTCCAGCCGCAGCGCCGTCCCGAGCCGGCGCCGGCATCCGCAGCGAACAACCCCTTGGTGCGTCCGTACGCCATGACCGGCGGCCGGACCCGCCCGCGCTACCAGCTCGCCATCGAGGCACTGGTGCACACCACCGCCGCTCCGCACCAGATGCAGGGCCAGCTGCCCGAACATCAGCGGATCTGCAACCTGTGCCGGGAGATCAAGTCGGTGGCCGAGGTCTCGGCCCTGCTCACGATCCCCCTCGGCGTCGCCAGGATTCTCGTCGCCGACTTGGCGGAGGCAGGCCTGGTCGCCATCCATCAGCCCGGCGGCGACGAGAACGCCGGTGGCCAGCCAGACGTGACACTGCTCGAAAGGGTGCTCAGTGGACTTCGCAAGCTCTAGCGGCGGTCCTTCCCGCTCCACCACCTCCGCGAAGATCGTGGTGGCGGGCGGCTTCGGCGTGGGCAAGACCACGTTCGTCGGCGCCGTCTCGGAGATCAACCCGCTGCGCACAGAGGCCGTCATGACGTCCGCTTCGGCCGGCATCGACGACCTCACCCACACCGGTGACAAGACCACCACCACGGTGGCCATGGACTTCGGCCGCATCACCCTGGACCAGGACCTGATCCTGTACCTCTTCGGTACACCCGGTCAGGACCGCTTCTGGTTCATGTGGGACGACCTGGTGCGCGGCGCGATCGGCGCGATCGTCCTGGTCGACACCCGGCGTCTCGCCGACTGCTTCCCCGCGGTCGACTACTTCGAGAACAGCGGTCTGCCCTTCGTCATCGCCCTCAACGGCTTCGACGGACAGCAGCCGTACAACCCGGACGAGGTCCGTGAGGCCCTGCAGATCGGCCCGGACACCCCGATCATCACGACCGACGCCCGGCACCGCTCGGACGCCAAGAGTGCGCTGATCACGCTGGTCGAGCACGCGCTCATGGCGCGTCTCCGCTAGACGCTCCGCTCGGGGCACCGACTCCGGCTCCCGTCTCTCCTCGCGAGGGGCGGGAGCTTCGTCATGTGCGAGCGTGTCCCGATGGTCCGCCCACTCCGGTTCGGCCACCGGGGTGCCTCGACGGAGTGCATGCCGGCTGCGAGTCGTCGGCGGTCGCTCGCGCGGTTCCCCGCGCCCCTCTGCGGAGCCGACGGTGCCGGGGCGGCCGAAAAGGGCCCCTCCGTTCGGAGGGGCCCTTCTCGTGTGCTGTGTGGGCGGCCCGTGGGGCGGCGCCGGTCAGCCGTGCCAGCTGTGCGGGGCGCGGAAGCCGGGCTCGCGCTCCAGACGGCGCCAGCCGGCCTTGGCACGGCCGCGGTGCGCCGGGGTGGCCGGCTGGGCGGCCGCACGGGCCAGGAGTACGGCCGTGATGGCGGCGACTTCCTCGGGCTCGGCGTGGCCCTTCTCGACGCGGATGTCAGTGTTCATGGGTGTCAGTCTCCGTCAGGAAGAGGTCCGCGGGGTTGCCGCGACGGGTCCGCTCGGTTACTGCGGGGGGTTGCCGTGCTTGCGGGAGGGCAGGTCGGCGTGCTTGGACTGCAGCATCGCCAGCGACTTCACCAGCACCTCGCGGGTCTCGGCGGGGTCGATAACGTCGTCGACCAGACCGCGCTCGGCCGCGTAGTACGGGTGCATCAGCTCGGCCTTGTACTCCTTGACCATCTCCTGCCGCATGGCCTCGGGGTCCTCGGCGTCGGCGATCTGGCGGCGGAAGATGACGTTGGCCGCGCCCTCGGCGCCCATCACGGCGATCTCGTTGGTGGGCCAGGCGTAGGTGAGGTCGGCGCCGATCGACTGGGAGTCCATCACGATGTACGCACCTCCGTACGCCTTGCGCAGGATCAGGGAGATCCTCGGCACGGTGGCGTTGCAGTAGGCGTACAGCAGCTTCGCTCCGTGCCTGATGATTCCACCGTGCTCCTGATCGACGCCGGGCAGGAAGCCGGGTACGTCCAGAAGAGTGACGATCGGGATGTTGAAGGCATCGCACATCTGCACGAAGCGGGCGGCCTTCTCGGACGCCTCGATGTCCAGCACGCCCGCCAGCACCTGGGGCTGGTTGGCGATGATGCCGACGACCTGGCCGTCCAGCCGGGCCAGCGCGCAGATGATGTTCCGCGCCCAGCGCTCGTGGACCTCGAGGTACTCGCCGTCGTCGACGATCTCCTCGATGACCTTGGTCATGTCGTACGGGCGGTTGCCGTCGGCCGGGACCAGGTCGAGCAGGACGTCGGAGCGGCGGTCCACCGGGTCCGAGGCGTCGGTCCCGGGCGGGTTCTCGCGGTTGTTCTGCGGCAGCAGCGACAGGAGGTAGCGCACCTCGGCGATGCACGTCTCCTCGTCGTCGTAGGCGAAGTGGCAGACGCCGGAGGTCTCGGCGTGCACATCGGCGCCGCCGAGCCCGTTCTGGGTGATCTCCTCGCCGGTGACCGCCTTGACGACGTCCGGGCCGGTGATGAACATCTGCGAGGTCTCGCGGACCATGAAGACGAAGTCCGTCAGCGCCGGGCTGTAGGCCGCCCCGCCCGCGCACGGGCCGAGCATCACGGAGATCTGCGGGATGACACCGCTGGCCTTCGTGTTGCGCTGGAAGATGCCGCCGTAGCCGGCGAGCGCGGAGACGCCCTCCTGGATGCGGGCACCCGCGCCGTCGTTGAGGGAGACCAGGGGCGCGCCGGCCGCGATGGCCATGTCCATGATCTTGTGGATCTTCGTGGCGTGGGCCTCGCCCAGGGCGCCGCCGAAGATCCGGAAGTCGTGGGCGTAGACGAAGACCGTACGGCCCTCAACCGTGCCCCAGCCCGTGATGACACCGTCGGTGTAGGGCTTCTTCGCCTCCAGGCCGAACCCGCTCGCCCGGTGCCGGCGCAGCTGCTCCACCTCCTGGAAGGATCCCGGGTCCAGGAGCAGCTCGATGCGCTCCCGCGCCGTCAGCTTGCCCTTGGCGTGCTGGGCGGTGGTCGCCTTCTCGCTGGGGCCGGCCACGGCCCGGGCACGGATCTCGTGCAGCTCGGCGACTCGCCCACGCGCGTCCGCCGGCTCCGCGGTCGGCTCACCCGTCGTCTCTTCCAAAACGGTCATGTAGTGACCTTACGAAGGACACCAAGGAAAGCGAGCCGTCGACTCCGTACAGTCTCCGGACCGTTTTCCTGGTACCACTGAACAGAACCACAGCGACATGCAGCCGTTCCGACTGCTCAGAGGGCGCTTCGGTTGTAGAGGGGACACAAAGCCGTCACCCGAGAGCGACCTCACATTGATGGGTGGCACATGCCATCCCTGGAGTGACACGGAGCCTCAGACGGCGGTCGGCGGCGAGGATCTCCACGGTGTCGTCGGCGTGGACGACCGAGCGCACCGGACGGTCCCAGACGATCTCCAGCGGCACGCCCGTGCGGGGCGGCTCACTGATCCACAGCGTAGCCCTCCGCCCCCGGCGGCGGACCAGTACGCTCGCCCCGGCGGCGGCGGACAGGCCACCGGCCGTGCCGGCCTCCCAGAAGTTGACGGCGGTCAGGCCGAGCGAGGGCACGGCGACGGCCTGGCGGCGGGCGTCGTTGGCGAGGACGCGCAGCCAGTGGCGGTCGGCGGCCCGGGCGGCGACCTCGCCGCGGTCGGCGCCTGGCATCAGCACGTAGACGTAGGCCGCGTCGGCCGGATCGGTGCCGTGGTCCAGCCAGAGGGTCTGCCAGCGGCGGGTGCGCCGCTCGTCCGTACTGGTGGTGTTGATGTCGGACCAGGCGCCGGTGCGGTCCTCGCGGAGGGTGCGCAGCACGCCGCCGCTCGGCAGCAGCCAGCCGCCGTGGTCCTCCAGATGGGCCCAGCCGGGGCCGCGCACGAAGGTCTGGGCGCCGCCCTCGCCGAGGTTGCGGTTGTCGACGACGGTCTCGACCGGGACGCCGTCGGCACAGCGGATCCCGGCGCCGAGGCAGACCACCGCGTCGGCGAGGAAGAACCAGGACTTGCGGGCCTCCAGGGTGGACTCCAGGCCCTTCAGGTGCTGGCCCACGGCCGCGTACTCGCCGTCGGTCGTGCCGCCGACCCAGCGGACGTCCGGCCTGGGCGCGCCCCACTCGCCGCCGGCCCGGTCGGCGAGGCGTCCGGTGGAGACGGTGGTGCCGGGAAGCCGGTACCAGTCGACGGTCGGCCAGTACCAGTCCGTGTACTGGTCGGACCGGGCGCCGCGCCCCACGGGCCACCAGGAGAGCATCCCGGAGCCGGTGTGCCAGCCGCGCGGGTTCTCGCCGTTGCCGCATTCGTAGTGGGCGATGCGGTCGCCGGCCATGGAGAGCGCGGCGGTGAAGCGCGGGCGGCGGTGGACGGCCCGGTCCATGGCCGGGAAGAGGCGGTGGCCGAGGGGTTCGGGGGCCGCGGGGACGGGCGAGGCGGCGACGGTGTGCAGCCGGGCCAGGTCCGCGACGCCGAACTGAGGGGCCGTCAGGATCGGTGTCACGGTGTCCCGTTCGATCCAGCCCTTGATGCGGCCGTACCAGCGCTGCCGCTCCTCCTCGCGCGCGCCGCCGGCCAGCAGGGCGACGGCCGCGATCAGCGCCTGGCCGTGGTAGTGGTCGCCGCGCATGACGTGCAGGTCGTCGCCGCGCAGGTAACCCCGGCTGATGGCACGGCCGTTGACGCAGTCCATCACCAGTCCGTCGTGGATCAGCGGGGCGTAGGCGTGCTCGACGCCGTCCAGGACGTTCCGCCGGGCGGGGTCGGTGATCTCCCACTGGGAGCCGGCGAGCAGGGCGAAGAGCCGGCCCAGACCGTCCAGCAGGACCTGGCCGTAGGTGCCGGAGTAGGCGACCCAGGTGTGCTGTACGAAGGAGCCGTCGGCGTAGAGGCCGTCGCCCTCGGTGACGTACGGGAAGACCGGCGAGAGGGCGTCCCGGGCGAGCGCGAGGCGGTCGCCGGCCCGGCCGAGGATGCCGCGCAGGGCGACGGAACGGCACAGGTCGACACGGTTGGCCCCGGTGGAGGTGCCGGAGTACTCGGTGAGCATCGTGTCCGGGATGAAGTGGTCGACGGCGGCGCAGGCCGCCGCGACGCGGTCCGCGCCGAGGTGGTCGTACAGGGCGGCCGTGATGTCGGTCAGCAGCCGGGGGCTGCCGATCTGCCACTCCCACCAGTTGCCGTAACGCGTGGTGGCGGGGTTGTAGACGGTCGCGGAGAGGTGGTCGAGGCCGCGGAGCACGCCGGCGAGGAGGGCGTCGTCGCCGGTGGCACCGGTGCCGGGCTGGACGTACGCCTGGGCCATGGTCCACAGGCGGCCGTAGCTGAAGGTGATCCCGGCGGGCGGGTCGAAGGGGTGGCCGGGCCACAGGGAAGCGGCGGCGGGGGCCATGCCGGCGTGGAAGTCACGGGCCATCGCGCCGAGTTGGGCGAGGCGGGAGGCGTACGGCTCGGTGGCCGGGTCGTATCCGGTGCCGAGGGCGATGTCGAGCCAGCGGCGGCGGAGGGTGTCGAAGGGGTCGGCGCCGGCCGCCGCCGCGCGGGCCACGGGCGCCGTGGCGGCGGTGAGGGCGGCGGCCAGCAGCAGTGCGCGTCGGCTCGGTCCCGTGCTCATGCGGCCGGTCACCGCCCTCCTGACTCAGCAGCCGCCGCAGTTGTAGTACAGGACGTCCCAGTGGCTGCCCTCGTCGGCGTAGATGTTGCCGGAGCCGGACTTGTACTGCGGGGCGCCGTCCCCACGCAGACCGATGTAGCTGAAGTTGTTCTTGATGTACGAGGTGACGCAGGTGTTCTTGCCGTAGTCGAGCTTGTAGCCGTTCCAGTGCGAGTAGGTGCCCGAGGCGTGACCCGTCTCGGTGCCGCCGGTGATGTTGAGGGCGCAGCCGCTGGCCTTCTTGAGGGTCTGGGCGCCCTGGGCGGTGGCGAGGTTGAGCTGCTCGAACGAGGTGCAGGTGGAGTTGTACCGGTCGGAGCAGTTGCCGGAGGACGACCAGGTGATGCCGATGGTGCGGAACATCCCGGTGGCGGTCGAGTGACTGATCTTGGTGACGGCGAAGGCGTCGGTGGCGGTGCCGACCACGGCGACGCCGGGGGCGACGACGAGGGCGAGCGCGGTCAGGACGGAGCGGGCCTTCAGTGCCTTCATGGGGAGAGACCTTCCTGCGGTGGGCCGTGCTTCCTGTGGTTCGGCTGTGCAGGTGGTGCGGGTGCGCAGAGAGATGGTGCCCGAGGTCTACGCGCGTTCGCCAGAGGGCGTACCCGGTTACTCTCCGTTTGCTCGAGAACACGTGGCGGATGATGTTGAAAACTCAACGGAATAGGTCTACGGTCGAAGTCGTTGGGCTAGTTGAACGTTAAACAGAAACCCCGTCGCGGCTTCCCCACGGAGTCGCGACCGTCCCCAAGGAGCACCGCATGGGCATCTTCGGCCGCAAGGAAAGCACCCCCGAGACCACCGTCGCCCCCGCCGCCGGCGCCGAACTGGCCGCGCTGACCGGCGAGTACACGATCGACCCGGCCCACACCACGATCGGCTTCGTGGCCCGCCATGCGATGGTCACCAACGTGAAGGGGAGCTTCCAGGAGTTCACCGGCGCGCTGCACCTGGACGGCGGCGACCCCGCGAAGTCCACCGCCACTCTGGACGTCCGGATGGACAGCATCGACACCGGCAACGTCGACCGTGACGGGCACCTGAAGTCCTCGGACTTCTTCAAGACCGACGAGTTCCCGGCGATGACCTTCCGCTCCACCCAGGCCGAAGCGCTCGGCGGCGACGACTACCGCATCACCGGCGACCTCTCCATCCTCGGCGTCACCAAGCCGATCACCATCGGCCTGGAGTTCAACGGCGCCGCGAAGGACCCCTTCGGCAACGAGCGCGTCGGCTTCGAGGGCAAGGCCGAGATCCTGCGCTCCGAGTGGGGCCTGACCTGGAACGCGGCCCTGGAGACCGGCGGCGTCCTCGTCTCCGACAAGATCAAGCTGGTCTTCGACATCTCGGCCATCAAGAACGCCTGAGCCCGCGGCGCCTCACCCGCGCCCAGCCTCGCACCGTCACGCCTCATCTCGTCCCCGCGGGCCGCGACAACGGCGTGGCGAAGACCCGCGATCGTGCCCGCCGGGGCGGTCGGTGAGCGGGGGTCAGAAGCCGCCGCCGAAGTCGCCGCCGCCTCCTCCGCCGTCGAAGCCGCCGCCGTCGCCGAAGCCGCCGCCGAAGTCGCCCGGGTCGAAGTCGGCGCCGGAGATGTCGCCGCCCTGGTAGCCGGCGGCGCCGAAGTCGCCGTAGTCGGTGCCGTAGTCGGAGGCGTAGGACGGGGTGGACATCATGCTGCCGAGCAGGGTGCCGACCAGGAGGCCGGGGAGGATGCCGCCGCCGAAGTAGCCGCCGGCCCAGGGGCCGTAGGCGGGGCCGGCGTCCCAGTAGGGGCGGCGGCCGTAGTCGGTGTCGACCTCGCGGATCACCGGGTCGCGGCCGTCGGCCAGGCGGGTGGCGTCGGCGGCGCAGACCGGGACCTCACGGAGGCTGCCGCCGGGCGGGGTCCAGGCCGCGTCGGTGACGGAGGGGCCGTGGCGGGGGTCGAAGAAGCAGGGCGGGCGGCGCTCCGGCAGGGGGCGGCCCTCGCGGCGGGCGGCCAGCTGGGCGAGGGAGAAACGGCCGTCCTCCAGGGTCTCGGTGACCGGCCGGACGTCCTCGGGTCTGCGCGCCTCGGCCATGTCCTGCTTGGCCTTGTCGTAGGCGTCGAGGGCCCGTTCGTAGTCCGCGCGCATCGCGTCGTCGGCGCCCGGCTCGGCCGGGTGGAAGTCCAGACGGTCGAGCTCCTCGCCGAAGGCGGTGATGTCCTCGTCCACGACCACCCGCAGCCGGTCCAGCGCGGCCCGCTGCTCCTCGGCGTGACGGCGGCGGTTGCGGCGGACCAGGGTGTAGGCGCCCGCGCCGCCGGCCACCAGGATGACGCCCGCCGTGATCAGCGCCGTGCTCGACGCCCCTGACCCGCCGCCCTGACCACCCCAGCTCGCGGGGGCACGGCCGCCCATGTTGGCCAGGGCGCGGTCGGTGAAGTCGGTGAGCTGGGTCTTGGCGTCCTCGCCCTGCACGCTGGCGACCAGGTTCCGCACGGCGGTGCGGGAGAGGACCGAGGAGTCCGCTCGGGCGTCGAAGCGGTCGCCGAGCCGGATGGCGTACAGGCCGGTGATGCCGGTGGCCGTGCGCAGGTCGGAGAAGAGGTTCGCGGTCGGGTAGCCGGCGGGCAGGACCGTGACGAAGAGGGGCTTGCCGGCGCCCTTGACCTGCTTGGCGAGCCCGTCGGCGTCGGCCCTGGACAACTGCCCGGCGGCCGCCGGGTCGACGTAGACCGGGCTCTTGCGCAGGGCCTGGGCGATGCCGGACACACTGGTGGCCGCCATCGCGCCGGGGGCCAGGGTGGTCGCGACGAGCAGCGCCAGTGCGGCCAGCAGCAGCGCCGGGAGGCTTCGGGTCCGAGGGACGGCCTTCACCCTTCGAAACTACCCGAAGCCTCCCAAAAGAGTCAGGTACGCGGCTCGCCGGGGGGACTCACGCGGCCCGGTAGGCCTCCGTGAGCTTCTGCACCGCCTTTCCGTAGTGGCCGGTCAGCAGCAGGTGGTCCGCGTCGGCGAAGGGCTTCGCCACCGCCGCCGTCATCCGGTCGCCCACCTCCCGCTGGACGATCAGCCGCGCCCGGGTGACCAGCTCCCGTCCGGCCCGGTCGGCGCCCGTCCGCTCCGCCGCCGCTGCCGCCGTCCCGAGCGCCCGCAGCGTGGCCGCGCCGCCCCGCGGGACACGGGTGAGCGTGGTCAGGCCCCAGCCGTAGGGGAACTGCGGATCGTACGACGCGTCACCGACGTTGATCGGCAGCTGGGACTCCGAGCGGGGCCAGGTGACGGGGAGCTGCCCGGTGAAGGGCCGCCTGCCGTAGAGGACGTCGGCGACACCGGCGCCCTCGGTACCCGGCAGCCAGGAGGCGACCAGCGCGTCGACCCGGCCGAGCCGGTCACCGATCAGCTGCGGGCGCCCGGAGACGATCAGCACCGCGCACTTCATGGCCGCGCAGACCTTGTCCACGGCGGCCTGGTCGGCGGCCGAGAGGGCGAGCCGGTGGCCGTTGCCGACGTCGCCGACCCCCTCCGCGTACGGGGTCTCGCCGACGACGACCACACCGGCGTCGTAGCCGCCGGTCGGTGCGGAGGCGTCCTTGGAGTACGTGACGTCCCCGCCCGCCTCGCGCATGCCGTCGAGAATCGTCGTACCCGGGACGGTGTTCCCGGAGCCCCCCTGCCAGGTGACGGTCCAGCCGCCGGTCTGGTTGCCGATGTCGTCGGCGTTCGACCCGGCGACGTAGACCTTCTCGCCCTTCTTCAGGGGCAGCAGCCCGCCGCTGTTCTTCAGCAGCACCTGGGACTCGGCCGCCGCCCGGCGGGCCACCGTCCGGTGCGCCGGGGAGCCGATGGCGGCGGCGCCGCGGGTGTCGGCGTACGGGTGCTCGAAGAGGCCGAGCCGGAACTTCTGGGTGAGGATGCGGGAGACGGCGTCGTCGATCCGCCGCTCACTGATCCGGCCGGCCCGCACCTCGTCGGCGAGCGTGCCGGTGAAGTCCTTGTACGTGTACGGCACCATCATCATGTCCAGGCCCGCGTTGACCGAGGTGCGGACATGGGAGGCGTAGTCGCCGGGGAGCTGGTCGATGGCGTTCCAGTCGCTGATGACGAACCCGTCGAAGCCCATGCGGCCCTTGAGCACGCCGTTGATCATGTCGGCCCGGGCGTGCATCTTCACCGGGCCCTGTCCGTCGCCGAGGATGTCGAGCGAGGAGTACGACGGCATGACCGTGCCGATGCCCCGGTCGACGGCGCTCTCGAACGGCGCCAGGTGGACGGCCTCGAACTGCTTCCGGGTGACCTTGGTGACGCCCTGGTCGATCGTGTAGGTGCCGGTGGTCGAGGAGCCGTACCCGGTGCCGCCGTCACCGACGAAGTGCTTGGCGGTGGCGAGCACCTTGTCGCCGCGGCTCAGGTCCCTGCCGTCGGCCCGGCCCTGCAGTCCCTGGATGACGGTCTCCATCGACTCGACCAGCGCCGGGTCCTCGCCGAAGGACTCGTAGGAGCGTCCCCAGCGTTCGTCGCGGCTCACGCACAGGCAGGGCGCGAAGTCCCAGGGGATGCCGGTGGCCCGGACCTCGGCCGCCGTCACCGCGCCGGTCCGCTCCGCGAGTCGGGGATCACGGGTGGCACCGAGGCCGACGTTGTGCGGCATGATCGTGGCGCCGACCAGGTTGTTGTGGCCGTGGACCGCGTCGACCCCGTAGATCAGCGGGATCTGGAAGCGGGTCGCCCGCGCCCGCGACTGGAAGGCGTCGATCATCTTCGCCCAGGCGTCCGGCGTGTTGGGCGTGGGGGTCGAGCCGCCGCCGGAGAGGAGCGAGCCGAGCGCGTATCCGGCGATGTCCCCCTGGTCGGTCAGGGCGCCGCGCTCGGCCTGGGTCATCTGGCCGGCCTTCTCCGCCAGGGACATACGGCTCAGCAGGTCCGCCACCCGCTTGCGCACGGGCAACTTGGCGTCCAGGTAGGGCAGTCCGTGGGCGTCGATGACGACCTGCGGCGTCTCGGCGGGCGCCTTGGCGCCGGTCACCGTGAGGTTCAGCGGGATGGTCTCGGCGGGCTCGGCGGCCTTGTCCCGGAGGGTGGGCACCCGGACGGTCCGCGCGGTGCCGGAGGCGGTGCCCGCCGGGAAGGTGAGGGTGCCGGAGACCGGGGTGTAGTCGCTGCCGGGGCCGGCGGTGCCGCCCGCCGTCGTGTACGAGACGGTCACGGGTTCGTCGAGGGGCCGGGCACCGGTGGTGGCCACGGTGACCCCGACCTTCGCCGTACCGCCCTCCTCGACCGGGTACACGGCCGCGCCGGTGCTCACCGAGGCGCGCAGCGACTGGTCGGCCCGGCCGTACAACTCCACGTCGTCCATGGCGAAGTGGCCCTTGACGCCGGTCGGCAGCGTGACCGCGTAACCCCACATCCGGTCCAGGCCGAGGACGTGGTCGATGCCGCCGACGGGCTGGTAGTCCGTGCGATAGGTGAAGTCGGCGAAGGGGATCTCGATCTGTTTCCAGCCGGTGAAGTCGTCGGTGAAGGAGGTGGTCCACAGCTCGGAGGCCTCGCCGTGGGCGCCGCCGTCCTTGATCTCGAAGGCGATCTTCCCGCCGTTGTCCTGGCCGTCCCACCAGAACCGGATGCCCCGGTGGGCGGACCAGTCGTGGCCGGGCTCGGTGGCGGCGAAGTCGTGGGTGAACCCGCCGTAGCCGCTGATGTCGTAGGAGCCGGTGAGGACCTGGGCGCCCTCGGGGGCATCGGTGCGGGTGGCCGTCTGGAGGGCCGGCGGGTCGTCCGTGTCGCCGCCCCAGGTGAAGATGCCCTCGGCGGGCTGGGCGGCGAACGGGACCTCGCCCTCGAAGCGGTCTACGGGGACGGGGGCGGGATCGTCGGCGGCTCGCGCGGTCGCCCAGGGGAGCAGCCCGGTGAGGAGTGCGGCGGAGACGAGCAGGGCGGTTCTTCGCATGTACCTTCCCTCGGCTCTTGATTCACTCATGACTTAGATCACGTCGTGAGTTAACTGGCTCCCCACGGCGCCGTCAATACTTCACGTCAGAAGTGGTACGGGACCAACGGGCGGCCGGATGAAGGCGGTTGTGCGTTCGGAAGCTGAATGCGCAACCTCTTGACGCGCCCTCGAAGCCGTCATTTACTCACGGCTCGCACGCCCCCATCCCCCACCTCCCGAAGGGCGGCGCTCCATGAGACGACCCCTGCGCACGGCCCGGCTGCTGCTCGCCGGCCTGCTCACCACCGCCGGGCTCACGACCCTCGGCATGCCCTCCGCGCACGCGGCCGGCGAGCAGGTCACGGCCTGGCTCACCACCACCGACGACTCCGGCGGACGGCACGTCGTGCGCGGCCTCCAGGCGCAGACGCCGTTCGCCTTCCAGTCCGGGGCCGGCGGCAGCGGCGAGAACATCACCGTCGACGAGAACACCCGGTACCAGACGTTCACCGGCGGCGGCGCGTCGTTCACGGACACCGCGGCCTGGCTGATGAACGGCAGCGGCGCGCTCTCGCAGGCGACGCGGGACGCGACCATGAAGAAGCTGTTCTCGCCCACGGACGGCATCGGGCTGTCGTTCCTGCGCAATCCGATGGGCGCCTCGGACCTGGCGCGGTACGGGTACACGTACGACGACGTGCCGGCCGGGCAGACGGACCCGAACCTGAACAGCTTCTCCATCTCGCACGACCTCGCGGACGTCGTCCCGCTGACCAGGCAGGCCCTCCGGCTCAACCCTTCCCTGACTGTCATGGCCTCGCCATGGACGGCTCCGGCCTGGATGAAGGACAGCGGCTCGCTCAACGGCGGCTGGCTGAAGGCGGAGGACTACGGGGCCTACGCCTCGTACTTCGTGAAGTACCTCCAGGCGTACGAGAACCAGGGCATCGACGTCTCGTACGTCACCCCGCAGAACGAGCCGACGTGCTGCTCCGGCTATCCGTCGATGAGCTGGAACGCCTCCGGCATCCAGTACTTCCTCAAGAGCGAGCTGCTGCCCAGGCTCCAGTCCGCCGGACTCGGGACCAAGGTGCTGGCGCACGACTGGAACTGGGACGTCTACGACTCCTACGCGGCCCAGAGCGTCGACGACGCGGCCATCCGCAACCATCCCAACTTCGGCGGCATCGCCTGGCACGGCTACGGCGGTGACATCGCCAAGCAGACCTCGGTCCACAACCAGTACCCGAACCTGGACGCGTTCGGGACCGAGCACTCCGGCGGCACCTGGATCGCCAACCAGCAGCGCGAGGACATGAACAACATCATCGACTACACCCGCAACTGGGCGAAGTCGGTGACCAAGTGGTCCCTCGCGGTGGACCAGAACATGGGCCCGCACAACGGAGGTTGCGGCACCTGCACCGGTCTGGTCACCGTGCACAACGGCGACGGGGCGAGCGGGACCGTCGACTACACCGTCGAGTACTACACCATGGGCCACCTGACCAAGTTCGTCCGGCCGGGCGCCCAGCGCATCGCCTCGACGGCGTCGAGCGCCGTGCCCAACGTGGCGTGGCGCAACCCCGACGGGAGCAAGGCGCTGATCGCGTACAACGACTCGGCGTCGGCGAAGACGGTGACCATCGACTGGGGTGCACAGCACGCCACTTACTCGCTGCCCGGCAGGACCTCGGCCACGTTCACCTGGTCCGGCACCCAGTCCGGCGGCTCCGCCGTCAGCGGCTCGTTCGTCGGGCCGGCCGGCAAGTGCCTCGACGTGGCGGGCGGTTCGAGCGCGAACGGCACCGCGGTGCAGCTCTACGACTGCAACGGCAGCGCGGCGCAGAAGTGGACGGTCGCGGCCGACGGCTCGGTACAGGCGCTCGGCAAGTGCCTCGACGTCACGTCCGGCTCGACGGCCGACGGGGCCAAGGTGCAGTTGTACGACTGCAATGGAACCGGTGCCCAGCGGTGGTCGTACAACTCCGCCACCGGTGATGTGGTGAACACGGCGGCCGACAAGTGCCTCGACGTCACCGACAACTCCTCGGCGAACGGTGCCCGGGCCCAGATCTGGTCGTGCACGGGTGCCGCCAACCAGAAGTGGAAGCTGCAGTAGGGCGGGACACCTCCCGTCCGTGAGGGGGCGGGGCATGCGCAGGAGTGCCGTACTGACGACGGTCGCCGGGTGTCTGCTGCTCGGCGGCTGTACGGCGGTCGATCTGCCGCTGGCCGGGGTGGGGGTCGGCGCGGACGGTGCGCCGTACGCGCTGATCCGGCCGTGTGGCGACGACGGCTACCAGGGGCCCCACCTGGACGGGCGGCCGCGCGGCGGTGGTGCCGGGCCCGTCACCACGGGATGGGACGTGCGGAAGGAGGATCTGCACGGCGACGCCGACTTCCCCCTGTTCACGCCGCCGGGGAGCTGGCGGGCCCGGCACCGGGGCGAGCGGCGGCTGCTCCCCCGCCACCGGTACGAGCTGGGCTTCGGGCACTACGTGACCGGCGACTCGTACAACGGGAAGGTGGAGTTCACCGGGGAGCGGATCGGGCGGCTGAGGCCCGGGCAGGTCTGGGCCGACGGCCGGGTGATGAGCCGGGCCGGCTTCGAGAAGCTCGCGGCGGATTCCTGCTGAGCGGCACGCCTTGTCGCGGATCGGCTTTGCACGCTTCATGGTGGTCGTAGGGAAAGCCGTCCGGGACCGGGAGTGCGCCACATGACCACAGCACGGGATCTGTTCATCGTCGGCACCGACGTCCCCGGCGACCGCCCCGTGGAACAGGGCGACCTGTCTCTGGCGCTCGCGGGTGCCGAGCTCGTCGACCTGCTCGGCGCCCGTGCCGTGACCCTGGAGGGTGAGCGCATGGTGCCGGGGCCGCCGCTGGCCCTGGATGACCGGCTGCTGGACGAGGCGGGCTCGGCGCTGGTCCGGCAGGAGCCGTACGAGACGGTCGGGGACTGGCTGTGGCGCCGGGGCGAGGGGCTGGCCTCGGCCTACTTCGACGTCCTGGACACCGAGGGGCAGCTCACCGGCGAGCGCAGGCCCTGGTTCCCGCGCCGGCCGCGGACCGCCGCGGCCGCCGACACCGCGGCCCGGCGGCAGGCCACCGACCGCTGGGAGTCCCGCGAGCCGGTCCTCGCCACGCTCGCGGCCGCCCTGGGCATCGGGGGCGGGGAAGAGGCCGGGGAGGAGTTCACCGACGAGCCGGTCGTGACCGTGCTGGCCGCGGTCGGCGACGCGGTGACGGAGCTGACCGCAGTGCGGCAGCGCCGGGAGATCGAGAACGCGGCCTTCGACAACATCTGGCGCGCGCCCTGACTCAGCGCACCGGCTGCCCGATCCCCAGCAGGTTGCCCTCGCTGTCCCGGAACCAGGCGCCCCGCTCCCCGCGGGCGCCCTTGCTCGGGTAGTTGCCCTCGATCTCGGCGATGCCGTCCCGGGTGCGGAGCCCGGGCGCGTCGACCTCCTCGAAGACCACCCCACGCCGCCGCAGCTCCGCGACGACGGCCCCGAGGTCGCCGTCGGTCTCGAAGCCCATCTGGGTGAAGGTGCCGGGCGAGGCCCCGGTGGAGCGGAACAATACGAAGTCCGTTCCGCCGCACCGGTACAGCAGCCCGCCGGGACGTTCGTCGACGGGCCGCAGTCCGAGTTTCTCGGCGTAGAAGCGGCGGGCCCGGTCCAGGTCCGCGGCGGGCAGCCGGGTCGCCACGCGGGCGCCTGACAGGAGAGCGCTGTCGTCTTCGGTCATGCCTCCACTGTGGCTACTCGGCCGGCTCCACGCCCGCCCGCAGCAGCCCGTAGGTGTAGGCGTCCTCCAGGGCCTGCCAGGACGCGGCGATGACGTTCTCCGCGACGCCGACCGTGGACCACTCGGCGCCGCCGTCGGAGGTGGAGATCAGGACCCGGGTGGTGGAGGAGGTGCCGTGCACGCCCTCCAGGATGCGGACCTTGTAGTCCACCAGGTCCAGCTTGGCGAGCTGCGGGTAGATCTTCTCCAGCGCCACCCGCAGGGCGCGGTCCAGGGCGTTGACCGGGCCGTTGCCCTCCGCGGTGGCGACGATCCGCTCGCTCTTGGCCCACAGCTTGACGGTGGCCTCGTTGGCGTGGGTGCCGTCGGGGCGGTCCTCGACGATGGCCCGCCAGGACTCGACCTCGAAGTACTTCAGCGGCCTGCCCTCGACCTCGGCCCTGAGCAGCAGCTCGAAGGAGGCGTCGGCGGCCTCGTAGGTGTAGCCCTCGAGCTCGCGCTCCTTCACCCGCTCGACCACCCGGCCGACCAGCTCCCGGTCGCCGCCGAGGTCGATGCCGAGCTCCTTGCCCTTCAGTTCGATGGAGGCCCGGCCCGCCATGTCGGAGACCAGCATGCGCATGGTGTTGCCGACCAGCTCGGGGTCGATGTGCTGGTACAGATCGGGGTCGACCTTGATCGCGGAGGCGTGCAGGCCCGCCTTGTGGGCGAAGGCGGAGACGCCGACGTACGGCTGGTGCGTGGAGGGCGTGAGGTTGACGACCTCGGCGATCGCGTGCGAGATCCGGGTGGTCTCGCGCAGCCGGCCCTCCGGCAGCACCTTCTTGCCGTACTTCAGCTCCAGGGCCGCGACCACCGGGAACAGGTTGGCGTTGCCGACGCGCTCGCCGTAGCCGTTGGCCGTGCACTGCACGTGGGTGACACCGGCGTCGACGGCGGCCAGGGTGTTGGCGACCGCGCAGCCGGTGTCGTCCTGGGCGTGGATGCCCAGCCGGGCACCGGTGTCGGCGAGGACCGTGGAGACGACCGCGTTGACCTGGGCGGGCAACATGCCGCCGTTGGTGTCGCAGAGGATGACGACGTCGGCGCCGGCCCGTGCGGCCGTGCGCACGACCGCCTTCGCGTACTCGGGGTTGGCGCGGTAGCCGTCGAAGAAGTGCTCGCAGTCCACGAAGACCCGGCGGCCCTGTTCGCACAGGTATGACACGGTGTCCCGGACCATCTCCAGGTTCTCGTCCAGCGTGGTGCGCAGCGCCAGCTCGACATGCCGGTCGTGCGACTTGGCGACCAGCGTGATCACCGGGGCGCCGGAGTCGAGCAGGGCCTTGACCTGGGGGTCGTCCGCCGCCTTGGATCCGGCGCGGCGGGTGGCGCCGAAGGCGACCAGCTTGGCGTGCCGGAAGTCGATCTCCTGCTGGGCCCGTGCGAAGAACTCGGTGTCCCGCGGGTTGGCGCCGGGCCAGCCGCCCTCGATGAAGCCCACGCCGAAGTCGTCCAGGTGCCGTGCGATGGCGAGCTTGTCCGCGACCGTGAGGTTGATGCCCTCGCGCTGCGCGCCGTCGCGCAGCGTGGTGTCGAAGACGTGGAACGAGTCGTCGAGCTCGCTGGTTACCGTCTCGGTCATGAGTTCAAGGCTCCTGATTGTGAATCTTCGGTCTTACCGGAATGTCCGGCTCCACCGCCCCTGCGATACTCCTCGCGCCGCGCCTCCCGGCCGTGGGTGAGCCGGAAAACGAAAAGACCCCTCGCGGGTGCGAGAGGTCTGCGCGCGGGTCTGAGACGACGATGGCCATCCGCACCTGGTAGTACGAGATGGTCACTGCGGACCGGCGCGCCTGCTGCCGATAATCATGGCGAACGAGGGCACGGAGGAAGTTTCGCACAGTCCCGGCCCCGGCCGGCCGGCCGTCTCAGCATCCGGTCGCCGCGGTGGACGGGGCGCGGCCCCGGGCCCGCCCGCGACGTCAGGCGTCCGGCACCCGCGGTGCGTGCAGCGCTTCGGCGAGGAACTCCCGCACGTGGGAGATCACCTGCTCGCGGTCCGTGCCGCGCAGGCCGATGGCGACATGGATGGAGAAGCCGTCCAGCAGGGCGCGCAGCCGGGCGGCGAAGCGGTCCGCGTCGACCGGCCGGAACTCACCGCGCGAGACGCCCTCGGCGATCAGCGCGACCAGGTCGCGGTGCCAGGCGCCCTCGATGGCGGCCTGCCGCTCCCGGGCGTCCTCGGCGGCGTTCTGCGAGCGGTTCCAGACCTCCAGCCACAGGGTCCAGTGCGGGTCGCGGTGGCCGTCGGGGACGTACAGGCCGACGTACGCCTCCAGCCGCTCGCGGGCGGAGCCCGGGCGGGTGAGCAGCCGGCCGCGCTCGGCGCCGAGCCGGCCCTCGCTCCATTCCAGGGTGCGCAGCAGCAGCTCGTCCTTGGAGCGGAAGTAGTACAGCAGGTGGCCGCTGCTCATCCCGACCTCACGGCCGAGCGCCGCCATGGTGAGCTTCTCCAGACCGCGCTCGGCGATCATGTCCATGGCGGCTGCGAGGACGTCCTCGCGTGGCGGCGCGTTCCGGCGCGCACCGGCCATCGGCTGCTCCTAGCTCTTCGGCTGCTGTTGTGTGATGCAGTGGATGCCTCCCCCGCCGGCGAAGATCGTACGGGCGTTCACCGGCGTCACCTCCCGGTCGGGGAACAGGCGGCGGAAGAGGCCGGCCGCGACCTCGTCGTTCGGGTCGCCGAAGGCGCAGAGCACGACGCCGCCGTTGCACAGGTAGTGGTTGATGTAGGAGTAGTCGACCCAGTCGCCCTCCTCGTCCTTCAGGACGGTGGGAGCGGGCACCTCGACGACCTCCAGGGGGCGCCCCCGGGCGTCGGTCTCGCCGCGAAGGATCTCCAGGTACGTCCTCGAGCGGGCGTGGTCCGGGTGGGCGGGGTCCCGCTGGCTGTGCACCAGGACCGTGCCGGGCCGGGCGAAGGCCGCGACGATGTCGACATGGCCCTGGGTGCCGTACCTGCCGTAGTCGCCGGACAGGCCGTGCGGGAGCCAGATCGCCTTGCTGGTGCCGAGCCTGGCGTGGATCTCCGCCTCGACCCGCTCGCGGCTCCACCCGGGGTTGCGGCCGGCGCCGAGCTGGACGGTCTCGGTGAGCAGCACCGTGCCCTCGCCGTCGACGTGGATCGCGCCGCCCTCGTTGACGAGTTCGCTGCTCAGCACCGGCACCCCGGCCAGGTCCGCGACCTGGCGGGCGATCTTGGAGTCGTGCTCCCAGCGGGCCCAGTCCTGCCCGCCCCAGCCGTTGAACACCCAGTCCACGGCGGCCGGCCGGCCCTGCCCGTCGATCACGAAGGTCGGTCCGATGTCGCGCATCCACGCGTCGTCGAGCTCGCGCTCCACCAGCTCGACGTCCGGGCCGAGCAGCGCGCGCGCCGACTCGCCCTGGCCGGGGCCGTGCACCATCGTCACCGGCTCGAAGCGGCGCACCGCGCGGGCCACCCCCGCCCAGGCGGCGCGGGCCGCGGCCAGCTCCTCACCGTCGGCGAAGGTCGGGTTGGGGCCCGGCCAGGCCATCCAGGTGCGCTCGTGCGGGGCCCACTCGGGGGGCATGCGGTAGGTCATGGACAGGTCCTTGGATCAGAGGAAGTAGAGCCGGTTGAGGGACACGGACTCGGCGGGTTCGGAGCGCAGCGGGTCGCCGTCGAGCGTGACCAGGCCGGTACGCCGGTCGACGTCGACCGCTCCGGTACGGGAGTTGAGCCGCAGATCGGCCGGGCCGATGCCGCGGGTGCCGCGGACGGCGACCCGGCGGCGCCGGGTGGGCATCGTGTCGCTCCCCTGCTCGGCGGCGGCGCGGGCGACGAAGGCGACCGAGAGATCGGCGGCGGTGGCGCCGTACGAGCCGAACTGCGGTCCCAGCACGAGGGGTTCGCAGGTGTCGGTGGCCGCGTTGGGGTCACCGGTCACGCCGTAGGCCGGGAAGCCGGACTTGAGAACGAGCTGCGGCTTGGCGCCGAAGTACTCCGGACGCCACAGCACGATGTCGGCGAGCTTGCCGGTCTCGATCGAGCCGACCTCGTGCGAAAGGCCGTGCGCGATGGCCGGGTTGATGGTCAGTTTGGCGATGTAGCGCAGGACGCGGGCGTTGTCGTCGCCCTCGCCGTCACCCTCCAGCGGGCCCAGCTCGGCCTTCATCTTGCCGGCCATGGCGAAGGTGCGCCGGACCGTCTCACCGGCCCGGCCCATGCCCTGCGCGTCGGACGAGGTGATGCCGATCGCGCCCAGGTCGTGCAGGACGTCCTCGGCGCCCATGGTGCCGGCCCGGATGCGGTCGCGGGCCATGGCGGCGTCGCCGGGCAGGTCGGTCTTCAGGTCGTGGACGGAGACGAT
Source organism: Streptomyces sp. NPDC058145 (assembly GCF_042884245.1). NCBI lineage: Bacteria > Bacillati > Actinomycetota > Actinomycetes > Kitasatosporales > Streptomycetaceae > Streptomyces > Streptomyces sp. NPDC058145. The sequence goes on along the minus strand of NZ_JBHVUH010000011.1, from coordinate 123,354 downwards.
CATGCCGTAGTGCTCGGCGACCGCGTCCCGGCCGAAGGGCAGGGTGGGGTTGGTGGAGGAGCCGATGACGTTCGGGACGCCGGCCATCTTCAGCACGTTCGGCACATGGCCGCCGCCGCAGCCCTCGATGTGGAAGGCGTGGATCGTACGTCCCTCCAGCACCCGCAGGGTGTCCTCCACGGACAGGCACTCGTTCAGGCCGTCGCTGTGCAGGGCGACCTGGACGTCGTGCTCCTCGGCCACCCGCAGGGCCGTGTCGAGCGCGCGTGTGTGGGCGCCCATGTCCTCGTGCACCTTGAAGCCGCTCGCCCCGCCCTCGGCCAGTGCCTCGACGAGCGGTGCCTCGTGGGACGACGAGCCCCGGCCCAGGAAACCGATGTTGACCGGCCAGGCGTCGAAGGCGCCGAACGCGTGCCGAAGCGCCCAGGGCGAGTTGACGCCCACGCCCCACACCGGGCCGAACTCCTGCCCGATGATCGTGGTCACGCCGGAGGCGAGGGAGGCCTCCATGATCCGCGGCGACAGCAGGTGCACATGGGTGTCGACGGCACCGGCGGTGGCGATCAGCCCCTCCCCGGACACGATGGACGTGCCCGTGCCGACGACGACGTCGACGCCGTCCAGGGTGTCGGGGTTGCCGGCCCGGCCGATGGCGTGGACGCGCCCCTCGCGGATGCCGATGGACACCTTGCGGATGCCCTGGACCGCGTCGATCACGACGACGTTGCTGATCACGACGTCGCACGTGTCACGGACGGCGGCGGCCTTCAGGTGCAGCCCGTCGCGGGCGGTCTTGCCGAACCCGGCGAGGAACTCGTCGCCGTACCGCTGGGCGTCCGACTCGACCCGGACGGTGAGCCCGGAGTCGCCCAGGCGGACGCGGTCGCCGGCGCGGGGGCCGTGGGTGGCCGCGTAGGCGTGCGGGTCGACGTGGACCGACCTGCTCACCTCTCGCCCCTTCGAGCGGCTCATCGCTCCTCGCCTCCGTCCTCTGCGCCCTGGTGCGCGACGCCCAGGTATCCGCAGGCGGCGGCTCTGCGCAGCGCCTCCCGCCTCGCGCCGGGCGCGTCCAGCGGGCCGTCGACCAGACCGGCGAAGCCGATCGCGATCCGCTCGCCGCCGATCGGCACCAGGCCCACCTCCTCGCTCTCCCCCGGCCCGAACCGCACCGAGGAACCCGCCGGTACGGCGAGCCGCATGCCGTAGGACCTCTCGCGGTCGAAGTCGAGCCGCGGGTTGGCCTCGAAGAAGTGGAAGTGGGAGGTGACGGAGACCGGCACGGACGCGGTGTTGGTGACCTGGAGCCGGACGGCCGGTTCGGGGTCGGCGTGCCCGGGCCCTGGCAGCAGCGCGCCCGGCGCCCGCTCCCCCAGGCCGCCGCCGATGGGGTCGGAGACCACCGCCAGCCGGGAGCCGTCGTCGAAGACGGCCTCGACCATCACCTCGGTGACGATGTCGGCGACACCCGGCAGCACGTCCTCGGGACCGAGCACCGAGCGGGCCGCCTCGACGGCCTCCGTGAGCCGCCGGCCGTCGCGGGCCGCCTCGCAGACCGTGTCCGCGATCAGCGCGGTGGCCTCCGGCACGTTCAGCCGGAGACCGCGCGCCCGGCGGGCCCGGGCCAGCTCGGCGGCCCCGAAGAGCAGCAGCCGGTCTCGCTCGGTGGGGGTCAGTCTCACGACACCGCACCTCCTTGTCCTCCGCGATTTAGAGCATCACTCTAAACCTAATCATCGGACAGGAGGGGGATTGGCTGGCGAATCGATCAATATCACATTGAGCGTCGCTCGAACTCATCGGGCGAGGTGGCAGGGCAAAGGACTCCTGAACGCACGGGGGCCGCCCCGGACGCGGAGTCCGGGGCGGCCCCTGGGCGTGCCGGGCGGGCGTCAGCCCAGCTTGTGCATCCAGCCGTGCCGGTCCTCGGCCTTGCCGCGCTGGATGTCGAGGAGGGTCTGGCGAAGGCGGACTGTGACCTCGCCGGGCTCGCCACCGCTCTGCCGCCACTCGGCACCGGCCCGCTTGACGGTGCCGACCGGGGTGATCACGGCCGCGGTGCCGCAGGCGAAGACCTCGGTGAGGGTGCCGTTCTCGGAGTCGCGCTGCCACTGCTCGACCGAGACCCGGCCCTCCTCGGACTTGTAGCCGAGGTCGCGGGCGACGGCGAGCAGGGAGTCACGGGTGACGCCCTCCAGGATGGAGCCGGTCAGGGTGGGCGTGACGATCTTGTCGCCGTACACGAAGTACAGGTTCATGCCGCCCAGTTCCTCGACCCACTTGTGGTCCACGGCGTCGAGGTAGCAGACCTGGTCGCAGCCCTTGGCGGCGGCCTCGGCCTGGGCGAGCAGGGAGGCGGCGTAGTTGCCGCCGGTCTTGGCGTCGCCCATGCCGCCGGGGACGGCGCGGACGCGGTCCTCGGAGACCCAGATCGACACCGGCCGGACCCCGCCCGGGAAGTACGCGCCGGCCGGGGAGGCGATGACGATGAACAGGTACTCGTTGGCGGGCTTGACGCCCAGGCCGACCTCGGTGGCGATCATGAACGGGCGCAGGTAGAGGGACTCCTCGCCGCCGTGCGCGGGCACCCAGTCCCTGTCCTGCTGCACCAGGACGTCACAGGCCTCGACGAACGTCTCGACCGGCAGCTCCGGCATGGCGAGACGGCGCGCGGAACGCTGGAAGCGCTTGGCGTTCTGGTCCGGGCGGAAGGTGGCGACCGAGCCGTCGGGCTGGCGGTAGGCCTTCAGGCCCTCGAAGATCTCCTGGGCGTAGTGCAGGACGTTGGTGGCCGGGTCGAGGGGGATCGGCGCGTACGGAACGAGCTGGCCGTCGTGCCAGCCGCGTCCCTCGGTCCACTTGATCGTCACCATGTGGTCGGTGAAGTGGCGGCCGAATCCGGGGCTGGCCAGGATCGCCTCGCGCTCCGCGGCGGCGAGCGGGTGGGCGGAGGGCTTGAGCTCGATCGTGGGCGTCGTCATGAGTGGTTGTCCTTCACCGGTGAGTAGTGACCGGGCCGCGCTCACGCCCCTCACCGGCCGGTGGCCGGTGCTAGGACGTCCGAGCTTTCCCTCATGTCGCGGCTCCGCGTTCGATTATCGCGCGCGGGCCACGCCGGACGGAATCGGGGTGAAAGCGGCCCAGTGGATGATGGTGGCACCCGGCGAGGCACAAAAAAAGCCGCCGGGTGCGGATGCGACCCGACGGCTTGTGCGCGGCGCGGCGGGTCAGCCGGCTACGCGTACGGCGAGGGCGTCGCCGATCTCGGAGGTGCTGCGGGCCGGCTTGCCCACCCGCTCGGTGAGGTCGGCGGCGACCGCGGCGTCGATGCGGTCGGCCTCGGCGTCGTGGCCGAGGTGGCGCAGCAGCAGCGCGACGGACAGCACCGTGGCGCTGGGGTCGGCCTTGCCCTGGCCCGCGATGTCCGGGGCCGAGCCGTGGACCGGCTCGAACATGGACGGGAACTCGCGGCCGGGGTTGATGTTGCCGGAGGCGGCGACACCGATGCCACCGGAGACGGCCGCGGCGAGGTCGGTGATGATGTCGCCGAAGAGGTTGTCGGTGACGATCACGTCGAAGCGGGCGGGGTCGGTGACCAGGTAGATGGTCGCCGCGTCCACGTGGACGTAGTCGGTGGTGACCTCGGGGTACTCCTCGGCCACCTTGTTGAAGACGTTCGTCCACAGGTGTCCGGCGAAGGTCAGCACGTTGTTCTTGTGGACCAGCGTGAGCTTCTTGCGCGGGCGGGCCTGGGCGCGGGCGAAGGCGTCGCGGACCACACGCTCGACACCGTAGGCCGTGTTGACGGAGACCTCGGTGGCGACCTCGTGCTCGGTGCCCTTGCGGATGGTGCCGCCGTTGCCCGTGTAGGGGCCCTCGGTGCCCTCGCGGACGACCACGAAGTCGATCTCCGGCTGGCCGGCCAGCGGGGTGGAGACACCGGGCAGCAGCTTCGACGGGCGCAGGTTGACGTGGTGGTCGAAGGCGAAGCGGAGCTTGAGCAGGAAGCCGCGCTCCAGCACGCCGGAGGGGACCGACGGGTCGCCGATGGCGCCGAGCAGGATGGCGTCGTGCCGCTTCAGGGCGTCGAGGTCGGCGTCGGTGAGGGTCTCACCGGTGGCGTGGTAGCGCTTGGCGCCGAAGTCGTACTCCTTGGTCTCCAGCTTCACATCCTGCGGCAGGACGGCGGAGAGGACCTTCAGACCCTCGGCCACGACCTCCTGGCCGATGCCGTCACCGGGGATCACTGCGAGATTGATGCTGCGAGACATGTCGGCACCCTACCCCTCGTCCCAGAGGATGACATGCCCTGTCCGCGATGCGGACATGTGGGCCATCGGCCTCTTCCGGGGCGCGGCGAGGCCGCGCCCCGGAACCCGGGCGGGTGCGGCTCCCGGATCGGTGCCGGCTCAGTGGCCGGTCTCGCCGCCGTTGTCCCGGCGGTCGAGGGCGCGCTGGAGGGCGGCGGCGGCGTTCTTGCGCTCGGACTCGGTCGAGCGGGACACGTGGCGGACTCGGCGGCGGACGGTCGTCTCGGCCATGGTGGATCGACTCCTTCGGGAAACCGGAGTACGGCAAGGGGGTTGCGAGACTCCCCCGCTGCCTAATGGGCGCGGGCGGGGCCCCCGGAGGGCGGGGAGCGGTGCCGCAGGGGTCGCCTGCACGGGCCCGGCTCGCGACCGCCACTCGCTGGATCGAGCGAGACGTTCGACTCCTACAAAACTAAGGGAGCCCGCCGCGCCTGTCTGCACAATTACTCGGACTTCCTACTATCTGAGACGGCGGATCCCGCCACACGGCCGCGACCTGCGCTTTGTCCGTGTACGGTCGGCTCGGGCTTTCACTCGATCGACACGGACGTCCGCCACCGCCAGTAACGGAGAGGGTCGAATGAATCAATCCGCGCGCGAGGGGGCCTTCCGCCTCGAAGACCTGTGGCCGAGGTTCGAGGGGTGGCTCGCCCGCAACACCCCCGAGGACGAGGCGGCGCTCCGTCCGGGCGCGTCCGCAGCGGAGCTGGCCGGGCTCGAGGCCGAGCTCGGGTTCCCGCTCCACGTCGAGCTGAAGGCGCTGCTCGCCCGGCACAACGGTGTCGTCCCGCGCAGGTCTAGCACACAGGCCGGGGCCTTCGTCCTCGGTCACGGCCTGCTCGACACCGACGGGATCGCGGAGTGGCGCCGCAATCTCGCCGACATGGCGTCGGAGGCCGTGGAGGAGGGCTACGAGGACGAGGTCGTGGGGCGGACCGCGCACGAGCGGTGGGTGCCCTTCGCGCAGAGTCTCACCGGCGACCTGCTCTTCGTGGACCATCGCGGCGACCACTACGGCGAGGTCGGGGAGATCTCGTTCGGCGATCCCGAGTACCGGTGGCTGTGGCCGGGACTGGGCCTGATGCTGCACGACCTGTGCGAGTCGCTGGAGGGCATGGCTCCGCTGCCGACGGCGGGCCGCCGTCCCTCCGTCCACGAGGGGCGCATGCTCGAGTGGGTCACCGGCTGAGCGTGCCGGGAGACGGAACCGGCCCGCCAGGTATGTGACCTGGCGGGCCGGTTCACCGGCGCCTGCCGCTAGCCGATGTTGCAGACGGACTTGATGTCGCAGCCCTCGAAGCCGGTCTGGACGTAGTACGCGTCGTTGTCCAGGAGCCTGATCTCCGAGGTGAACCGTCCGAGGTCACCACCGGCGTCGGTGTTCTGCTTGGCCGGAACCGCGGCCCGGCCGCAGATCTCGTTCCAGCTCGGGTACGGGTAGTTGTTGTCCAGCTCCAGCATCCAGCTGCCGTCGGTCTGCTTGTCCGCGTACATCTGGACGCAGTACTTGCCGGAGCTGAGCGTCTGCCCGCCGCTCTCGCGCGACTTCGCGAAGGGGTACTCGTCGCAGCTCGTCCCGTCCGCGGCCGGGTTGGGGTTCCACTCCGCCACGGCGAGCATGCACATCTTGTCCCGGTTCTCCTTGGCCTTCGTATCGTCGGCCAGGCGGTGCAGCGGCTTGTCGTACTTCTCGCTGCCCGGGTGGGACGCCAACTTCTCCATGAGCACCCAGTAGTACGAGGCCGCGGCCGGGTACTTCTTGGTGTTCAGCTGCAGCGTCGGGGTGTACTTCGGGAAGACGCACCCCGTGTTGCCGCCCACCTTGTTGTCGCACCGGACGTCGAACCCGTTGTTGCTCCACTTCGGGACCGCCTGGACGGCGGCGTCCGGGGTGGACCAGCTGGTCTGCCAGGTGAAGTCGAGCAGTGCCTCGCCACCGCTGACCTTGTTCCACGAGAAGGTGTTGGTGCGCGTGGCGACGTGCGGGTCCCCCGCGGTCCAGGTGGTGCCGCCGGTCCAGGTGCCGTAGCTCTCCGAGCAGGCGGTGGTGGACCAGCACTCCTCGTCGTACGAGGTCATCGTGGTGGAGCTGATGCCCGTCATGTTGACCAGGGAGACCTCGGTCCACGTGGTGAACTGGTTCGACTTCGGGTCGAGGTTGATCTCCTGGATGACCTTGACGGTCGCGTTGCCGACGGGAGCGCCGTCACGGGTCGCGGTGAGCACGAGGAGCCCGCGCATGCAGCCCTGCGTCCTCGTCTGCATGGCGGCGCCGTTGATGTCCTTGCACCATCCCACGGGGCCCGCCGCGGCGGCCGCGGACGGCGCGGCGCCCTCGGCGGTCTTCGCGCTGTTGCCGCTCCTGGCGCTCCTCTCCTCCTTCTTGGTCAGCGGCTTGTACGTGGCGCACATGGTGACGCCGTCATGGCCGGTCGAGCACGACTCCCTGCCCGAGGCACCACTGAGCGCACGGGACATGAGCGAGGTCGTGGTGCCGACCTCCTTGGCGTCCTGGGCGGCCACGAAGTCCACGTCGGGGGCGTTCGGGTCCGCCTCGGGGAAGGTGATGGCGTTCAGGCCGTCGTGGTCGCCGGGCACGAACGCGAGGGCGTCGAAGGCGATGTCCTTGGTGCCGTCGCCGCCGTTGAAGTTGTCCAGGCTCACCTGCGGCGTGGTGTCGGTGAACCGGTAGGACCCCAGGGACACCCACTTGTTGGACTGGTTGTCCGCCTGCGAGATCTGCTTGGTGACGGTGCCGAACGCCGTCTGGATCCGGTAGTTGGCGGCGCCGGTCTGCGCCCCGTGGTCCGGGATGTGCGCGAACACCTCGGCCTGGCCGCCGTATTCGGTGATCTTCCGCCCCAGCTTCCAGGTCCCGGTCACCTTCATCCGGTCACCCGGCGGCGGGTAGGACTCCGGGGACCGGGTGTGGGTGAACCAGAAGTGGTTGCCGTAGCCGGCGCCGATCTGGTGGGTGTCGATCTTGCCGGGGTAGGTGGTGATGGTCTGCCCGGTCTCGGAGTCGACGATGTCGGAGGGCTGGTAGGTCAGGGTGAAGGTGCCGTCCGATTTCGCCGGGCCGCAGCCCCGTGAGTTCGATCCGGCCGGCGTCGTGCCGTCGGGGATGTCGTCGACGATCAGCGCGCCGGAGGGCAGACCCGAGGAGCAGCGCGGCGGATAGGAGGCCGCGTCGGCCTGTTCCGGGTAGCTGGTGTTGAAGCGGTGCACCTGGTGCCCGCACTGGGCCAGCTTGTCGCAGTCCTTCCACTGGGCCGACTTGTCCCACCAGCAGTGCAGCCAGTGCGGGTTGGTGTCGCTGTCGCCCGAGTCCAGGGTGCAGGCGCCCTGGCCGGGGTCGTTGGAGTCGTTGTCACCGATCTTGGACGGCTCGCAGTTGTTGCTGCTGTCGCAGAACAGGTCGACCGGCGGCTTGACCGAGGTGCGCTCGTCGACGCTGTTCCACCAGGCGGCGAGGTAGCCGGGGCGGAAGTCGCCTGGGGCGAACATCGCGGAGATGGGGCGTGCGGCCCAGCCGAGCACCTTCTCCTCGTAGGGCCAGTCCTGCGGGTGCGCGGCGTGGCTGTAGTCGTCCTTCGACGGGTCCACGGCGCTCTGCAGGAACGGCACGCGGTTGGCCTTCCACAGCGGGTTGGCCGGGTTGTTGGTCCAGCCCAGGCCCTGGTGGCCGGCGGAGTCCGGGGTGTTGTAGAAGCCGGAGTTGTAGGCCCACAGGGCGAAGAACCAGTTCTCGATCCACTGCGGGTTGCCGTTGTTGACCTTCATCCCCGCGTAGTACGTGTCGTTCCACTTGTGGGAGAGGATCTGCGCGCCATAGGCGATGTTGGCGGTGTAGTCCAGCGCGACGGCCTCCTGCGTGGCCGGCGGCAGCGCGGTCTCGCCCGGCTTGGTCTTACCCGCCAGGCGCATGCCGTCGGTGGCCTGGGTGATGCCGTAGCCGCAGTCGGCCTTGGAGAAGTTGACGCGCCAGGGGTCGGCCTGGGTGCCGTCGGAGGTGTACTGGGTGCCGTAGTAGTTGCCGATGAGGCTGTTGGAGGTCACCCCGGGGACCGCGAAGCGGGTGGCCTGCCACATGTTGGACTCCTGCGCGGTGACACCGAGCATCACCTGCGAGGGGATGTGCCACCGGTCGGTGACGTCGGGGTCCTCGTTGTCGAGGGTGCCGTTGGGGTCGCCTGCCAGCACCACCGGTGGGAACAGCCCGCCCGGGCTGTAGCCGTCCATGCCGGTGTTCTTCCAGTTGGCCGGACGGTCGAGGCGCAGCTCACCGACGACGGCCTGGTCCACGGCCCACTCGACCTGCCGCGGAGTGGGCTGGAACGCCTGCTTTCGCACGTCGTTGCGGGCGACGGCGCAGTAGCGCTCGTCGGTGCCCTCGCTCGGACCGGTCGGGGACGCCGACAGCGGCTGGCTGCGCGCCAGTTGCGTGGAGGCACCGCCCTTGCCTGCGGCCTTGCCTGTGGTCTCCCCGGCGGCCTTCCCGGTGGACCGCTTGCCCGTCGGGACGCCGAGCGCCGGGGACGGCCCGATGCCGGTCGCGGCGTTCCTCCCCTTGGCCTTCGGGGTGGTGTCCAGGGTGACGGACGCGCCGGTGGCCAGCACCCGCAGGCTGGTGCGGGCGGCCCGTGCGGCGTCGGCCTTGTCGGGGGTGATCAGACTGGTCCTGCCGTCCGCCCAGGTGGTGGTGACGGCGGCGTGTCCGAGGCTGGACATGCGGGCGCCCTTGGGCAGCCGGCCGGGGTTGGCGACCGTGCCGGGCAGGGCGCCCTCGCTGGTGGCCTTTCCGGTGATGAACACCTTGCCCGCCGGAGTGCCGGCCAGGTCCCACTCGGTGAGCTTCCCGGAGGCCACGGTCGTGGGGGTGGCCCGCTCACCGCCGCGGACCTTCGCCGGGGTGAGGTGCTGGGCCCGGCTCGTCGCCTTGTTCGTCGCCTTCTTGTCGGCGTCGCGGTCGATGAAGGTGATGCCGCCGTCGGCGTCGGCGGTGATCTGGAACGGCGTGTGGCGGGTCCGTGCCAGTTCCTTCTCGGTCCCGCCGTCGATGCGGACGAGCCGGTTGCCGTGGGCGGCGACGATGCCGTGCCCGGTGGGAATGGCGGAGGTGACCTCGCCGGGACGCCGGACCGGCTCGTCCTGCTTGCCGGTGTGCGTGTCGACGGATATCAGCCGGGTGGTCGGGGTCTTGTCGCCCTCGTAGGAGAGCTGGGTGAACACGGCTCCCTCGCCGTTGCCGCAGCCGGGGCTGAAGTAGGCCAGCGAGGAGGTGAACGGCAGTTTGGTGACCTTGCCGGAGGTGAGGTCGACCACGGCGGTGAACGCGCCGCGTGCCATCAGTTCGGGCCGGTTGGTGAACGTACGCGGGGCGTAGGAGACGGCCGCGTACCGGCCGGAGGCGGTCAGGCAGGCGTTGCCGATCCAGTTGTCCGCGTCGAAGCCGTCCTCACGCAGGGTGGCCGCCGTCCGCCATCCGTACCCGGCGGCCTCGTCGGCGACCAGCAGATGGAAGCCGGTGGCATCGCCGCTGGTGGTGAACGCCGTGTCCTTGGACGCCCGGTAGCCCGAACCCAGGGTCCGGGCACGGTCCTCGGCGGGAATCGCGGACGGCTCGGCCGTCACCTTGGCCGGCGCGCTCCGCCAGCCCTGTACCGCCCCCTTGGGCGGTGCGGGGTCGGCCGCCTGGGCGGGCACGGCGAGAGGCAGGGCGAGCGCGGTGGCGGCCGCTGCCGCCATCACCACGAGTGATCGCTTTCTGTGTCTCACAGATCCTTCTCGGTTGTGGGGGTTCGACCGGGCACGACCGGGACGACGGCGCCGCGCACAGAAGGAAGCCCCCGCGCCGGGTGTGGTGCGGGGACTCGACCGAACGCGCTTACTTCATGACTGGGTCATGCCAAATCAGAGGGTCGTTCGAACCCTATCCCGAGAGGGCGGGGTGGAGCATCGCGATTTCCGCTCGCTGATGCGGCGTCAAACTACGCTCCCGCCAGGCAAGTCGAAGGCCTGCAGGCGATGCGGCTCGGGTGCCCGCCCCCAGAAACCTAACCTGTAAAACTCCATTGACCAGTTAGGTCGGAGTGTGCTGGACTGCACCCATGTCCACTCACCGGGTCCACCACCGCACCGTCACCGTCCGCGGCCTCGAGGTGTACTACCGCGAGGCGGGCCCCTCCGACGCCCCGGTGCTGCTGCTCCTGCACGGCTTCCCGAGCAGCTCGCACATGTTCCGCGATCTGATCCCGCTGCTCGCCGACCGGTACCGGGTGATCGCCCCCGACCACATCGGCTTCGGCCGGTCGGCGACGCCCGGCCCGGCGGAGTTCTCGTACACCTTCGCCGAACTCGCCGCCATGACGGACGAGTTCACCCAGCGGCTGGGGCTGGAGCGGTACGCCCTGTACATCCAGGACTACGGCGCCCCGATCGGCCTGCGCCTCGCCCTCGCCCACCCCGGCCGGGTGACCGCGATCGTCACGCAGAACGGCAACGCCTACGAGGAGGGGCTCGGCGAGGAGGCCTGGGCGCCCGTGCTGGCCCTGATCGAGAAGCGGACGCCGGAGACGGAGGCGCCGGTGCGGGAGATCTACACCCCCGACGGCATCAAGTGGCAGTACCTGCACGGCGTTCCGGACCCCTCACTGGTCAGCCCGGACGCCTACGAGCACGACGCGGCTCTGCTGGCCCGCCCCGGCCAGTCGGAGATCCAGCTCGACCTGATCTCCGACTACGGCGCCAACTTCGCGCTCTACCCGTCCTTCCACGAGTACTTCCGCGCCACTCGGGTCCCACTGCTCGCGGTCTGGGGCGGACACGACGAGATCTTCGTGCCGGCCGGCGCGCTCGCCTTCCAGCGGGACCTTCCGGAGGCCGAGGTGCACCTGCTGCCCGCCGGGCACTTCGCCCTGGAGACGCACGCCGACCGGATCGCCGCGCTCATGCGGGACTTTCTCGGCCGTCACCTGCCCACCGGCTGAGCAGTTCGCGGAAGCCCTCGGGGTCTTCCATCCACGGCAGGTGCCCCGCGTCCTGGAGAGTCACCCGGCGGACGTGCGGCAGCGCCCCGGCGAGGGAGTCGACGGCGGTACGGGGGCGGATGTCATGGGCGCCGTCGACGATCAGCACCGGCACCCGGAGAGCCCGGCAGGCGGAGTGCAGCGCGCGGGTGCCCCAGGTGCGCTTGCGCTCCTCGTCGAGGGCTCCGGCGCACTGGGAGTTGATCCCGAACCATGGCTCGGCCATGCGCCCGGCCGGCTCCAGGGCCCGGTCCCGGTCCTCGAACTCCACGGACCAGTGCAGCACGGCCCGTTCCCGCTCCTCGTCCTCCGTGCGTTCGGTGCGGCCGGACAACTCCCGCCATCGGGCGAGGCGTTCGGGGTGATCGGCGAGGCGGGCGAGGAAGTTCTCCCTGTACCCGGGGTGCCAGTCGGCGTCCGGGCCGATGCCGATACCCGAGACGTACACCAGCGCGCTCACCCGGTCCGGATGCGCCAGTGCGTAGCTCAAGCCCAGCTGAGCGCCCCAGGAGTGACCGAGCAGCGCCATCCGCTCCAGGCCGAAGTGCCGTCGTACGGCGTCCAGATCGGCCACGAACCGCTCGCTCTTCCAGGGGCCGTCGCAGCGCTCCGAACGGCCGCAGCCGCGCTGGTCCCAGCGGATCACCGGGGTGACGTCCGCGAGCAGCGCGGCCAGGTCGCCGAACATGTCCCACAGGCCCGGGCCGCCGTGGCACAGCACCAGCGGGTCACCGTCGCCGCCCGAACGCTCCGCCCACAGCCGTACTCCGTCATCCGCTGTCACCGTCATGAACGCATTGTGACAGGGCCGGAATTGGCAACGGGCCGGGAAGCCTGCTCGGGGGTCAGGCTTCCCGGCCCGAGTTCACGGGACGGGCCGGTCAGCCCATGTGCGGGTAGGAGTAGTCGGTCGGCGGGACCAGGGTCTCCTTGATGGCGCGGGTCAGGGTCCAGCGCATCAGGTTCTGCGGGGCGCCCGCCTTGTCGTTGGTGCCGGAGGCGCGGCCGCCGCCGAAGGGCTGCTGGCCGACCACGGCGCCGGTCGACTTGTCGTTGATGTAGAAGTTGCCCGCCGCGTAGCGGAGCTTCTCCATCGTGTACGCCGCCGCGGCGCGGTCGCCCGCGATGACCGAACCGGTGAGGGCGTAGTCGGAGACCGACTCCATCTGGGTCAGCATCTCGTCGTACCGGTCGTCCTCGTAGACGTGCACGGCGAGGAACGGGCCGAAGTACTCGGTGGTGAAGACCTCGTTCTCCGGGTCGGTGCACTCGACGACGGTCGGGCGGACGAAGTAGCCGACCGAGTCGTCGTAGGTGCCGCCCGCGACGATCGTGCAGGCCGCGTCCGCCTTCGCGCGGTCGATGGCGGCCTTGTTCTTGGCGAAGGAGCGGTCGTCGATGACGGCGCCGATGAAGTTCGACAGGTCGGTGACGTCGCCCATGGTCAGGTGGTCGACCTCGGCCGCGAACTCCTCCTTGAAACCGGAGTTCCAGATGGACGCCGGGACGTAGGCGCGGGAGGTGGCCGAGCACTTCTGGCCCTGGTACTCGAAGGCGCCGCGGGTCAGGGCGGTCTTCAGGATCGCGCGGTCGGCGCTCGGGTGGGCGACCAGGAAGTCCTTGCCGCCGGTCTCGCCGACCAGACGCGGGTAGGAGCGGTACTTCTCGATGTTGTTGCCGACCGTCTTCCACAGGTACTGGAAGGTCTTCGTCGAACCGGTGAAGTGGATGCCCGCGAGGTCCCGGTGCTCCAGGGCGACCTTGGAGACCTCGATGCCGTCACCGGTGACGAGGTTGATGACGCCCTTGGGCAGGCCGGCCTCTTCCAGGAGCTGCATGAGCAGCACGGCGGCGTGGGTCTGCGTCGGGGACGGCTTCCAGACCACGACGTTGCCCATGAGCGCGGGGGCGGTGGGCAGGTTCGCGGCGATCGCGCTGAAGTTGAACGGCGTGATCGCGTAGACGAAGCCCTCAAGCGGGCGGTGGTCCATGCGGTTCCACACACCCGGGGAGTTCGCCGGGGGCTGCTCGGCGAGGATCTGGCGGGCGTAGTGGACGTTGAAGCGCCAGAAGTCGACCAGCTCGCAGGGGCTGTCGATCTCGGCCTGCTGGACGGTCTTGGACTGGCCGAGCATCGTGGAGGCGGCGATGGTCTCGCGCCAGGGGCCGGACAGCAGCTCGGCGGCGCGCAGGATGATCGCGGCGCGGTCGTCGAAGGACATGGCGCGCCAGGCCGGCGCGGCGGCCAGGGCCGCGTCGACGGCGTCCTGGGCGTCCTGCTGGGTGGCGTGCCGGCCGGTGCCGATGACGGCCTTGTGGTTGTGCGGCTGGACGACCTGGAAGGGCTCACCGCCGCCGAGGCGCTTCTCGCCGCCGATGGTCATCGGCAGTTCGATCGGGTTCTCGGCCAGCTCCTTGAGCTTGGCCTCCAGGCGGGAGCGCTCGGGCGAGCCGGGGGCGTAGCCGTGCACCGGCTCGTTGACCGGGGTGGGGACCTGGGTCACAGCGTCCATAGGATCCTTGACTCCTTGTACGTGAGCGGGTGTTCGGGCTCAGCCCTTGCTGACCATGCTGCGCAGGAAGAAGCGCAGGTTCGCCGGCTTCTCCGCGAGACGGCGCATGAAGTAGCCGTACCAGTCGGTGCCGTAGGCGGTGTAGACGCGCATGCGGTGGCCCTCGGCGGCCAGCCGCAGGTGCTCGTCGCCGCGGATGCCGTACAGCATCTGGAACTCGTACTCGTCCAGCTTGCGGCCGGCCTGGTGAGCCAGCTCCTGGGCTATGGAGATCAGGCGCGGGTCGTGGGACCCGATCATCGGGTAGCCCTCGCCCTCCATCAGCGTCCTCAGGATACGGACGTACGCCTTGTCGATCTCGTGCTTCTGCTGGTACGCGACCTCGGCGGGCTCCTTGTAGGCGCCCTTCACCAGGCGCACCCGGCTGCCGGCCTCCGCGAGGCGGCGGGCGTCGGCCTCGGTGCGGAAGAGGTAGGCCTGGATGACGCAGCCGGTCTGCGGGAAGTCCGTCCGCAGTTCCTCGTGGATGGCGAACATCGAGTCCAGGGTGGTGTGGTCCTCGGCGTCGAGCGTGACGGTGGTGCCGATGGCGGCGGCGGCCTCGACGACCGGGCGGACGTTGGCGAGGGCAAGCTCGTGGCCGCCCTCCAGCGCCTGGCCGAACATCGACAGCTTGACGGACATCTCGACCTTCTCGCCCAGCTCCAGCTCCTTGAGCCGGCCGATCAGCTCGAGGTAGGCGTCCCGGGCGGCGGCGGCCTGCTCAGGGGTGGTGATGTCCTCGCCGACGACGTCCATCGTCAGCTCCAGGCCCCTGGCCGTCAGGTCCCTGACGATCGGGACGATGTCGGTCACGGTCTCGCCGGGGATGAAGCGGTCCACGACCTGCTTGGTCACCGGGGCCGCCGAGATCAGGCGTCGCATCCGGTCGCTGCGCGACGCGGCGAGAATCACGGGACCCAGCACGGGGCACCTCCACTACAAAAGCACCGAAGACCGGCCGAGCCCGACGATTCGGGTACGGCACGGAGAACCACCGTGAAACCTATGGATTTCTTCGATCGTCTGCCATCGACAGCTGTCACGCATCCGCGACCGCGTTCTCAGACAGATGTATGAAGGGGCGCGTAAATGCGGGAGAATGCGGGGGTGACGTCGGACTACAAGGCTGACTACCAGGAGCTGGTGGACGAGGTCTCGGAGCTGCTGGGCGTCCCGGCGACCCTGGAGAACCGGGACTTCGAGCTGATCACCTTCGGCGCGTACGACAGCGAGGGCGACCTGGACCCGTCGGCCCTGGACCCGGTGCGCACCCGTTCGATCCTGACCCGGCGTTCCACCGCGGCGGTGCGGGAGTGGTTCGAGGGGTTCGGCATCACCCGCGCGACCGGCCCGGTGCGGATCCCGCCGACCCCGGAGGCCGGCGTCTACCGGGGACGCATCTGCCTGCCGGTGCGGCATCGGGGTGTGGTCCTCGGTTACGTCTGGCTGCTGGACGACGACCCGGGCCCGACGGAGGCGCAACTGGGCGCCGCCATGCAGGTGACGGGCCGGATCGGTGCCCTGCTCGCGGACGAGCAGCGGGCGGGGGCGGGGCTGGGCCGGGAGCTGCGGGCGGTGCTGACCGCGGAACGCGGCTGGCAGCAGGACATGGCGGTGGCCGAACTGCGCACCGCCCTGGGGACGCGCGGGGACGGCCCGCACACGCTGGTCTGCGTCGCCCCCTGGCCGTCGGCCGACCCGGACGACGCGCCGTCCGTCCGCACCGTCCCGCACGCCACGGCCCTGTGCACGGTCCCGTGGGGGGCCACGCAGCAGAGTCTGGCGGTGCTGGTGCGGCTCCGCTCGGCGGACGTGGCGACACCGGCCCTGACGGCGGCGTCACGGGTGCTGAAGGAGTCGGCGGGGGCGCGCGGCGCGCGCCGGCCCAGGGACGCGGCCGCCGCCGGGGTCGGTGAGTCTCGTATCGGGCTCGCCGAGCTGGGAGAGGTCTGGCAGGAGGCGTCCGCCGCGGCGCGTGCGGCGCTGGCGGAGCCGCGGTTCGGGCCGGTCGCCGAGTGGGGGCGCGTCGGGCCGTACCGGCTGCTGACCGCGCTGCCGCCGCAGACCGCCCACGACCCCGCGGTCGGCCCGCTGCTGGCCCCGGCCCACCGGGAGCTGGCCCGCACCGCCGAGGTCTACCTCGACTGCGCGGGTCAGGCCGGCCGCACGGCGGCCGAGCTGGGCGTCCACCGGCAGACCCTCTACTACCGCCTCTCCCGTGTCGAGCAGCTGACCGGCCTCGACCTGGACGACGGCGAGGACCGGCTGCTGCTGCACATGGCCCTGAAGCGGGCGCGGCTGACGTGAGGGCCGAGCCGAGCGGTCAGCCGCTCGCGGCCTCGATGATCCGGCGCAGGCCTTCGGTCAGCGCGTCCCCGTCGGGGGCGGTCTTCGGGTCGAAGGTCCACTGGGCGATGAGCCCGGTCATCAGGGTCACGTAGAACCTGCCGAGGGTGTCCGCGGTCTCGTCCGGGACGTCCTCCTCCCGGCCGCCCATGAGCATCGGGACGAGGCCGCGGCCGGCCTCCCGCTGGGCGAGCGCCAGATGGTCGCGGACCTCGGGCAGTTGGTCGCCCATGACCACGATCTCCATGCTGAGGCGCCACATCGAACCGGGCTCGCGCATGGTGTCGACGATGTTCGACCACACCCACCGGAAGCGTTCCAGGGACCCGGGCGCACCCTCCGGCTCCACGGCACCCCCTCCGTCGAAAGCGTCGGACGCGCCCTCCACCAGCGCGACGTACGCCTTGGCCAGCAGGGCGTCCTTCGACCCGTAGTGGTAGCCGATCGAGGCCAGGTTGGTCCCCGAGGCCTTGACGATGTCGCGCGCCGTGGTGCGCGCGAAGCCCTTCTCCAGCAGGCAGCTCTTGGCGCCTTCCAGCAGATCCTCACGGTGTCCCATGCGGGCCAGCCTAGCGCCGAATCCATACGACCGTCCTAGACGCATGACTTATACAAGCGTTCTAGACAAGCGTTTAGGACGTCCGTACAGTCACCGTCATGACGAACTCGACGAGCAACGACTCCCCCGGCGGCCGCGCCGGCCGCCGCGAATGGACCGCGCTCTGCGTGCTGATGCTTCCGCTGCTGCTGGTCTCGATGGACGTCTCCGTCCTGTACTTCGCCATCCCGGCGATCAGCGCGGACCTGGAGCCGAGCGGCACCCAGCAGCTGTGGATCTTCGACATCTACGCCTTCGTCCTGGCCGGCCTGCTGATGACGATGGGCTCGCTGGGCGACCGCATCGGCCGACGCCGGCTGCTGCTGATCGGGGCCGCCGCCTTCGGTGCCGCCTCCCTGGTGGCGGCCTACGCGAACAGCGCCGAGACCCTGATCGCGGCCCGCGCCGTCCTCGGTATCGGCGGCGCGACCCTGATGCCGTCGACCATGGCGCTGGTCCGCACGATGTTCACCGACCCCGCGGAGCGGGCGAAGGCGATCGGCATCTGGTCCGGCGTGATGACCGGCGGCATCGCGCTCGGCTCGGTGCTCAGCGGTGTCCTGGTCCAGTACTTCTGGTGGGGCTCGGTCTTCCTGGTCAACCTGCCCGCGATGGCGCTGCTGCTGCTCCTCGGCCCGGTACTGCTGCCCGAGTCGAGGAACCCGGAGCCCGGCCGCTTCGACCTGCTGAGCGTGCCGCTGTCGATGGCCGCGGTGCTCCCCGTGGTCTACGGCCTCAAGGAGATCCCGTCCGAGGGCTGGCACCCCCGGTACGTCGTCCCGATCACCGTGGGCCTGCTCTTCGCGGTGCTGTTCGTCCACCGTCAGCGCACGGCGGCCTCCCCGATGATCTCGCCGGCCCTCTTCCGCGGCCGCGGCTTCGCCCCCGCGGTCGTCCTGAACCTCGTCTCCTCGCTGGCGATGCTGGGTTCGGCCTTCTTCACCACGCAGTACCTGCAGTCGGTGCTGGACAAGAGCGCGATGGAGGCGGCCCTGTGGGCACTGCTGCCTTCGGTGCCGATCGGCATGGCGGCCCCGGCCGCGACCGCCCTGGTCCAGCGGGGCGTCGACCGCGCCCATGTGGTCACCGCCGGCTTCGCCGTCGCGGCGGCGGGCTACGGGATGCTGGCCCTGACCGGCACGGACTCGCTCTGGCTCGTCCTCGCCGCCTGTGGCGTACTGGCGTCCGGCATCGTCATGGTGATGTCCCAGATGACGGACCTGGCGATGGGCACGGCTCCGGTGGAGCAGGCGGGCGCGGCCTCGTCACTGCTGGAGACCGGCCAGGAGTTCGGCGGCGCGCTGGGCATGGCGGTCCTCGGCTCCATCGGCACGGCGCTCTACCGCCACGAGATGCCGGCCTCGGCCCCGGCCGAGGCGCACGAGACCCTGGGCGGCGCGCTCGCGGTCGCCGGACGGCTGCCGGGGCGCACGGGGGACGCCCTGGCGACCGCGGCCCGGGAGGCGTTCACCACCGGGATGCACGGGGCGGCGATCGCGGGGGCGGCGGTGCTGGCTCTCGCGGCCGTCGCGGCGGCGGTGACGCTGCGCGGAATCGGGACGCGGCGCACGCCGGCGGCCACGGCCGAGGTGGAGACCGCGGCCTGAGACGCGACCGAACACGAAGAAGCGCCGGACGGGTCCATGACCCCTCCGGCGCTTCCCGGTTGTCGGCTTGGTCAGACCAGGTTCACCGAGCGGGCGGACGTGGCCCCGATCTCCTCCGCGACCTCGGCCAGCACGCCGGCGGCCACCGTGTCGTCGACGGTCAGGACGGCCAGCGCCTCCCCACCGGCCGCCGCGCGGGCGACCTGCATGCCGGCGATGTTGAGGCCGGCCTCGCCGAGGATGCGGCCGACGGTGCCGACGACACCCGGACGGTCCTCGTAACGCAGGACGACCATGTGGTCGGCGAGGGCGAGGTCGACGTCGTAGTCGCCGACCGCGACGATCTTCTGCAGATGCTTCGGGCCGGCCAGCGTGCCGGAGACCGACACCTCCTCGCCGCCCGCCAGCGTGCCGCGCACGGTCACCACGTTGCGGTGCTCGGCGGACTCGGAGCTGGTGGTCAGGCGCACCTCGACACCGCGCTCCTGCGCGAACAGCGGGGCGTTGACGTACGACACCGTCTCGTCGACGACGTCCTCGAAGACGCCCTTGAGCGCGGACAGCTCGAGCACCTTCACGTCGTGCTGGGTGATCTCGCCGTAAACCTCGACGTCGAGGCGGACCGCGACCTCGCCCGCGAGGGCGGTGAAGATACGGCCGAGGCGCTCGGCGAGCGGCAGACCCGGCTTGACGTCCTCGGCGATGACACCGCCCTGGACGTTCACCGCGTCCGGCACCAGCTCGCCGGCGAGCGCCAGGCGCACGGACCGGGCGACGGCGATGCCGGCCTTCTCCTGGGCCTCGTCCGTTGACGCGCCGAGGTGCGGGGTGCAGACGACCTGGTCCAGTTCGAACAGCGGGGAGTCCGTGCAGGGCTCCTTCGCGTACACGTCGAGGCCGGCGCCGGCCACCCGGCCCTCCTTCAGCGCCGCGTACAGCGCCGCCTCGTCGACGATGCCGCCGCGGGCCGCGTTGACGATGCGGACGCTGGGCTTGACCTTGCGCAGCGCCTCGTCGCCGATCAGACCGAGGGTCTCGGGGGTCTTCGGCAGGTGGACGGTGATGAAGTCGGAGACCTCGAGCAGCTCGTCCAGGGAGAGCACCTTGACGCCCATCTGCGCGGCCCGCGCGGGCTGCACGTAGGGGTCGTAGGCGACGACCTTCATGCCGAAGGCCGACATGCGCTGGGCGACGAGGGCGCCGATGCGGCCCAGGCCCACGACACCGAGCGTCTTCTCGGCCAGCTCGACACCGGTGTACTTGCTGCGCTTCCACTCGCTGTTCTTCAGCGCGGAGTTGGCCTGCGGGATATTGCGGGCGGTGGCGAGGATCAGACCGCAGGCCAGCTCGGCGGCGGTCACGATGTTCGAGGTCGGGGCGTTGACGACCATCACGCCGGCCTTGGTGGAGGCGGAGACGTCGACGTTGTCCAGGCCGACGCCGGCTCGCGCGACGACCTTGAGCTGCTTCGCGGCGGCGACCGCCTCCGCGTCGACCTTGGTGGCGGACCGGATCAGGATCGCGTCGACGTCGGCGATGGCGGGGAGCAGCTCGGCGCGGTCCGCTCCGTTGCAGTGCCGGATCTCGAAGTCCGGGCCAAGCGCGTCGACGGTGGCGGGCGACAGCTCTTCAGCGATGAGTACGACGGGTTTCGAGCTCACGTGAGTCCTCACAAGTCCAATGCGGACGGCCGTCCCGACGGCCGCTGGCGGTGGAGGGGGCTAGCCGCGGAAGACGCACGACGCTGTGGGCCTGACGCGTATGTTCTGCAGCAGTCTAGTGGCGTACAGGAGGCCGTCTTGCGCCTCTGCGGAAGGATCACCCGTCCGTGGCTGGACGGGGTGGACAAAGGGGGCCGGAGCAGTGTGCCCCGACCCCCTGACGTGGGGCTTACGCCTCCTCGTTCACCCAGCTCATCAGCTTGCGGAGCTGCTTGCCGGTGGTCTCCAGCAGGTGCTCGGAGTCCTGCTGCTTGTACTCGTTGTACTTCTTCAGACCGCCGTGGTACTCGTCCATCCAGTTCTGGGCGAAGGAGCCGTCCTGGATCTCGGCGAGGACCTTCTTCATCTCGGCCTTGGTGGCGTCGGTGATGATGCGCGGGCCGGTGACGTAGTCGCCCCACTCGGCGGTCTCGGAGATGGACCAGCGCATCTTCTCCAGGCCGCCCTCGTACATGAGGTCCACGATCAGCTTCAGCTCGTGCAGGCACTCGAAGTAGGCGATCTCGGGCTGGTAGCCGGCCTCGGTCAGGGTCTCGAAGCCCGCCTTCACCAGCGCGGCGGTGCCACCGCACAGAACGGCCTGCTCGCCGAACAGGTCGGTCTCGGTCTCCTCGGTGAAGGTCGTCTTGATGACGCCGGCCCGGGTGCCGCCGATGCCCTTGGCGTAGGACAGGGCCAGCGCGAAGGCGTTGCCGGAGGCGTCCTGCTCGACGGCGGCGATGCAGGGAACGCCGCGGCCCTCCTCGTACTGGCGGCGGACCAGGTGGCCCGGGCCCTTCGGGGCGACCATGCAGACGTCCACGCCGGCCGGGGGCTTGATGAAGCCGAAGCGGATGTTGAAGCCGTGGCCGAAGAACAGCGCGTCGCCGTCCTTCAGGTTCGGCGCGATGGACTCCTCGTAGACCTGGCCCTGGAGCGGGTCCGGGACGAGGATCATGATGACGTCGGCCTCGGCGGTGGCCTCGGCCGGGGTCACCACGCGCAGGCCCTGCTCCTCGGCCTTGGCCTTGGACTTGGAGCCCTCGTGCAGACCGACACGGACGTCGACACCGGAGTCACGCAGCGACAGCGCGTGGGCGTGGCCCTGGCTGCCGTAGCCGATGACCGCGACCTTGCGGCCCTGGATGATGGACAGGTCGGCGTCGGCGTCGTAGAACAGCTCGGCCACTTTGGGTTCTCTCCTTGGTGTGCAGTTTCTGCTCCCACCGTATGCCGGTGAGGGGGAAGGAAGTTTCGGGGTCTCGGCATACGGGCGGACCGTGCGCGCCGGCCGCCCGTACCCAGCCTTACGCGGATCGGTCCAGCGCGCGAAGCGACCGGTCCGTGATCGAACGGGCGCCGCGGCCGATCGCGATCGTGCCGGACTGGACCAGCTCCTTGATGCCGAACGGCTCCAGCATCTTGAGCATGGCGGACAGCTTGTCGCTGGACCCGGTGGCCTCGATGGTCACGGCCTCCGGGGAGACGTCCACGGTCTTGGCGCGGAACAGCTGGACGATCTCCACGACCTGGGAGCGGGTCTCGTTGTCGGCGCGGACCTTCACCAGGACGAGTTCGCGCTGAACGGCCTGGCCGGGCTCCAGCTCCACGATCTTCAGCACGTTGACGAGCTTGTTGAGCTGCTTGGTGACCTGCTCCAGCGGGAACTCCTCGACGCTGACCACGATGGTGATCCGGGAGATGTCGGGGTGCTCGGTGACCCCCACGGCGAGCGAGTCGATGTTGAAACCGCGACGGGAGAAGAGGGCGGCGATCCGGGCGAGGATGCCGGGCGTGTTCTCCACCAGGACGGAGAGCGTGTGCTTGGACATGTCTGGTCTTCCTCTTCGCTCTTCCGGCTCAGTCGTCTTCGCTGTCGCCGAAGTCGGGGCGGACGTCCCGGGCGGCCATGATCTCGTCGTTGGAGGTGCCGGCGGCGACCATCGGCCACACCATCGCGTCCTCGTGGACGATGAAGTCGACGACGACCGGGCGGTCGTTGATGGAGTTCGCCTCCTCGATGACCTTGTCCAGGTCCTCCGGGCGCTCACAGCGGATCGCGTGGCAGCCCATGGCCTCCGACAGCTTCACGAAGTCGGGGACGCGGGTGCCCCTGGCCTCCGGGTTGACGTCCTCCGGACCGGAGTGCAGGACGGTGTTGGAGTACCGCTGGTTGTAGAACAGGGTCTGCCACTGGCGGACCATCCCGAGGGCGCCGTTGTTGATGATGGCGACCTTGATCGGGATGTTGTTCAGGGCGCAGGTGGTCAGCTCCTGATTGGTCATCTGGAAGCAGCCGTCGCCGTCGATCGCCCACACCGTGCGGTCGGGCCGCCCGGCCTTGGCGCCCATCGCGGCCGGGACCGCGTAGCCCATGGTTCCGGCGCCTCCGGAGTTCAGCCAGGTGGCGGGCTGCTCGTACTGGATGAAGTGCGCGGACCACATCTGGTGCTGGCCGACGCCCGCCGCGAAGATCGTGCCCTCGGGCGCGAGCCGCCCGACGCGCTCGATGACCGCCTGCGGGGACAGCGAACCGTCCTCGGGCTGGTCGTAGCCGAGCGGGTAGGTCTCGCGCCAGCGGCTCAGGTCGCTCCACCAGGCGGTGTAGTCGCCCTTGTGGCCCTCGCTGTGCTCCTTCTGCACGGCCTGGACCAGGTCGGCGATGACCTCGCGGGCGTCTCCGACGATCGGCACGTCGGCGGCACGGTTCTTGCCGATCTCGGCGGGGTCGATGTCGGCGTGGACGATCTTCGCGTACGGGGCGAAGCTGTCCAGCCTGCCGGTGACGCGGTCGTCGAAGCGGGCTCCGAGGGCGACGATCAGGTCGGCCTTCTGCAGCGCGGTGACGGCGGTGACCGCACCGTGCATGCCCGGCATTCCCACGTGCAGCGGGTGGCTGTCGGGGAATGCGCCGAGCGCCATCAGGGTGGTGGTGACGGGCGCTCCGGTGAGTTCGGCGAGGACCTTCAGTTCGGCGGTGGCCTGCGCCTTGAGGACTCCTCCGCCGACGTAGAGGACGGGACGCTTCGCCGTGGTGATCAGCTTGGCGGCCTCGCGGATCTGCTTGGCGTGCGGCTTGGTCACCGGGCGGTAGCCGGGCAGGTCCGTGACGGGGGGCCAGGAGAAGGTGGTCCTCGCCTGGAGGGCGTCCTTGGCGATGTCCACCAGGACCGGGCCGGGGCGGCCGGTGGAGGCGATGTGGAAGGCCTCCGCGATGGTCCGCGGGATGTCCTCGGCCTTGGTGACAAGGAAGTTGTGCTTGGTGATCGGCATGGTGATGCCGACGATGTCCGCCTCCTGGAAGGCGTCCGTGCCGATCGCCTTGGACGCGACCTGCCCGGTGATCGCCACGAGCGGCACCGAGTCCATGTGCGCGTCGGCGATCGGGGTGACCAGGTTGGTCGCGCCCGGGCCCGAGGTAGCCATGCAGACGCCGACCTTGCCGGTGGCCTGCGCGTAGCCGGTGGCCGCGTGGCCGGCGCCCTGCTCGTGCCGGACCAGGACGTGACGGACCCGGGTGGAGTCCATCAGCGGGTCGTACGCGGGCAGGATCGCACCGCCGGGAATGCCGAATACCGTGTCCGCGCCGACCTCCTCGAGGGAGCGGATGAGGGACTGCGCACCCGTGACGTGCTCGACGGGGGCGGACTGATGTCCTCCGGATCGGGGCCGCGGCTGCGGATGGGCCCCGGTGGCCTGCTCGGTCATCGGCATTCTCTTCTCGATGCTGAGGTCTTATGCGAGGTTTGGGCGGAGTCGAAGCGCTGCACGAAAGGCGCTCGTGCAACAAAAAACCCCTCGTGCCGTAGGGCAAGCGAGGGGAGCGCGCCGGGGGAGGTCGCTGGGGATTCCGGATCGTCCTCCGGTGGTTCCCAGCTCAGCCGACGCGCTGTCCAAGTACGAGAATTCGGGTGCGCATGGCACTGACCCTCCCCCCGGCACGCACCATGTGTCAAGTGGGTGGGACGGGCGTCTCAGTATGTGAGCGGCGGGCGCTGCCACCTCCGATGACGGCGGACACCCCTCCGGCGTACACCCCCGCGGTTCCACCGGCGAACGCCGGTTCGACAGGTGCGTGCGGCACCGGAAAGTGGCCGGATCCGAGCGCCCGGCGCAGCCGGTACTCGTCCAGCGGGCCCGCGAACGCGCTGCCCTGCCCGTGGGTGCAGCCCATCGCGCGCAGCACGGTCACCTGTTCCGGCAGGTCCACGCCCTCGGCCACGGACTGGAGCCCGAGATCGCAGGCGATACGGAGCAGTCCGCTGGTGATCTTGTGCAGCCGCGCGGACTCCACGACTCCCTCGACCAGGCCGCGGTCCAGCTTGAGGATGTCCACGGGCAGCCGCCTGAGGGCCGTGATGGCCGCGTGGCCGCTGCCGAAGCCGTCGAGCGCGATCCGCACGCCGAGCCGGCTGAGCGCGGTCAGCCGCCGCTCCAGCTCCTCCAGCGAGGTCCGGTGGTCGGTGTCGGACAGCTCCAGGACCAGCGCGCCGGGCGGCAGCCCGTGCCGGGTCAGCAGCGCCTCCACGGTGCCGAGGGGCATCGAGCGGTCCAGCAGCCGCCGGGCGCTCAGCCGCACGGCGACGGGCACGACGTGCCCGTCGGCGGCCCGCTCCGCGGCCTGGTCCACCGCCTCCCGCAGGATCCAGCGGTCCAGCTCCGCGGTCTTGTCGCCGTCCTCGGCCACTCTCAGGAACTCGGCCGGGGTGAACAGCACCCCCTGGGAGGAGCGCCAGCGCGCCTGCACGGAGACCGCCGTGATCCGGCCGTTCCCGAGGCTCACCACCGGCTGGTGCAGCAGCGCGAACTCGCCGTCGTGCAGGGCGGCGCGCAGCCGGGTGGCCAGCTCCGCCTTGCGTACGACGTCCTGCTGCATCTGCGGCCGGTACAGCTCGACGCGGCCCTTCCCGGCCGATTTCGCGCGGTACATCGCGAGGTCGGCGTTGCGCAGCAGCTCGCCCGCGCCCAGGCCCGGCTCGGCGAAGGCGACGCCGATGGAGGCGTTGACCCGGACATCGTTGCCGTCGATGGCGTATGGCTGGGAGAGGGTGGTCCTGAGGCGGTCGGCGAGCTCCAGGATGTTCCGCTCCCGGGCGGTCCGGTCGCGGGTGCCGTCCCCGGCGATCAGGGCCGCGAACTCGTCGCCGCCCAGCCGGGACGCGGTGTCCCCCTGCCGGACCGCGTCCTGGAGTCTGCGGGCGGCCTGGACGAGCAGTTCGTCCCCGGCCTGGTGCCCGATCGTGTCGTTGACGGCCTTGAAGCCGTCCAGGTCGATGAAGAGCACGGCCGTGCCGCGCAGGGCGGCGCCCCGGTCGGTGGCGCGGCGGCCGGAGAGGGCCTGCTGGACGCGCCGGGTGAACAGCGCGCGGTTGGGCAGGTCGGTGAGCGGGTCGTGCTCGGCGTTGTGCTGCAACTGGGCCTGGAGCCGGACCCTCTCGGTCACGTCCCGGCTGTTGAAGATCAGGCCGCCGTGGTGGCGGTTGACGGTGGACTCGACGTTGAGCCAGCCTCCCTCGCCCGACCGGAAGCGGCACTCGATGCGGGTGGTGGGTTCCTCCAGCGGGCTGGCGGCGAGGAAGCGGCGCACCTCGTGCACCACGCAGCCCAGGTCCTCCGAGTGGATCAGAGCGGCCAGTTCGGTGCCCACCAGGTCCTCGGCGGGCCGTCCGTAGACCCCGGCGGCGGCCGGGGAGACGTAGCGCAGGATGCCGTTGGGCGCGGCGATCATGATGACGTCGCTGGAGCCCTGCACCAGGGAGCGGAAGTGGTTCTCCTGCTGCGCCAGTTCCTGGGTGAGGGTGATGTTGTCCAGCAGCATGATGCCCTGCCGCATGACGAGCGCCAGCACGACGGCGCCGGCGGTGATCAGTACGACGTGGTCGGGCCTGCGGCCGTTGAGCACGTTGTAGAGGATGCCCAGGGTGCACACGGCGGCGGCCAGGTACGGCGTGAGCGCGGCCAGTGAGCCGGTGATCGGCCGGCCGGGCAGGTACCGCGGGTGGTCGCCGCCGCCCGGCGCGGGCGGCGGCACGTGCGGCTGGCCGGGGCCGCGCTGTCCCGGCACGTGCTCGTGGACCACGCGCGAGCGCCCCTCGGGCACCCGCCGGTCGCCGTCCGGTGCCCCGGCGCGATGGGGTGCGGCCCAGGGGGCGTAGGCGAGGAGCAGCGAACCGGCGAACCAGCCCGCGTCCAGCAGTTGCCCGGAGTGGTAACTGCTGTGCAGCAGCGGCGAGGTGAACAGCGCGTCGCACATCACCGTCAGGGCGAGCGCGCCGATCGCGGTGTTGACCGCCGTGCGGTTGCCCGGGGAGCGGCGGAAGTGCAGCGCGAGCACCATGCTCACGAGCGCGATGTCCAGCAGCGGGTACGCCAGTGACAGCGCGGTGTGCGCCACGCTCGGCCCGTCGAACCGGGCGGCCTGGGCCAGCGCGAGGCTCCAGGACAGGGTGAGCAGCGAGCCGCCGATCAGCCAGGCGTCCAGCGCCAGGCAGATCCAGCCCGCCCGGTTCGCCGGCCGCTGGGCGAGGACCAGCAGGCCCACGATGGCGGGCGGCGCGAAGCACAGGAAGAACAGATCGGCGTAGCTGGGGCTGGGCACGGGCCGGTCCAGCACGACCTCGTACCACCCCCATACCGCGTTGCCGAGGGACGCCATCGCGGAGGAGAGCGCGAAGAGCAGCCAGGCCGGCCGGAAGCGGATCCGGGGCCCGCGGGCGTAGCGGAAGCACGAGACGGCGGCGGCGCCGGCCGCGGCGCTCAGCCCGAAGTCGCCCATGACCAGCGCGACTTGCTCCGAGCCCCAGTCGAACATGGAGCCGATCGCATAGGCCCCGCAGACCAGGGCGAGGACGAGCTGGGGCACCAGCCGCGGGCCCTCGGCGGCGGACGGCGGCCGGGCGGGCGCCGGGGCCGGTGGCGCGGACGGAGCGAGCGGCGTGCCGTCGAGGGTGCCCGTCAGGGCGGGCGGGGCGTTCACCGGGGCCTCCCGGTGCGCGCCGCTCCCGGCTCCCCGGTGTCCCGGTGCGCCGCGTGCCTCCCGCGGCCGGCCGGTTTGCGGTGGCAGTGATGGCTCGTGTGGTGGCCGCTTCTGCGCGCGGTCGTGCGCCAGGGTCCCCGCCGGCGGCTCCGCCGCGTCGGATCGTTCGTCCATAGGCCGTGCATCGCCCGTCGCCCCCCTCACAAGTCCGATCTGTCCATCCCCGGCGCCGAACGGTCAGCGGCGCAGCCCCTGTCGGGACGATACACCAGGATCGTCACTCAGGGACATAGCTTCTCTACGCTGCGTGACGATCAGCGAGGATGTCAACACGTTCCGCGCTCGAAAGATTGCGGAGGGTGCCGGAGTGTGTCAGGTCCCCGTAGTGAGGATCACGTTCCGCAGGGGCTCGTGGTTCACGAATCGGTGCAACTGGTCCACCAGGAGCCGCTTGGCGCGCGGCAGGAAGGCCGAGGTGGGTCCGCCGACGTGCGGGCTGATGAGCACGCCGGGCGCCGTCCACAGGGGGTGTCCCGACGGCAGCGGCTCGGGGTCGGTGACGTCGAGGGCGGCGGTGATGCGTCCCTTCTCCACCTCGGTGAGCAGCGCGTTCGTGTCCACGACAGGTCCGCGGGAGACGTTGACGAGCAGCGCCCCGTCCTTCATCAGGCTCAGGAAGTCCGCGTTCACGAGACCTCTGGTCGCCTCCGTCAAGGGCGTGGAGAGAATCACGACATCGGCTTTCGGAAGCAGTGCGGGCAATTCGGTGAGCGCGTGCACGGGACCGCGCGCCGTGGTGCGCCCTGAGCGCGCGACGCGCGCCACCCGCGCGAGCTCGAAGGGTGCGAGCCGGTCCTCGATGGCGGCACCGATGGCGCCGTAGCCGATGATGAGGGCGGTCCTGTCGGCGAGCGCCGGGTGGAAGCCCCCTCGCCACTCGCCCCGGTCCTGGGCCCGGACGAAGTCGGGGATGCCCCGCAGGGAGGCGAGGACGAGCGCGAGGGTCAGTTCGGCCGTGCTGGCCTCGTGGACTCCGCGCGCGTTGCACAGCCGGACGCCCGGGGGCAGGTGCCGCAGGCCCGGGTTCAGGTGGTCGACGCCGGCCGACAGCGTCTGCACGACCCGCACGGTGCCCATGCGGGCCATCGGCCGCAGCCCGACGGCGCTCGGGCGCATGTACGGCACGACGTAGAAGGCACAGTCGGCGGGGTCGCCGGGAAACTCCTGTTCACCGTCGTCGCCGCCGTCCCAGAACAGGTAGCGGGGCCCCTGGGGAAGCCCCTCGATCTCCTCCGGCGCGATGGGAAGCCACACGTCTTGTGTCATGGCAAGGAGGCTATGTCAGGCGTACAGGCGTGCGCGGGTTAGGTTGGGGGCCCGGACGAGGGAGGTTCACGAGCAGGTGGAGCGCAGGACGATCGGCGCGGGTGCGCTCGCGGTGGGGGCCGTCGGACTCGGGTGCATGCCGATGAGCTGGGCGTACACCGGCTCCCGGCAGCGGGGCGACGCATCGCTCAGAACAGTGCACCGGGCACTGGACCTGGGCTCGACCCTGCTGGACACGGCCGACATGTACGGCCCGTTCACCAACGAGCTGCTGCTGGGGCGGGTGCTCAGGGAGCGGCGCCGGGACGCCTTCGTGTCGACCAAGGCGGGGCTGCTCGTGGGCGAGCAGCACATCGTGGCCAACGGCCGCCCGGGCTATGTGAAACGGGCCTGCGACGCCTCGCTCAGGCGGCTGCAGACGGATGTGATCGACCTCTACCAGCTGCACCGCGCCGATCCCGAGGTCCCCGTGGAGGAGACCTGGGGCGCGATGGCCGATCTGGTGCGGGCCGGGAAGGTGCGGGCACTGGGCCTGTGCGCGGTGGGCGCGCGGGCCGGCCGCCGCTCCGGCAACCGGCTCCACGACACCACGCTGCGTCAGCTGCACCGGGTGCAGCAGGTCTTCCCGGTGAGCGCGGTGCAGGCGGAGCTGTCGGTGTGGTCGCCGGAGGCGCTGGACACGCTGCTGCCGTGGTGCGAGGCGCGGGGCGTGGGCTTCCTGGCCGCGATGCCGCTGGGCAACGGCTTCCTGACCGGCACGCTGACACCCGGCGAGGGTTTCGAACCGGACGACGTGCGCGCCCGGCACCCCCGCTTCACGGCCGAGATGATGGCGGCCAACCAGCCGATCGTCGCCGGTCTGCGCCGCATCGCCCGCCGGCACGGCGCGGACGTCACCGCGGCGCAGGTGGCGCTGGCCTGGGTGCTGGCGCAGGGCCGTCAGGTGATCGCGCTGCCCGGCACCAAGCGGGAGCGCTGGGCCGGGGAGAACGCGGCGGCGGCCGCGCTGCGTCTGACCGCCGAGGACCTGGCGGAGGTGTCCCGGCTGCCGGCGGCGCAGGGCTCCTGGGACTGAGCGGTCCCGCGTGCGATGCGCGCCGGGCGGGAACCCGGGCGGGACGGGCGGAGTATGACAGGGAGAAACTGTCGTACGTCCGCCGCTGCGAAGGGACCATGATCGTGCAACGCCGAGTTGTGACGGCCGTGTTGGCCGCGACCGCGCTCCTGCTGACGGCGGGCTGCTCGTCCGGCGGCCAGGGCTTCCCGGGTGACGGCGGGAGCACCACGCCGAGGGGGACGGCGACGGCCACCGCTCCGTCCGGCCGGGCCACCGAATCGGCACCGCCGGCCAAGGGCTCGGTGAAGGTCCTGCGCACCGTCGCCGACGGCCTGAAGACGCCGTGGGGCCTGGCCCCGCTCCCCGGTGGCGGGCTGCTGGTCTCCACCCGGGACGACGGCACGATCACCCGCGTCGACGAGAAGACGGGCCGCAAGACCGAGCTGGGCACGGTCTCCGGGGTCTCCGCGGAGGGCGAGGGCGGCCTGCTCGGCATCGCCCTCTCCCCCGGCTTCGCCTCGGACCACATGATCTACGCCTACTTCACCTCGGTCTCGGACAACCGCATCGTCCGGATGCTGTACGACGAGGGGAAGCCGGCCGGTGAGCAACTGGGCGCCCCGGACACCGTCTTCAAGGGCATTCCCAAGGGGGTGATCCACAACGGCGGCCGGATCGCCTTCGGCCCGGACCGGATGCTGTACGCGGGCACGGGCGAGAGCGGCGACCGCGGCCTGGCCCAGGACAGGAAGTCGCTGGGCGGCAAGATCCTCCGCCTGACCCCGGAGGGCGAGCCGGCCCCCGGCAACCCGTTCCCCGGCTCCCCCGTGTACTCGTACGGCCACCGCAACGTCCAGGGCCTGGCCTGGGACTCCAGGCAGCGCCTGTTCGCCTCCGAGTTCGGCCAGGACACGTGGGACGAGCTGAACACGATCGTGCCGGGCGGCAACTACGGCTGGCCGGACGCCGAGGGGCGTGCCTCCGACGCCGGCTTCCGCGACCCGGTGGCGCAGTGGCACACCGACGAGGCCTCCCCGAGCGGGATCGCCTACGTCGACGGCGTGATCTGGATGGCCGGTCTGAAGGGCGAACGGCTGTGGCGCATCCCGCTGCGCGGCACCGCCGCCTCGGCGGCCCCCCAGGCGTTCCTCACCGGCGAGTACGGCCGGCTGCGCACCGTCGTCCCGGCGGGGAGCGGCAGGGTCTGGCTGGTCACGAGCAACACCGACGGCCGGGGGACACCGAAGAAGGGGGACGACCGGGTGCTGGAGGTGTCGGTTCGCTGAGCGGCCCCCCTCATGCGTGCGGCCCTCATCCCGCCACCAGCCGGTCCTCGGTGTCCGGTGGGAACAGGCCGAGCCGGTGTGCCACCGCCGCCGCCTCGCCCCGGCCGGAGACGCCGAGCTTGGAGAGGATGTTGGAGACGTGCACGCTCGCGGTCTTCGGGGAGATGAACAGCTCCTCGGCTATCTGGCGGTTGGTGCGGCCGGCCGAGACCAGGCGCAGGACGTCCCGCTCCCGGCTGGTGAGGCCGAGGGCCGACACCGGATCGGCGGACGCGAGGGCCCGGCACGGGGCGTGGCCGAGGGTGAGCCGGGCGCGCTGGGCGAGCCGGGCGACCGCGTCGGCGAGCGGGCGGGCGCCGAGGTGGCCGGCGACCGCTCCGGACAGTCTCAGCAGTTCCACGGCCCGCTCCCGGTGTCCCTCGCCGCCGTCGGTCAGCAGCGCCTGGGCGAGGCGGTGGCGGACCCGGGCCAGGTCGTAGGGGCGGTCCAGGCCCTCGAAGGACGTGACCACCGGTGACCAGGTGCCGTCGGTGTCCCGGCCCTCGGCCCGGAGCAGTTCGGCGCGGGTCCACTGGTCGTAGGCGCGCCACAGGGGGGCGTCGGCGATGAGCCCGCGGGCCACCTTGGAGAGCCGGCCGAGCATGTCCGCCCGGCCGGCTTCGGCGGTGGGCAGGGTGCCGGCGTCGGCCTCGGCGGTGGCCATCGCCAGCAGCAGGGGCCAGGCGTAGCGCTGGGTGCCGGCCGGGAAGCCGGCCTCCAGGGCGGTCAGGAACTCGGTGCGGGCGTCGAGGAGCCGGCCCTCACCCGCGGCGACGCCCACGGCGATGCGGGCCAGGGGCAGCCCGTTCTGGGGCATCGGGTCGCGGGTGCCGTAGTGGGCGCGGGCGGTGGCCAGTTGGCGGGCGGCCTCCGCGCCGTCGCCGTGCGCCAGGGCGAGGTGGGCCAGGCGCAGGGCGCCCGCACCGCGGGGTTTGGCGCTGCGCCCGATGCGGATCGCCTGTCCGGCCGCCTCGGCGGCCTCCTCCCAGCGGCCCAGCGAGTACAGCGCGTCGGAGAGGTTGCCCCACACCCAGGCCTGGGAGTCGGGCAGCCCGTGCCGGCGGGTGAAGGCGATGCCCTCGCGCAGGATGGGCTCGGCGTCCCGGTCGCGGCCGACGGACTGCAGCGAGCCGGGCAGGTTCACATGGGCGCGGCCCGCCACCTGGGACACGCCCTCGGCGATCGCCTCCTCCTTGACCCGGGACATCTCCGCGAGCCCTGCCTCGATGTCACCGGCGTCGACCATGAGGCCGCCCAGGGTGAGGCGGGCGTTGAGCTCGATCTCGCGGGCGTTCACCATCCGCGCGTACTCGACGGCCTGCTCGGCGTCCGCGAGGGCCTCGGGTCCGGGCCGGTGCAGCATGGACCAGCCGGCGGACTCCGTCAGCACCTCGGCGTGCACCTCGGAGGGCGGCAGGCCCCGCACCAGCTCCTGCGCGGTGGCCAGTTCCGGCCATCCGTCGCCGCGGGCCAGGGCCTGGACCAGGCGGGAGCGCTGGACCCAGAACCAGGCGGCGCGCAGGGGGTCCGGATCGTCCTCGAGCAGTTGCAGCGCCCGCTTGACGATCTTCAGGGCGCGTTCGCGTTCGCCGCCGAAGCGGCCGGCGACCGCCGCCTCGGCCATGAGGTCGAGGTAGCGCAGCGGGGTGGTGGCCGGGTCGCAGCCGCACGGGGGGTAGACGCCGGTGTAGTCGACCGGGCGCAGGGCGGAGCGGACCTCCTCGGGCACGGTGTCCCACAGCTCCATCGCCCGCTCCAGAAGACGCAGTTGCTCGGTGTAGGCGTGCCGGCGGCGAGCCACCACGGAGGCTTCCAGGACCGTCGGCAGGGCCTTGGCGGGGTCATGGGCGTGGTACCAGTAGCTGGCCAGGCGCATCACGCGGGCGCCCGCGGGGACGAGCGAGGGGTCGGCCTCCAGCGCCTCGGCGTAGCGGCGGTTCAGGCGGGAGCGTTCACCGGGCAGCAGGTCGTCGGCGACGGCCTCGCGGACCAGGGCGTGCCGGAAGCGGTAGCCGTCGCCGTCCGGGGTGGCGGTGAGGATGTTGGCGCCCACGGCGGCCCGCAGTGCCTCGATGAGGTCGTCCTCGGTGAACCGGGCGACGGCGGCGATCAGCCGGTACTCCACGGTGGAGCCGCCCTCGGCGACGATCCGGGCGACCCGCTGGGCGCTCTCGGGCAGTTTCTCGACCCGGACCAGGAGCAGGTCGCGCAGGGAGTCGGAGAGGCCGGTGCAGCAGCCCTCGCAGGCGGCGACGGCCAGTTCCTCGACGAAGAAGGCATTGCCGTCGGAGCGTTCGAAGATCGCGTCGACCTGGGCGGGGTCGGGTTCGGTGGCGAGGATGCCGGCGATCTGGCGGGCCACCTCCTCACGGGTGAACCGGGCGAGTTCGAGGCGGCGGACGGTGCGCAGCCGGTCGAGTTCGGCGAGCAGCGGGCGCAGCGGGTGGCGGCGGTGGATGTCGTCGGCGCGGTAGGTGGCCAGGACCAGGAGGTGGCCGGTGCGCAGGGTGCGGAAGAGGTAGGTGAGCAGGTGGCGGGTCGAGGCGTCGGCCCAGTGCAGGTCCTCCAGGACGAGGACGACCGTGCGCTCGGCGGCGGCCCGCTCCAGCAGCCGGGCGGTGAGTTCGAACAGGCGGGCGGTGCCCTGCTCGTCGTGGCGGCTCGAGGCGGCCTCGCCGAGCTCGGGCAGCAGCCGGGCCAGTTCCTCCTCCTGTCCGGCCGCGGCGGCGGCGAACTCCTCGGGCAGGGCGTCGCGCAGGGCGCGCAGCGCGCTGGAGAAGGGGGCGAAGGGCAGCCCGTCGGCGCCGATCTCCACACAGCCGCCCACGGCGACGACCGCGGACCGGCGGCCGGCGACGGCGGCGAACTCCTCGACGAGGCGGGTCTTGCCGACCCCCGCCTCGCCGCCGAGCAGCAGCGCCTGCGGCTCGCCCGCGGCGGCACGGGCGAGCGCGTCGTTCAAGGTGTCCAACTCGTCGGCGCGGCCGACGAACACGGGACTGACGGACCTGTTCTCCACGGGCCCGAGCATCGCACGAGGTCCGGAGGGCGCGGCACCCGTTTTCCACAGTCTCGGTGCGATGGTCGTACGAACGGCCAGGACAGCCGCGCCGGTACCGGCGCCCGCGTCGGCGCTGGTACCGGCGCCCGCGGGCCCGGCGCTCACGCGGTGCGCGGGAGCCGGTGCCTGCGGGGGCGGTCGGTATGGGTTTCGGCGCCGGGGGTGCCGAGCGGGGCCGGCTCCTCGCGGCGCGCGACGCGCCGGGCGCCGACGGCCTCGCGGGCCAGGCGCTCCTGGGCGGCCTCACGGCGCAGTTCGGCGTGACGGAGCCGATGGGTCTCGAACTCGTACATGGCGTGGTCCTTCCGGAGGTCGGTGTCGGCGTCGCTCGTTGCGATGCCTCCACACTCGTCCCCCAGGGGGGTGCGCCACATCGGGAGAGTTCCGCATCTTGGGGGCCGGCGGCCGGGCCCGGACGCGGGTAAGGGGCCCCAGGGGCTCCCTAAGGTGCTCAGGGATTCCCTAAGGCCCCTGCGGGCCCGCGGGTTCTCAGCCCGTGGAGGGCAGGGCGAGCAGCGCGTCGGTGTACTTCAGGACGGCCAGCAGCAGGCCGATGAGGCCGAGCGAGACCCCGCCCCACGCGACCGACCTGATCCACCCGGCCGGCGGGCGGCCGGGGGCGCCGAACGCGGGCCGGACGAGCACGACCACGCCGGTGATGAGCGCGGCCAGCGCGAACAGGCCGGCCCACAGGGCGGTGGTGTGCCACGCGTCGCCGTAGACCTCCTTGATCTGCTTGGCGACGCTCGCGCCGGAGGAGGTCTGGAGCTGGCCGACCAGGGTCTCGCGGGCGGCGGCGACGGTGCCGATCCAGCCACCGGTGAGGGAGACCAGGCCCAGCGCGGCGGAGACCACGGCACCGGCGCCAAGTCCGGCCCCGGAGGGCACCTTCTCCGCGGACTCCTCCTCGAACGGGTCGGACTCCTCGGAACCCTCCGGTCCCTCGGGCTCGTTCCGTCCCCCGGCCTTGAGCGTTCCCTCGGTCCCTCGCGCCTTCTCGCCGTTCCCGGCCGGCCGCCCGGCCGGTCCGGTGCCGTCCGCTTCGTTCGCGGCGTCCGTCTGGGCGGCGGCCGCTGCCTCCTCCGCCGCTCGCTCGTCGTCGGTCCTGTTGACGTCCTGTGTGTTCGTTGCCATGCCCGGCACCGTACGGATGCCGTCTGAGAGGTCTCTTAATGATCGTCGGGCGCGGTACGCGCGCGTGCCACACGCCACTCGGGCGCCAGCACCGACCAGATCTCGGTGTCCGTGCGCACGCCCCGGTACGGGTAGTTCTCCCGCAGCACGCCCTCCCGGGTCATGCCGAGGCGCCGGGCCACGTCGATGCTGGGCTCGTTGGCCGACGAGACGTGCCACTCGACCCGGTGCATGCCGCGCTCCTCGAACGCCCAGTCCAGCAGCACCCGCATGCCGCGCGTGACCAGCCCGCGCCCGGCGGCCGCGGGCTCCAGCCAGCAGCCGGCCTCGCAGACCCCGCTGGGGGTGTCCCACACCCGGAACAGCAGTCCCCCGGCCAGCCTCCCGTCCAGCCACACCCCGTGCAGGCTGCCGGTGTCGGCGCCGCGCTTCTCGGCGTACGACGCGAGATAGGCGCGGGCGGCGTCCAGGTCGGTCACCACGTCCGGCAGGCCGACGTGCCGGCCGATGAACTCACGTCCCCGGTCGATGTTGGCGAGCAGGTCCGCCGCGTGCCAGACCTCCAGGGGCCGCATCTCGGCGCCGTCGTCACCCAGGGACATCGCGTACATCGCGCTGCCGCTCCTCCCGCTGTGCCACCGTCCGGACGTCGGTCACCCTCTCATGGCACGGGCCCCGTTCAGTCGAACTGGTCTCCGATGGCCATGACCGCCGTACCGGCGAGCAGCAGCCACAGGGCCCGGCGGGTGCGGCCGCGGGCGCCGAGGACGGCGGCGAGGGCGCACACGGCGGCACCGAGGGCGTAGGCGGCGGGGACGAGGGCCGGGGCCGAGCCGGTGAGCCGGAGCAGCGCGGCGGCGCAGCCCGCGAGGCAGAGCAGGCCTCCGGTGCCGGCCGCGGTCCACCGGGCCCGGCGGGCCTCCTCGACGTCGTCGTCGTGGCCGTCCGGCTCGTCCGCCTCGGCTATGGCGGGTTCGGCGTCGGAATCGGTACGTCCACTCATGGCGGGTGAGCGTATAACGTCCGTCTTCCAAATCAGGTGCGGGACGGGCCCCGGCCTGGTACCCATGGTCGTTCGTGACCGAGACGACGAACACCCGGGACGAGCTCACCGCCCGCCTCACCCACCCCCGTTATCCGCGCAGCAGCCGCTACGACGCCCGCTGGACCATCGAGAACCAGATGGGCCCGCACGCGCTGTGGCTGCTGGAGTGGCTGGCGCCCGCGCTCGGTCTCGACCGGCTACCGCCCGGCGCGCGGGTGCTCGACCTGGGGTGCGGGCGCGCCATGACATCCGTCTTCCTGGCCAGGGAGTACGGCCTGCAGGTCGTCGCCGCCGATCTGTGGGTGAAGCCCGGCGACAACGCCGTCCGCATCGCCGAGGCCGGCGTCGCCGACCGTGTGCTGCCGGTCTTCGCGGAGGCGCACGACCTGCCCTTCGCCGAGGGCGCTTTCGACGCCGTCGTGTCCGTGGACGCCTACCAGTACTTCGGCACCACCGACCTGTACCTGCCCACCGTGACCCGGCTGCTGAAGCCCGGCGGGCGGATCGGGATCGTCGTACCCGCGCTGCGGGAGGAGATCGACGGGACCGAGCCGCCGGAGCACCTCGAGCCGCACTGGGAGCCCGGGTTCTGGGCGTTCCACTCCCCCGCCTGGTGGCGGCGGAACTGGACCCGCGCGGGGGCCGTGCGCGTGGAGACGGCCGACTGGCTGGAGGACGGCTGGCGCGACTGGCTGCTGTGGAGCGAGGTGTGCGCGCAGGAGAGCCCGAGCGAGTTCATGGCGGGGATGGCGCGCGACTCGGTGGAGCTGCTGCGTGCGGACCAGGGGCGGGCCCTCGGGTTCGCCCGCGTGGTGGGACGCCGCGAGCAGCCGTAGGCAGCACGGCGGGCCGTCGTGGGCCGTAGGCCGCGAACGGCGCCAACGGCGCCAACGGCGCCAACGGCGGGAGCGCAGCGCGACGGCCCCGGAGGGCGCTGCCTCCGGGGCCGTCGCGGTGGTGGCTCAGCCCTCGCTGACGCCGAGCTTCTCCAGGATCAGCTCCTTGACGCGGGCCGCGTCCGCCTGACCCCGGGTCGCCTTCATGACCGCGCCGACCAGGGCACCGGCCGCGGCCACCTTGCCGGCGCGGATCTTGTCCGCGATGCCCGGGTTGCCGGCGATGGCCTCGTCGACGGCGGCGGTCAGCGCGCCCTCGTCGGAGACGACCTTCAGACCGCGCTTGTCGACCACCTCGTCCGGGGTGCCCTCGCCCGCGAGAACGCCCTCGATGACCTGGCGGGCCAGCTTGTCGTTCAGGTCACCGGAGTTCACCAGCTCGGTGACCCGGGCGACCTGCTGCGGGGTTATGGCCAGCTCGTCCAGCGCCTTGCCGGACTCGTTGGCGCTGCGCGCCAGTTCGCCCATCCACCACTTGCGGGCGGAGGCCGCGTCGGCACCGGCGTCGATCGTGGCGACGATCGGGTCCAGCGCGCCGGCGTTCAGGATCGCCTGCATGTCGGTGGCCGAGATGCCCCACTCGGCGAGCAGCCGGGTGCGGCGGACCAGCGGCATCTCCGGCAGCGCGGCGCGGATCTCCTCGACCCACTCGCGGGACGGGGCGACCGGGACGAGGTCGGGCTCCGGGAAGTACCGGTAGTCCTCGGCCTCCTCCTTGACGCGGCCGGAGGTGGTGGACCCGGTGTCCTCGTGGAAGTGCCGGGTCTCCTGCACGATCGTGCCGCCGGACGACAGCACGGCCGCGTGCCGCTGGATCTCGAAGCGGGCCGCACGCTCCACGGACCGCAGCGAGTTGACGTTCTTCGTCTCGGAACGCGTGCCGAACTTCTCGGTGCCGTTCGGGCGCAGCGACAGGTTCACGTCGCAGCGCATCTGGCCCATCTCCATGCGGGCCTCGGAGACGCCGAGCGCCTTGATGAGCTCGCGCAGTTCGCGGACGTACGCCCGGGCGACCTCGGGGGCGCGCTCGCCGGCGCCTTCGATCGGCTTGGTGACGATCTCGATGAGCGGGATGCCCGCGCGGTTGTAGTCCAGCAGCGAGTGGGACGCGCCGTGGATACGGCCGGTGGCGCCGCCGACGTGCGTCGACTTGCCGGTGTCCTCCTCCATGTGGGCGCGCTCGATCTCCACGCGGAAGCTCTCGCCGTCCTCCAGCTGCACGTCGAGGTAGCCGTTGAAGGCGATCGGCTCGTCGTACTGGGAGGTCTGGAAGTTCTTCGGCATGTCCGGATAGAAGTAGTTCTTCCGGGCGAAGCGGCACCACTCGGCGATCTCGCAGTGCAGCGCGAGACCGATCTTGATCGCGGACTCGATGCCGATCGCGTTGACGACCGGAAGCGCGCCGGGCATGCCGAGGCAGGTGGGGCAGGTCTGCGAGTTGGGCGCGGCGCCCAGCTCGGTAGAACACCCGCAGAACATCTTCGTCTTGGTGCCGAGTTCGACATGGACCTCGAGGCCCATGACGGGGTCGTACGACGCCAGCGCGTCCTCGTACGACACCAGGTCGGTCGTGATGGTCACGGTGAAACTTCCCTCTCAGCCCAGCAGGACGTCGTCGTCGCCCAGCCGCTTCAGCTCGCGGTAGAGGATGGCGAGTCCGGTGACGATGGCGACGGCGGACACGGTGGCGTCGATCAGCCGCAGCGTGTCCTGCTCGGCGCGCGCCTTCTTGATCTGCTTGGCCACGCCGAACGCGCTGAAAGCGGTCCCGGCCATCGACAGGTACGTGCCGGACTTCGACTTCTTGAAGCCCTTGGCCTTGTTCAGTGCGCTCACAGCGACGGAGCCTCCTCGATCAGCGGGTGCCCCCACCTTTCCACGAAGGCGGCCTCGACGGCGGCGCCGACCTTGTACAGCCGGTCGTCCTTGAGCGCCGGGGCGATGATCTGCAGACCCACCGGGAGGTTGTCCTCCGGGGCGAGGCCGCAGGGCAGCGACATGGCCGCGTTGCCCGCCAGGTTGGTCGGGATGGTGCACAGGTCGGCCAGGTACATCGCCATCGGGTCGTCGGCGCGCTCGCCGATCGCGAAGGCGGTGGTCGGCGTGGTCGGCGACACGATGACGTCGACCTGCTCGAAGGCCTTCTCGAAGTCACGCGTGATGAGCGTGCGGACCTTCTGCGCGGAGCCGTAGTAGGCGTCGTAGTAGCCGCTCGACAGGGCGTAGGTGCCGAGCATGACGCGCCGCTTCACCTCGGGGCCGAAGCCCGCCTCACGGGTGAGGGAGGTGACCTCCTCGGCGGAGTGGCCGCCGTCGTCGCCGGTCCGCAGGCCGTAGCGCAGGCCGTCGAAGCGGGCGAGGTTGGAGGAGCACTCGGACGGCGCGATCAGGTAGTACGCGGAGAGCGCCAGGTCGAAGGACGGGCAGTCCAGCTCGACGATCTCGGCGCCCAGCTCCTTCAGCAGCTCCACGGACTCGTCGAAGCGCTGCACGACGCCGGCCTGGTAGCCCTCGCCGCGGAACTGCTTGACGACGCCGACCCGCATGCCCTCGACGCTGCCGTTGCGCGCGGCCTCGACCACCGGCGGGACCGGGGCGTCGATGGAGGTGGAGTCGAGCGGGTCGTGCCCGGCGATGACCTCGTGCAGCAGGGCCGCGTCCAGCACCGTGCGGGCGCAGGGGCCGCCCTGGTCGAGGGAGGACGAGAAGGCGACCATGCCGTAGCGGGAGACCGCGCCGTAGGTCGGCTTCACGCCGACCGTGCCGGTGACGGCGGCCGGCTGGCGGATGGAGCCGCCGGTGTCGGTGCCGATGGCGAGCGGTGCCTGGAAGGAGGCGAGCGCGGCGGAGGAACCGCCTCCGGAGCCGCCGGGGATCTTGGTGAGGTCCCAGGGGTTGCCGGTCGGGCCGTAGGCGCTGTTCTCGGTGGAGGAGCCCATGGCGAACTCGTCCATGTTGGTCTTGCCGAGGATGACGACGTCGGCGGCCTTCAGCCGCTTGGTGAGCGTCGCGTCGTACGGCGGGATCCAGCCCTCGAGGATCTTCGAGCCGACGGTGGTCGGCACGCCCTCGGTGGTGAAGATGTCCTTGAGCGCGAGCGGGACGCCGGCCAGCGGGCCGAGCTTCTCGCCGCGGACCCGCTTCTCGTCCACGGCGCGGGCCTGGGCGAGGGCGCCCTCGCGGTCGACGTGCAGGAAGGCGTGCACCTTCTCGTCGACGGCCTCGATGCGGGCGAGGTGGGCCTCGGTGACCTCGACGGCCGTCAGCTCGCCGGAGGCGATCTTCTCGGCGGTCTCGGCGGCCGTGAGCCTGATGATGTCCGTCATGGTCAGTCCTCCCCCAGGATCTGCGGCACCTTGAAACGCTGCTGCTCCTGGGCCGGGGCGCCGGAGAGCGCCTGCTCGGGGGTGAGCGAGGGACGGACCTCGTCCGCGCGCATGACGTTCGTCAGCGGCAGCGGGTGGGAGGTCGGCGGTACGTCTTGGTCGGCGACCTCGCTGACGCGGGCGACCGCGCCGATGATGTCGTCGAGCTGGCCCGCGAAGTGGTCGAGCTCTTCGGGCTTCAGCTCCAGACGCGCCAGCCGGGCGAGGTGGGCGACCTCCTCGCGCGTGATGCCAGGCATGCAGCGATCCTCTGGGGTGAGTGTGTGTGGTTTGGGGCCAATCCTATGGGGCGGGGAGCCGTGCCCGTGAAACGGTCAGGCCGCGCCCCCGCCCGCGCCCCCCCACCCGCGGCTGCCGCGCCCCCGGCTCAGTGGCGCCGGGCATCCCAGGCGTGGCTCTTCAGGAAGTGGTTGTCGTACAGCTCCTGCACCTCGAGCAGGCTCTCGGGGGTGGCCTCGCCGAGGGCGATGCGCCGGAGGTGGCGGAAGTACTCGAAGCGTTCGACGCCCGGGGTGAGGACGATGAGCAGGTCGGCGTCGGCTCCGGGCACGGCGGCGAAGGCGTGCGGCCTGCCGGGCGGGACGACGACGAGGTCGCCCGGGCCGGCGGTGACGACGTCGTCGCCGGAGAGGATGTCGGCGGCGCCGTCCAGCAGGAAGAACATCTCGGCGGAGTTGTCGTGCCAGTGCGGCTTGGCGCCGTCGGCGCCCTCCCGGAGGGTGACCCGCTGGGTGGACAGGGCGCCGCCGGTCGCGCTGCTGTCGGCCAGCAGGCGGATGGTGGTGGGCGCGCGGCCGACCACCTCGGCCTCGGCCTCGCGGACGATCACGGTCTCGTCGAACTCCGGAACGAACAGCGACATCTTCGGGCCCCCTGTGACGATGGTGTCGTGGTCAGACGAGGAAGAGCAGCGCGGCACTGATCAGTACGACGACCGCCGTGGCGAAGTGGATCCCGACGCGACGGCCCGCGCACCACCGTGCCGCAGGACTATCAGCGTGTCACCGAGGGGCACGAGCGCCACGCGGACCATGAACCAGGCCTCGGCCCGCGCTCCGGCGAAGGCCGGCAGCCCGGAGGAGGCGCACGGGCGCAGACCGGACCTGCTGATCGGGCACTTCGCCGCGGGCTGACCGCCGGGCGCTACTCGGCGGCCGGCAGCGCGGCCCGCGGCCGCTGCCAGCCGCGCGACCCGCGCGCCAGCAGC
Source organism: Streptomyces sp. NPDC058145 (assembly GCF_042884245.1). Classification (NCBI taxonomy): domain Bacteria; kingdom Bacillati; phylum Actinomycetota; class Actinomycetes; order Kitasatosporales; family Streptomycetaceae; genus Streptomyces; species Streptomyces sp. NPDC058145. The sequence continues at coordinate 81,800 of NZ_JBHVUH010000011.1, read as the reverse complement.
CAGGCCGTCGTCTCGTCCGGCGGCATCGCGGCGGCGACCAGCCATCCCTGCACCGCGTCGCAGCCGAGGTCCCGCAGCCGCTCCCAGGTCTCGTCGTCCTCCACGCCCTCGGCGACGACGAGCAGCCCCAGCGAATGCGCCAGGTCGACCGTGCAGCGCACGATCTCGGCGTCCTCGGTGTCCACGGCCAGCCGGGCCACGAAGGAACGGTCGATCTTCAGCTCGCTGACGGGGAGCCGGCGCAGATGCACCAGCGAGGAGTACCCGGTGCCGAAGTCGTCCAGGGACATCTTCACGCCGTGCCCGGTGAGCGCGGCGAGGGTGTCGGCGGCCCGCTGCGGGTCCTCCAGCAGGACGTGCTCGGTTATCTCGAGCTGGAGCGCCCCGGCCGGAACCCCGTGCCGCGCCAGGCGGGCGGCGACCGAGCCGGCGAAGCCGGGCGTGTGCACGTCGCGCGGGGAGACGTTGACCGCCACCGGCACCCGCAGCCCCTGCGCCCGCCAGGCGGCGACCTGTCCGAGCGCGGTCTCCAGCACGTACTCCGTCAGATGGGGCATCAGCCCGGAGGACTCGGCGATCGCTATGAACTCGTCCGGCGGAACCTTCCCGCGCTCGGGATGCACCCACCGGACCAGCGCCTCCAGGCCCGCGACCTGCCCGTCGAAACGCACCTTGGGCTGGTAGTGCAGCTGCACCTCGTGGGCGTCCAGCGCCCGGCGCAGATCGCCCAGCAGACCCAGCCGGTCGGGCGTGTTGGAGTCCCGCTTGGACTCGTAGACCTCGACGCCGGTACGGTCCCGCTTCGCCTGGTACATCGCCACGTCCGCCCGCCGCAGCAGCCCCTCGGCGTCCAGCGCGTGATCGGGGAAGACGGCGACGCCGGCGCTGGCCTCCAGGACGAGGGTGAGCCCGTCGAGGTCGAGCGGGGAGCTGAGTTCCGCGACGAGGCCGCGGGCGACGCGGGTGGCGGAGGTGGTGGAGTCCGCGACGGGCAGTAGGACGGCGAACTCGTCGCCGCCGAGCCGGGCGGCCTCGGCGCCGCGCGGCAGGGCCTGGCGGAGCCGGTCGGCGATCTGCAGCAGCAGCCGGTCGCCGGCGAGATGGCCGAGGGTGTCGTTCACCGAACGGAACCGGTCGAGGTCGATCAGCATGAGCGCGGCGCGGGCGCCGATCCGCTCGGCGTCGTCCAGAGCGGTCCAGATCCGCTCCAGCAGCCACTGCCGGTTGGGCAGCCCGGTCAGCGGGTCGCGCAACTGCTCCTCGGCGCGGGCCCGGGCCATCCACAGCGTGGAGTCGAGGGCGATCAGCGGGATGGCGAACAGCGGCAGCAGGACCGGCCGGGCGTCGGCGACCACGCACACCAGCGGGGCGATACCGAGCAGTGCCACGGCGAGCAGGCCCTGCCGGACCAGGGCGGTGCGGGCGACGGTGGGCAGGGGGCCACCGCGCGGGGCCTGCGAGTACCACAGCAGCCCTCGGCTGACCGCGAGGTAGGCGGCCGCGACGAGCACCACCTCCGGTGCGGTGGTGAGGCCCCAGCTGTCGGGCCGCCAGGGCTCCTCGACGCTCGGCACGCACCCGAAGAAGCCGAGCACCAGGGCGCCGGCGCTGATCCCGAGGATGTCGACCGCGCCGTGCAGCATGCCCTGCCGCCAGCGCTGCCGCCTGGCCATGCCGACCAGGACGACGACGGTGAGGCTGACCATCCCGGCCGGCATCCAGCCGTACAGCAGCAGGACGGCCAGGGTGAGGGCCGCGCCGGAGCCCGTGCCGCCCCACCAGCGGGCGCGGCCGAGCATCACGAGGTGGCCGACGATGATGCCGGTGAGCACGGCCAGCGACCAGCCCGGCGTCTCGCACGGGAACAGGGCGTGGTGGCCGATGAAGGCCCGGTATAAGCCCGCGGCCAGGGCGAGCGCGGCGGCGGCCACGAGGGCCGCGTGCGACGCGGGCCAGGGCGGACGCCGTTCGGCGTCGGTGCCGGGTCGGGTCCGGGCGGCCTCGATGGCCGACGGCACCGTGGGGTGCGGATCGGGCGCGGTGCCCGCTTGGGCCGGATAAGGCCGGGCAGCGGTGCGTCCGGCGCCCCGTCCCGTCCACCGGGTCCCCCGCCACGCGCCCGCGCGTAGGCGCAGGCGCAGCCGTGCGTGCGGGGCAGCGCTCTCGGTCGGTTCCATTCCCGTCCCTCTCACAGCCGGCGGTGCCCACGCCACGCGGCCCGGTGCCCGACAACCATCAGCGGCTCCGCGTTGAACAATCCTTTCCCCGTGCCTCCGGCGGGCAGGGGAATGCCCCAACCGCGGCTGGGCACGGCAGGCGCACACCTCAACAGTAGGCCGCAGAATGCTTTCTCGGGCAGCGGTCGTCGACGGTTGCCCGAATGCGCCCGGGCCACCCGTATGCATCTGATATGCACCGATCGGGTGGCCTTCAACCGCTACTCCTCGGTCGGAAGCGCGACTTCGGCCGCCGCTTCGGGTCCCCGCTCCAACAGGACGCCGAAACCGGCCTCGTTCAGGACGGGAACCTTGAGCTGCATCGCCTTGTCGTACTTCGATCCCGGGTTGTCGCCGACGACCACGAACGAGGTCTTCTTCGAGACCGAACCGGTCACCTTGGCGCCGCGGCTCTGCAGTGCCTCCTTGGCGCCGTCCCGGGTGAAGTTCTCCAGGGTGCCGGTGACGACGACGGTGAGTCCCTCCAGCGGACGCGGGCCCTCGTCCTCGCCGGACGACTCGTCCTCCAGCGGGACCCCGGCGGCCTTCCACTTGCGGACGATCTCGCGGTGCCAGTCCTCGGCGAACCATTCCTTGAGGGCGGTGGCGATGATGGGGCCGACGCCGTCGGTGGTGGCCAGTTCTTCCTGGGTGGCCTGTTCGATGCGGTCGATCGAGCGGAACTCGCGCGCGAGGGCCTGTGCCGCGACCGGGCCGACGTGCCGGATGGAGAGCCCGTTCAGGAAGCGGGCGAGCGGACGGGACTTCGCCGCCTCGATGTTCTCCAGCAGCGTCAGCGTGTTCTTCTTCGGCTCGCCCTTCTGGTTGGCGAAGACCGCGACGACCTTGTCCTCGCCGGTCTTGGGGTCCCTCTTGGGCAGGCCGCTGTCCTGGTCGAGCACGTAGGCCCTGATGGGCAGCAGCTTCTCCACCGTCAGGTCGAACAGGTCGCCCTCGTCGACCAGCGGCGGGTCGGCCGGCTCCAGCGGCTGGGTCAGTGCGGCGGCGGCCACGTCACCGAAGTGCTCGATGTCCAGGCACTCGCGGCCCGCGAGATAGGACACGCGTCCCCGCAACTGGGCAGGGCAGGTACGGGCGTTGGGGCAGCGGAGGTCGATGTCGCCCTCCTTCATGGGCCGCAGCGGGGTGCCGCACTCCGGGCACTCGCCCGGCATCACGAACTCCCGCTCGCCGCCGTCCCGCAGGTCGGCCACCGGACCGAGGATCTCGGGGATGACGTCACCGGCCTTGCGCAGGACGACGGTGTCGCCGATGAGCACCCCCTTGGCCTTGACGACCTCCTGGTTGTGCAGGGTGGCGAACTCGACCTCGCTGCCCGCGACCGTGACCGGCTCGACCTGGGCGTACGGCGTGACACGGCCGGTGCGTCCGACGCCCACCTTGATGTCGATGAGCTTGGTGTTGACCTCTTCCGGGGCGTACTTGTAGGCGATCGCCCAGCGCGGCGCCCGCGCGGTGGAGCCGAGGCGCCCCTGGAGGCGCATCTCGTCCAGCTTGACGACGACACCGTCGATCTCGTGCTCCACGGAGTGCCGGTTCTCGCCGTAGTAGGCGATGAACTCCCGTACCCCGTCGAGGTCGTCGACCACCCGGTTGTGCCGTGAGGTGGGCAGCCCCCAGGTCTTCAGCAGGTCGTAGGCCTGGGAGAGACGGGTCATGCCCGTGAAGCCCTCCAGGGCGCCGATGCCGTGGACGACCATGTGCAGCGGGCGGGTGGCGGTGACGCGCGGGTCCTTCTGGCGCAGCGAACCGGCGGCGGCGTTGCGGGGGTTGGCGAAGGGCTTGTCCCCGGCCGCGACCAGGCGCTCGTTGAGCTCGAGGAACTTCTCCATCGGGAAGTAGACCTCGCCGCGGATCTCCACCAGGGCGGGGACGTCGTCACCCTTCAGGCGGTCCGGGATGTCCGCGATCGTCCGGACGTTGGGCGTGATGTCCTCTCCGGTGCGGCCGTCGCCGCGGGTCGCCGCGCGCGTGAGGCGGCCGTTCTCGTAGGTGAGGTTGACGGCGAGGCCGTCGACCTTCAGCTCGCACAGGAAGTGGTACTCCTGCTCGCCCAGTTCCCGGGCGATGCGGTCGGCCCAGGCGGCCAGCTCGTCGTCGTTGAAGGTGTTGTCCAGGGACAGCATCCGCTCGCGGTGCTCGACCGCGGTGAACTCCGTCGCGTAGGACCCGGCGACCTTCTGGGTCGGCGAGTCCGGCGTACGCAGCTCCGGATACCGCTCCTCCAGTGCCTCCAGGCTCTTCAGGAGCTCGTCGAACTCCGCGTCGCTGACGACCGGGGCGTCCTTCACGTAGTACCGGAAGCGGTGCTCCTCGATCTGCTCAGCGAGCTGCGCGTGCTTCTCCCGTGCCTCGGCGGGCACCGCCGTCTCCGCCTGCTGCTTGTCGCCGGCCACCGTGTCGTCCTCCCGTTACTCTGGGTTGTCCGCGAGGGATCTCGCCGCCCGGACGCAGTGCGCGAGCACCTGGCGTGCGTACGCGGGAGAAGCGCCCGCGAGACCGCATGCCGGGGTCACCGTGACCGCTTCCGCGAGCAGCCCGGGACGCAGCCCCAGCCTGCGCCACAGCGTCCTGACACCCATGACGCTACCGGCAGGGTCTGACAATGGGCCGTCCGTGCCCGGCACGACACCGGCGAACAGACGGATGCCGGCCTCCACGGCCTCACCGATGGCGTCGTCGTCACGTTCGGTGAGGAGCGAGAAGTCGAAGGAGACGGCGTCGGCGCCGGCCCGGCGCAGCAGGGCGAACGGCACGTCGGGGGCGCAGGAGTGGACGGCGACCGGACCGCCGTCGTGCGCCGCGATCACGTCCCGGAGCGTGGCCTCGACCAGTTGCCGGTCCACGGCCCGGTGGGTGCGGTAGCCGCTGGCGCTTCGCACCTGGCCGCGCAGTACGTCGGTGAGCGAGGGCTCGTCGAGCTGGAGCACGAGGCGGGCGCCGGGGACGCGGCGCCGCACCTCGGCGAGGTGCAGCCGCAGCCCCTCCGCCAGCGAGCCGGCGAGGTCTCGGCAGGCGCCCGGGTCCGACAGAGCGGCCTCCCCGTTCCGCAGCTCCAGGGCGGCGGCCAGGGTCCAGGGCCCGACGGCCTGCACCTTGAGGTCGCCCTCGTGGCCCTGGGTGAACTCCTCCAGCGCGTCGAGGTCCTCCCCGAGCCATGACCGGGCCCGCTTGGTGTCCCGGCCCGGCCGGTCGCCGATCCGCCAGCCGCTGGGCTCCACGCGCGCGTACAGCTCGACCAGCATCCCGGCGGTGCGCCCGATCATGTCGGCGCCGGGCCCCCGCGCGGGCAGCTCGGGCAGAAACGGAAAGTCCTCGACGCTGCCGGTGACGGTCCTGGCGGCCTCCCGGGCGTCCCCACCGGGCATCGACCCGATCCCGGTGGCCGCACCAAAGCGCATGTTCTCGTTCACGGGGTGAAGCCTACGTAGCCTTCACGCCCGGGGTGACCGGCGGTCAGCGGCCCGGGCGCACCGTCAGGTCGTTGATCTCCGCGTCCCTCGGCAGGTCCAGGGAGGTAAGGATGGTGATCGCCACCGACTCGGGGTCGATCCACCGCGAGGCCTCGTACTCCTTGCCCTCCTGCTGGTGCACCTTGGCCTGCATGGGGCTGGCCGTACGCCCGGGGTAGACGGAGGTGACGCGGACGCCGTTGCCGTGCTCCTCCTGGCGCAGGGAGTCGGCCAGCGCCTTCAGGCCGTGCTTGGAGGCGGCGTACGCGGACCAGCCGGCGTGGGCGTTCAGACCGGATCCGGAGTTGACGAAGATCACATGGCCGCGGGCGGCGCGGAGCTGGGGCAGGAAGTGCCGGGTCAGCTCGGCGGGGGCGATCAGGTTGACGTTGAGCTGGTGGCGCCAGGACCTGGGGGTCAGCTCGCCGACGTCGCCGAGGTCCACGACTCCTGCGATGTGCAGGAGCGAGTCGACCCGTTCCGGGAGCGTCTGGTGGGAGAAGGCCCAGGAGAGCTTGTCGGGGTCGGCGAGGTCGCCCACCAGGGTGCGCGCCCCGGGGAACTCGGCCGCCAGCTCCTTGGCACGGCCCGCGTCGCGCGCGTGCAGGACGACTTCGTCCCCGCGCGCGTGCAGGCGGCGGGCGACGGCCGCGCCGATGCCGGAACCGGCCCCGGTGATCACATGAGTAGCCATGTGCGCCATGCTCGCATCAGCCGGCCGCCAGTGACTCCTCGAGGTGGGCCAGGGCGGCCGCGGGCTCCTCGGCGAAGAACATCAGCTCGGCGAGCGGGCGGGGCAGGAAGCCCTCCGCCTCCATGCGGAGGAACTGCTGCTGGAGACCGTCGTAGAAGCCGGCCGTGTTCAGCAGCACCACCGGCTTGTCGGTGCGGCCGTGCTTCTTCAGCTCCAGGATCTCGGTGGCCTCGTCCAGCGTCCCGGTGCCGCCCACCATGATCACCACGGCGTCGGCCTTCTCCAGCAGCAGCCTCTTGCGCTCGGCGAGGTCGGCGGCGATCACCATCTCGTCGGCGCCGGGGCGTGCCTTCGTCGCGAGGAACTCCACGGACACGCCCAGCAGCCTGCCGCCCGCCTCGTGCACCCCGTCGGCGACGACCTTCATCAGACCGACGTCGGAGCCGCCCCAGACCAGGGTGTGGCCGGCCTTGCCGAGCAGTTCCGCGAACTCGCGCGCGGGCCGGGTGTAGCGCTCGTCGAGGTCGGCGGCGGAGAGGAAGACGCAGATGTTCATGCCCTCCACCGTACGCGGGAAGAAGTCCGGGCCCGTCGGCGCTGTCCTGGTATGACCCGAGGACACACGATCACCATCGAACAGGGCGAGCGGCGCGTGCGCGCGGTGCACGGCGGCCAGGTGCTGGCGGAGACCGACCGTCCCCTGCTGCTGCGCGAGACGGGCTGTCCGGTGCGGTACTACATCCCCGCCGAGGACGTCCGGCTCGATCTGCTGACGCCGTCCGGCACTCACACCGTCTGCCCCTTCAAGGGCACCGCCTCCTACTGGTCGCTGCCGGACGCGCCCGATCTGGTCTGGGCGTACCCGGACCCGAAGCCGGACGTCGCCGCGATCAGGGATCACCTGTGCTTCTACGAGGTGGAAGAGGTCGAAGTGACGTGACTCTCCGCGACACCGACGTGTCGTGACCGGTGAGTCCCGCGCCGTGCGGCAGTCTGCACGGGCATGGACAAGAAGACGACTTCCCGCGACGGCACCTCCCTCGCGTACCAAGTGATCGGCCAGGGGCCGACGGTGATCCTGGTGAGCGGCGCGATGTCCACCGGCGGCACCGTGGCGCCCCTGGCGCACCGGCTCGCGGACCACTGCACGGCCGTCGTCTACGACCGCCGGGGCCGCGGCGAGAGCGGTGACACGGCGCCGTACGCGGTGGAGCGCGAGGTCGAGGATCTGGCCGCGCTGGTCGACGCGGTGGGCGGGGCGGCGGGCCTGTTCGGGGTCTCCTCGGGCGGCGCGCTGGTGCTCGAGGCGGCGGCGAGCGGCCTGCCGGTCCGTCAGGCCGCCGTGTACGAGGTGCCGTTCGCCGACTTCCTGGACGGCGGCGCGGGGAAGCGGGCGTACACCGAGCGTCTGCGGGAGGCGCTCTCCGACGGCCGGCGCGGCGACGCGGTGGAGCTTTTCCTGCGGCTGACGGGCCTCGGCGAGGAGACGATCCGCAGCGCGCGCGAGTCACCGATGTGGGCCGGCATGGAGTCCGTCGCGCCCAGTCTGGCGTACGACGACGCGGTCCTGGGGGACGGACTGCTGCCCCGAGAGCGGCTGGCCGCGGTCTCCGTACCGGTCCTGTCGGTCGCGGGCGGGGCGAGCCCCGGGTGGCTCCGCGAGGCGGCCGAGGCGGTCGCCCGGACCGTGCCCCGGGGCACGTACCGCACCCTGGAGGGCCAGACCCACGCCGTGGAGCCGGAGGTACTGGCCCCGGTTCTGGCGGAGTTCTTCACCGGCTGACCGGTGTGGGTGAGGGCGGGCCCGGTCCGGTGGGGCGGTGTGCCGGACCCGTCCTCGTCCCTGGGGCCGCTGCCCGGACCCATCCCCCGAGGTGGGTCCGGGCAGCGTCAGGGTCGTCCCCCGGACTCGCTCCCCTCCGGGCGAGACCGGGACCCTTGGGGGGGGACGCGCCACCCCGGGCCCGCCCTCGGGGTGGGCCCGGGGCGGAGCAAGGGCCGCCTCCCGGACGACCGGCGTCCCGTGGGGAGGACACCGTCCCGGGACCCGGCTCCCGCGACCGGCCCGCTGCGGTGGGGTTGCAGCCGGCCGATCACTCGGGGTGGTGAACCCGGGCGGAGCAAGGGCCGCCTCCCGGACTCACTATCCGGGCCTGACCCGCGCCCCGCGGGCGGGAACGGCGCTCCGTGGGGGGAACGCCTCCCAGGCGACCGGCGCCCCCTGGGGAGGACGCCGTCCGGAACCCGGCTCCCGCGACCGGCAGCCTGCGGACCAGGGGCACTTGCCCCGGCCCGCCCGGCAGAGCGGGCCCGAACGGCCGTGAGGGCCGCCTCCCGGACTCATCCTCCGGGCGGGAGCCGCGCCCTTGTGGGGGGAGACGCCTCCCGGATGACCGGAGCCCTGTGAGGGCCGTCCGGGCCCTGCCTCCGGGGGTGGGTCCGGGCCCCGTGGGGGCCGTTCCCCGGACCCACCCCCGGGTGCGTGCCGACGACGTGTGGGGCCGTCGCCCTGCGCGCACCCCTCGAAACGCGGTGGGGCCAGGTCACCGCGCTCCGGGGTCTTCGGGTCGCCGTCGCCCGGTGAGGGCGAGGCCCAGGGTCAGGGCCGCGCCGGCGACGCCGAGGCCGGCCAGGGTGGCGGTGTCCGTGCCGGACTCCCGCGCGGCCGGCGTAGCCGCCGCGGCCGCCCGGGATGCCTCCTCCCCGAAGCCGCCGGCGTAGCCGTCCCGGTCGTACTTCGACCCGGCCAGCCGGGACGCGTACGACGTGCGGACGTGGTGCCGGTAGCGGGCGACGGTGGTGCCGTGCTCGCCGACCGCCGCCCGTGCCTCGGTGTTGAGCGGCAGCACCCGGTCGCCGCGCAGCAGGTACCAGGCGTTGATCTGCGGCTCGCGGAAAACGGTGCCGCGGCCTTCGGCCTTGGCGGCGTACGTGGTCTCGTCGGCGCCGGAGGCGATGTTCACCACCTGCCAGCCCCGCTTGGTCCTGACCGTCCACACCGAGGCCAGCCGCCCGGTCGCGGAGACCGCGTCGGTGGCGACGAACGCCGGCTCGGCGACCGGCGCGTCCTCGCGGCCCGCGACGAAGTCGGCGTTGAGGGTGTAGACGGTGGTGCCGGCGCCGGTGAGGTGCGGCGCGGCCTTCGCGCCGGCGGCCCGCGGGGGTGCCATGGCGCGGGTGGTGTGGTCCGGGGCGGCGGCGAAGAACCGGCCGAGCACGTCGAGCGTGCTGTCGCTGCCGGCCACGGCACGGGCGGCGGCGATCTGGCCGGGGCTGTAGGCATGGGGTACCGCGGGGGCCTGGGGCGCGGCCGGGACGGCCTTGGCGGGGGCGGCGCCGCTCAGCACGAGCACGGCGGCGGCCAGCGTTCCAGCGGCGACCGGACGGATCAGGGTGTGAATCCGGTGCACGGCGCTCACGCCCCGATTCCGTAGAGCGTGTGGGTCCAGGAGAAGTCCGGGTTGCTCGTGTAGTAGCCGTACGTCGACCAGTTGTAGCGGTAGTCGTCGGGCCACGGGTCGCCCCAGTACACCCAGCTCCGGGAGGTGTCGTAGCCGTACAGCACCTCCATGTGGCCGCCGCCGGAGCTCCATTGGATGCGGGTCTGCACCGGGCGGCCGGCGTCTATCTCGCCCTGCAGGCCGCTGTAGGCGATGCGGCCCTGGATGTAGTAGCCGGGGTTGAGGCCCATCCAGTCGTACGCCCGCTGGTCGTCGGCGAGGGTGGCCTGACTGTTGGGGCAGGTGATGCCCTGGCTGTAGCCGAAGGCCGCGTCGCAGAAAGCGTTCTGACTGTAGTTCCGGCCGTGCCAGGCGGCGATGGTGGCGCCACTGGCCGCCCAGCACCAGTTGCTCTTCTGCTGGGCCTGCATGTCGATGTCCAGCTGGTTGGCGCCGGCCGCGGCGGTGGTGGCACCGGCGGCAGCGGCACCGGTCGCCGTGGTGAGTGAGAGGGCGGTGGCGAGCAGACAGCCCGCGACGGCCAGTCCGCGTCTGCCGCGTGAGCGCGGCGGGCGGGGAACGGTGCGAGACATGGAGCGGTCCTCCCTGATGAGAGGTTGGGGCTGAGGCGGAAGGAGCGCGTCCGGACGCTCGCCGATGAGCATCGGGGAGTGACGGTGCATGGTCAACGCCCGTGGTCCCGGCGCCGGCGCCGGTGTGAACAGACTGCGGACAAGTGTGAACACGGGGCTTTTACCACTGGTAGCATCGCGGCGCCCTGGGCCCGTCGGCGGTCCGGAAAGTGAACATTCACGTGGTGCCGGTGCGCGGCGGAGCGGAGGGAAGCTCCCTTGGTGAAAGCACAGTCCGACGGACCCGACGCGGAGGCACGGCTCGCCGAGGCGCTGCGCACCGGACCCTTCGCGGTGGCCCTGCGGGCGGCGCTGACGGCCCGCGGGCTGACGCTGCACCGGGTGCGGCACCGGCTGGAGCGACGCGGCGTCAGCGTGGGCGTCACCAGCCTGAGTTACTGGCAGCGCGGCGTCCGCCGGCCGGACCGGCCCGAGTCGCTGCGGGCGGTGACCGCGCTGGAGGAGGTGCTGGAGCTGCCGGAGCACGCCCTGACCCGGCTGCTCGGACCGCGCACGCCGGCCGACCACCCGGTGGCCCGGCCGTTCCGGATGCTGGTCGGCCCGGACTCGGCGCTGGAACGGCTGCTCGTCGAGCTGGAGGCGCCGCGCGACGGCGGGTTGCACACCGTGCTGCAGTACGAGCGGGTGCGGATCGACGCCGAGCGCCGGCTGGCCAGCCGCGAGGCCGAGCACGTGGTGCGGGCGCACCGCGACGGCATGGACCGCTACGTCGCCATCCACTGCGGCGAGATCGGCTGCGACACCGAGCGGATGCGGGCGGTGGGTCTGGAGAACTGCCGGGTCGGGCGGGTGCGCCGGGCGCCGGAGGCCGGGACGGTGGCCGTGGAGCTGCTCTTCGACGCGCGGCTCGCGGCGGGTGAGACCGCGATGATGCGGTACCGGTTCGAGGACGGCACGGGCGAGCCGAGCCACGAGTACTACCGGGGCTTCAACTACGCGGGCGGCGCCTACGTGCTGCAGGTCGCCTTCGACCGGGCGGCGCTGCCGGTGCGGTGCCGACGGTTCGGGCGGCCCACGGTGCAGGCGCCGCCCGAGTTCCTCGGCGACCTCACGCTGAACGCGCACGGCACGGTGCACATAGTGGAGCCCGAGATCCAGCCCGGGCACGTGGGCGTGACCTGGGACTGGGAGTAGGGGCCGGGCGCCGGGCGTCCGAAGGCGCGCGTTCTCAGACCGCGGGAGCCTTCACCCGCACCGTGGACGCGATCGTCGCCGAGCCGACCACGCGCGTGCCGTCGTACAGCACGATCGCCTGGCCGGGGGCGACGCCCCTGACGGGCTCGGTGAACGACACCTCGAGGGTGCCGTCGACCGGTTCCGCCGTCACCTCGGTCTCGCCGCCGTGGGCCCGAAGCTGGGCGGTGTAGGTGCCGGGGCCGGCCGGGGCGGTGCCGCACCAGCGCGGCTTGACCGCCGTCAGGGCGGTGACGTCCAGGGCGGCGGCCGGGCCGACGGTCACGGTGTTGTTCACCGGGGAGATGTCGAGGACGTAGCGCGGCTTGCCGTCGGGGGCCGGGGTGCCGAGCCGCAGGCCCTTTCGCTGGCCGATGGTGAAGCCGTACGCGCCCTCGTGGGAGCCGACGACCGCGCCGGACTCGTCGACGATGTCCCCTTCGGCCTTGCCGAGCCGGCCGGCCAGGAAGCCCTGGGTGTCGCCGTCGGCGATGAAGCAGATGTCGTGCGAGTCCGGCTTCTTGGCGACGGCGAGGCCCCGGCGCTCGGCCTCGGCGCGGATCTCGTCCTTGGTGGTGACCGTGTCGCCGAGCGGGAACAGCGCGTGGGCGAGCTGCCGCTCGTCCAGCACGCCGAGGACGTAACTCTGGTCCTTGGCCATGTCGGAGGCCCGGTGCAGCTCGCGGGAGCCGTCCTCGCGCGTGATCACCTGGGCGTAGTGGCCGGTGCAGACGGCGTCGAAGCCGAGGGCGAGCGCCTTGTCCAGCAGCGCGGCGAACTTGATCTTCTCGTTGCAGCGCAGGCAGGGGTTGGGGGTGCGGCCGGCCTCGTACTCGGCGACGAAGTCCTCGACGACGTCCTCACGGAAGCGGTCGGCGAGGTCCCAGACGTAGAACGGGATGCCGATGACGTCGGCGGCGCGGCGGGCGTCGCGCGAGTCCTCGATGGTGCAGCAGCCCCGCGCGCCGGTGCGGAAGGACTGCGGGTTCGCGGAGAGCGCGAGGTGGACGCCGGTGACGTCGTGCCCGGCTTCCGCGGCACGCGCGGCGGCGACGGCGGAGTCGACGCCGCCGGACATGGCGGCGAGGACGCGGAGGGGGCGCTGCGGGGTCTCAGTCATAACCCTTCCAGGGTACGGGGCCGCGGGAACGCGGACCGCCGTACATCCGTTGACGATCACAGCGGACGGGGCAGGTTCCACGCGGGGGTGACCATGACTGACACGGACCGGCGGCCGGGGCGGCGGGCGCTGCTCATCGGCGGGCTGGCGGCCGCCGTGGGCACGGCCGCGCTGGCCCGGGAGGAGCTGTCCCACCTGTGGTGGCGGCTGCCCGGGGTGGAGAAGTCACGGGTGGCCGGGGCGGTGGACTTCCGGGGCGCGCGCTGGATGGCGGCGGACCCGGCGAACTACCGCCGCGCGGACCGCCCGGACGACTACACGGTCGACCGTGTCGTCGTCCATGTCACGCAGGGCGGTTACCAGAGCGCCGTGCGGGCCTTCCAGGACCCGGCGCACGGCGCCGCGGCGCACTACATCGTGCGCAGGGACGGTCGGGTCACCCAGCTGATACGGGAGCTGGACGTGGCGTTCCACGCCGGCAACCGGGAGTACAACGAGCGCAGCGTCGGCATCGAGCACGAGGGCTTCGTGGAGGACGCCTCCTCCTTCACGGACGCGATGTACGCCGCGTCGGCGCGGCTGACGGCCGCGATCTGCGCGCGGTACGGCATACCCGTCGACCGGGAGCACGTCATCGGGCACGCGCAGGTGCCGGGCACGGATCACACGGATCCGGGGCCGCACTGGGCCTGGAAGCGCTACATGGGGCTGGTGCGGCAAGCGAGATGAGGGCCTGGAAAAGAATCAAGGTTCAGCCCCTTTTTGTCCGAAAAGAGAAGTTCTATGGTGGGAGCAGGCCTACGGGACGAGTGAGGGAGTTACAGCGGCGTAGCCGACTTCTGCGAGAGGCACAAGGCTTCCGCCGGGGCCGACGTCGACGCTAGGACTGAGAGGCCGGAAGGTCGCAAGGACTGGACCGAAGGCGACCCCCAGCACCTGATCCGGACAATACCGGCGAAGGGAACTTGTTTCGTAGGTCTTTCGCGTGCGCCGGGCCGGGCGGCGCGCCTCTCGGTGGCGGCCCGCACGTCGGCTGAGCCCGGCGGCCCGCTCCTCAGCTGAGCCCGGCCACCCGCGCGCGTTCCACCGCGGGGCCGATGGCCTTGGCGACCGCCTCCACGTCCGCCTCCGTCGAGGTGTGCCCGAGGGAGAAGCGCAGGGTGCCGCGGGCCAGGTCCGGGTCGGTGCCGGTGGCGAGCAGGACGTGGCTGGGCTGGGCGACGCCCGCGGTGCAGGCCGATCCGGTGGAGCACTCGATGCCCTGGGCGTCCAGCAGGAGCAGCAGGGAGTCTCCCTCGCAGCCGGGGAAGGTGAAGTGGGCGTTGGCCGGGAGGCGGCCGCCGGGCGCCGGGTCGCCCCCGAGGATCGCGTCCGGTACGGCCGTACGGACGGCGTCCACCAACTGGTCCCGCAGGGCGCCGATCTCCCGGGCGAACCACTCGCGCTGCTCGGCGGCGAGCCGGCCGGCCACCGCGAAGGAGGCCACGGCGGGCACATCCAGGGTGCCGGAGCGGACATGGCGCTCCTGGCCGCCGCCGTGCAGGACGGGCACCGGGGTGTACTCGCGGCCGAGGAGCAGCGCGCCGATGCCGTACGGGCCGCCGATCTTGTGACCCGACACGGTGAGCGCGGCGAGGCCGGAGTCGGCGAAGCCGACCGGGACCTGACCGAAGGCCTGGACCGCGTCGGCGTGCAGCGGGACATCGAACTCGGCGGCGACGTCGGCCAGTTCGCGGACCGGCATGACGGTGCCGATCTCATTGTTGGCCCACATCACGGTGGCCAGGGCGACGCTGCCGGGGTCGCGGGCGATGGCCTCGCGCAGCGCGTCGGCGTGGACGCGGCCGTGGGAGTCGACGGGGAGGTACTCGACGGTGGCGCCCTCGTGCTCGCCGAGCCAGTGCACGGCGTCGAGGACGGCGTGGTGCTCGACGGGACTGGCCAGGACCCGGGTGCGGGCCGGGTCGGCGGCACGGCGGGCCCAGTACAGGCCCTTCACCGCGAGGTTGTCGGCCTCGGTGCCGCCCGAGGTGAACACCACCTCGCTGGGGCGGGCGCCCAACGCCTCCGCCAGGGTTTCGCGGGACTCCTCGACCGTACGGCGGGCCCTGCGGCCGGACGCGTGGAGGGAGGAGGCGTTGCCCGTGATGCTCAGCTGGGCGGTCAGTGCCTCTGCCGCCTCCGGGAGCATCGGGGTCGTCGCGGCGTGGTCGAGGTAAGCCATGGTGACGCCGATTCTACGGCGCCCTCACGGTGCCCTCGGCTGCCACCCGGTCCGCCCTGCCCGTGCCGGGGCCGGGCCCGGCGGCGACGCGCCGGCGGTGACGGCGGCACGGTCGCCTCACAGGCTCCAGGACACCGTGTTGGACAGGTCCATCGCGAGGCCCAGGACCGCCAGGTCGGCGACGCCCAGGGCCAGGCCCAGCCAGGCACGGCCACGGCGGGACGTGCCGCGCCAGAGGGAGACGGCGGCCAGGACGATGGCGACCGGGCCGAGGAAGACGTTGAGGACGAGCAGGCCGAGGAGGCCGAGGATGAAGGACGCCACGGCCATCCCGTCGGCGTCCCGCGTGCGCGGGCGGTTCTCCGTGCGGCCCGAGGCCGGTGCGGTGAGTTGCATGGTGCTCATCTCCTGGAAGTCGATGCGGACGGTCAGTCGGCCGAGGTGTGACGACGGCGGCCGTGGCGCTCGCGGATCGCGAAGATGCCGAGCCAGACGGCGATGACGGCGGCCGCGGCGGCGGTGACGGTCAGCGGTGCGTGGGCGACGGTGCCCAGCACGACACCGAGCAGCATGAGTGCGGCGACGAGGAACAGCATGGGATGAGATCCCCCCTCCGAGATGCCTCGTGTTGTTCTCCTGTGAACCTTCGGTGAACAGTTGTAGTAACAGTTGTTCACTGACTTCGAGTCTAGCGCTTCTCGCGGCTTCCCAATTCCAGAGAACAGTTGTTAACTGGATGACATGAGTCACACCCTCGGCATCCGGCAGGCCCAGAAGCAGAAGACGCGGCAGGCGTTTCTGGACGCGGCGCTCGCGCTGCTGGAGGAGCAGAGTCTGAGCAGCCTCGGCCTGCGCGAGGTCACCCGCGCCGTCGGGGTCGCTCCGACCGCTTTCTACCGGCACTTCCGCTCCACCGCCGACCTGGGTGTGGCCCTGGTCGACGAGGCGCTGGGCAGCCTGCATCCGATGGTGCGGACGACGGTGTCCGCGGCCGGCGACAGCGAGGAACGCATCACGCGCGCCGTCGAACTGATCGCCCGCCACGTAGACGCGTACCCCGCACACGTCCGATTCATCGCCCGTGAACGACATGGCGGAGTTCAGCCGGTACGGGAGGCCATCCGCGACCAACTGGCCCGTTTCGCCGAGGAGGTGAAGGCCGAGCTGGCCCACGACCCGGAGGCGCGCGGCTGGAACGACGACGACCTGCGGATGCTCGCGCACCTCTACGTCGACCAGATGCTGCTGACCGCCTCCCTGTTCCTGGAGACGCTGGAGGCGCCGGAGGACGAGCGGGAGCGCGTCACCCTGCTCGCCCGGCGGCAGTTGCGGCTCATCAGCATCGGCCGCCACCACTGGCTGGACTGACCCGCGCGGTCCGGTCCGGCGGCTCCTGATCCGTCAGCCCTGCTGCGCCTGTACCCCGGTCCGCCCCTCGGTCTCTCCCCCGCCGGGCCCGCCGCAGCCGCCGCCCTGCCCGCCCCCGGGGCCGCCCTGCCCGCCACCGGGCGCACCGCTCGGCGTACCGCCCGGCATCCCCGAGGGCGCGCCGGACGGCAGCCCCGTGGGCGTACCGCTCGGCCTCGCGGTGGAGGCCCCCGAGGGCGCGCCGGAGGGCATCCCGCCAGGACGGCCGGAGCCGGTCGGCATGCCGGACGGCGCCCGGCAGGCCTGCTGCCCGGAGCCGCCGGTCGAGGAGGACGAGTCGTCCGAGCCGCACGCGGTCAGCAGCAGCGGGGAGAGCGCCAGCAGGGCGGCGACGGGGACGAGGCGGGCACGCTTCATGAGAGACAGCTCCACGGAGGATGAGGAAGACCTGAGGCGGGCACTGAACCAGCGGCGCATAGGGCGTTCTTGGGCCTCCCCTGTCCCCGCGCTGTCAGTCGGGTAAAGCGCGCCCCAAGTGCCGCCGCCCACCAGGCACTTCAGCCGCCGTCCGGACCGGCGTCCTGGTACAGGGCCGTGACGGAGCGGACCGCCCGCAGCAGTTCGGCGCGCGCCTCGGGCGGGCCGAGGATCTCCACCTGGTCGGAGAACCCGAGCAGTTGACGCACCGCGCGCAGCACCGGGTACGACAGCCGGGCCATCACCCAGTCGCTCGCCCCGTCGTCGTCGGGGACTTCGGTCAGTTGCGCGGCGGCCATGCGCCGGAACATGTCGAGGCGTTCGCGCCGCACCCGCACGGTAACGTCGATGCCGTCCCCCGGCCGCTCCTCCACCTGCCGGCGCAGCACCTCCCAGACGTCGGCGAGTTCGACGCCGGGCCGCCGCCGCACGGGATCGTCGAGCGCACGGGCCGAGCGCACCCGGTCGACGCGGAACAGCCGGGGCGCGCCCCGGCGGTCGGCGACCAGGTACCAGACCCCCGCCTTGGCGACCAGGCCGTAGGGATCCACGGTGTACGTGGACGGCTCCCGGTCCCCGCTGTGCCGGTAGCGCAGCCGGAGTCGCCGGTCGGAGAAGACCGCGTCCTGCAGCACGTCCAGGTCCACGGCCTGCTGGGGGCCGCCGAGCCATCGGGTGGCGTCGACCAGGATGCGTCGGCTGGTGACCTCGGCGGCGGGCCGGTGCGGTGCCGGCAGGGCGGCCATCACCTTGCGCAGGGCGGAGCCGAGGGCCGTGTCCAGGCCGAGCGCCGCGTGGGCGCCCTGCGCGGCCAGGATGAACAGGGCCCGGGACTCGTCGGCGGTCAGGCCGGTGACGTCGGTGCGGAAACCGGCGAGGAGCTCGATGCCGCCGTGCCGGCCGCGTTCGGCGTACACCGGCACACCCGACGCCGACAGGGCCTCGACGTCCCGGTAGATGGTGCGGACCGACACCTCGAGCCGGTCGGCGAGTTCGCGCGCCGGAACGCGCCCACGGGTCTGCAGGAGCAGCAGGATCGACAGCAGCCGGTCGGACTTCACGCGCCCAGAATCCCGCCCGTGTCCCGGCCCGCGCAAATGTTGACGGCAGGTGTCAGGTTATCCGGGGATGCTCGGCCCACCGACTCACCGAGAGGCACACCATGACGAACGAGTTCACCGACCCGCGCCCCTACTACGTCCGCGCCACCGAGCAGGCGGCCGCACTCATCAAGACCGTGCGCCCCGAGGACCTCACCCGGCCGACCCCGTGTTCCGAGTTCGACGTCCGTGGCCTGCTCGGCCACATCGTCGGCGGCACCCGGCGGATCGCGGTGGTCGGCGAGGGCGGCGACGGGCTCGCCGTCGACCCGTCCACCGACGGCGTCGCCGACGACGGCTGGGCGGCGGCCTACGAAGAGGTCAGGGTCCGGGTGCTCAGGGCCTGGGAGAGCGACGAGCGGATGGTGTCGACGGTGCGCGTGCCGTGGGGCGAGGTCCCGGGCCACGCGGCGCTGTCGGGCTACGTGATGGAGATCGTGACCCATACCTGGGACCTCGCCGAGGCCCTCGGCCACCCGGGGGAACTCGACCCGGAACTGGCCGAGTTCTCGCTCGCCAACGCCCGCCGGGTGCTGCCCGACTCCCGGCCCCGGGATGCCGCCACCCCGTTCGCCGCCCGGACCGGCGCCCCCGAGGGCGCCGGTGTCTACGAGCGCCTGGCGGCGTGGCTGGGCCGCGCTCCGCTCAGCCGAGCCTGACCCGGGCGAGCTGCCGGGACTGGGCGACCAGCCGGTCCGCGCTGTCCCAGACCTCGGCGTCCTCCTCCAGGAATCCGCCGGCCAGGTTGCGGGTGGTGATCGCCACCCGCAGCGGTCCGGGGGCCGGGCGGTGCCGGACGTGGACGGTGAGTTCCACCGTGGGCACCCAGCCCTTGAGACCGATCTCGAAGGCGGTCGGCGGCAGCGCGTCCACCGCGAGCAGCAGCGAGAGCGGGTCGGCGTCGCGGCCGTCGGCCAGCCCGAACCAGGCCCGCATCTCGCCCTTGCCGGAGGGCGCGCCCAGTGCCCAGCCGAGGGTGGCGGGGTCCAGCTTGAGCATCAGCCGGTCGGCGATGGCCGAGCTGCCCTCGACCGGGGCGGGGCCGTCCTCGGGGCCGAAGCACTGGTCCAGCGGCGGGATCGCCGGCAGGGCGGCCGTCGTGCGGACGTCGTCGGGCAGGCCGGCGAGGTCGCCGTAGGAGGCGAGCACGCGGATCCGCTCGACCTCGTTGCCCTCGTCGTCGTACTGGAGGAGCGAGGCCTGGCCCGTGGAGAGGGTGCGGCCGGTGCGGACGGTCTGCGTGCGGACGACCGCCGGGCCCGGCTGGGACGCGGTCAGGTAGTGCGCGGAGACGGTGAAGGGGTCCGGGTGCGGGAGGGTGTCCGCGAGGGCCCTGCCGAGGACGGCCAGCAGATAGCCGCCGTTGACGGCGTTGATGATGGTCCAGCCGGCCGAGAGGTCGATGTCGTAGACACCGGTCTCGCGCCGGGTGACCGCCGTGTCACGGTCGAACTCGCTGTCGCCGATCACGGCCCGCGACGGGGAGGGGGCGGAAGCTGCTTCTGGCATGGGTGAACGGTACAACAGGAAATTACTAAGCGGTAGCTTTTGCTGCTGTGGCCGAGTGAACGCCACCCGGCCACACGGCCGAGGCAAGAGGGCCCCCCGGGTGAGATTCCGGCAATTTCCAGGTAAGTGTCCGGACACGTCCACAACCCCCGGCCGGTGATCACCCTCTATGGGGATATGAGCCTCACCGGGACTCCGTTCCTCTGCACGATCGTCGTGCTGTCCGTGGTCGCCCTCATACTGCCGCTCCTGCTGTGGTCGAGGACGCCCGGGCCGAAGCCGCTGCGCGCCGCGGCCCGGGTACTGATGCTGCTGTTCGCCCAGGGCACGGCCGTCACGCTGGTCTTCGTGCTGGTCAACAACCAGAACGGCCTGTACGACAACTGGGCCGACCTCATCGGCACCGGCGACCACGTCCAGCAGGCCGCCGACCTCGGCCGGGACGGCACCGGCGGGATCGCCCTGAAGCGGCTGCCCAGGGTCGGGCAGGACTTCGGGCCGGCCGACGGCGCCGGGATGCGCGCGGCCGGCGGGGTGCGCGTCACCCAGCTCCGGGGGCGGGTCTCCGGCGTGAACGCCGAGGTCTACGTGTGGCTGCCGCCCCAGTACGGCGAACCCGCCTACCGCCACCGGAAGTTCCCGGTCGTGGAGCTGCTGCCGGGCTACCCCGGCTCGGCGAAGGCCTGGTTCGGCGCGCTCAGGGCGCACGAACAGGTGCTGCCCCTGATGCGCGACGGCCGGGTGGCGCCCTTCATCCTGGTCGCGCCGCGCACCAACCTGCTGGCCGGCGTCGACACCGGCTGCGCCAACGTCCCCGGGCAGGTCAACGCCGACAGCTGGCTCAGCGTCGACGTGCCGAGGATGGTCCTGGACAACTTCCGCGCCCAGCCGGCGCCGTCGGGCTGGGCGGTGGCCGGCTACTCGGCCGGCGCGCACTGCGCGGTCAAGCTGGCCGTGGCCCACCCCGACCGCTACCGGGCCGCCGTGAGCCTGTCCGGCTACAACGACCCGATCGGCGAGCGCAACTCGCTGGCCGCCCAGAGCCCCGCCCTGCGCGCCCGCAACAACCCCTACCTGCTGCTGCGCAAGGCGGCGGAGCCCCCCCGGATCGCCCTCTACGTCTCCGGC
Organism: Streptomyces sp. NPDC058145; assembly: GCF_042884245.1. Classification (NCBI taxonomy): domain Bacteria; kingdom Bacillati; phylum Actinomycetota; class Actinomycetes; order Kitasatosporales; family Streptomycetaceae; genus Streptomyces; species Streptomyces sp. NPDC058145. The sequence goes on along the minus strand of NZ_JBHVUH010000011.1, from coordinate 61,225 downwards.
GAGTCCGGCGACGGCTACCAGGCGGGCGCGGCGCTGCAGGCGGTCGCCAAGGCGCCGACGACCGTGCACGTGGTGTTCCTGCCGCGCAGCGCCGGGGGTCACACCATGGCGCTGTGGCGGCCGCAGGTCCCCGAGGTGTTCCGCTGGCTGACCCTGCAGATGGGCCAGAACCGCGCCAGGGGCGTGGACGGCTCACTCGCCGGGGCCGGCACGGCACCCCTGAGCGGCAGCGGCACCGGCCCCGGCACCGGAAACGGGGCCGCCGGGACTACTCCTCGGTCACTGTCGACCGCCGGTTCCAGGCACGCGGCGCTCGCCAGTGGAACTTCATCGCCAGCAGCCGCAGGACGAAGGCGGTGACGACCGCGAGCCCGCTGGTGAACGGGGTCAGGGCGTCGTAGCGGATGCAGAGGGCCACCATGGTGGCGCCGACGACGGCCGGGACCGCGTACAGGTCGCGGTCCCAGCGCAGCAGCGAGGGGACCTCGTTGGCGAGCACGTCCCGCAGCACACCGCCGCCGACCGCCGTGGCCAGGCCGAGGGTCGCCGACGCGGTCAGGTTGAGGCCGTAGGAGTACGCCTTGGTCGTGCCGCTGACGCAGAACAGGCCGAGGCCGGCCGCGTCGAAGACCAGCACCGCCGCCTGGATTCGCTCCACGTGCGGATGCAGGAAGAAGACCACGAGCGTGGCGAACAGCGGGGTGAGGAAGTACCCGAGGTCCGTGAAGGCGGCCGGGGGCACGGCCCCGATGACCACGTCGCGGAACAGTCCCCCGCCCAGCGCCGTGACCTCGGCGAGCACGGCGATCCCGAAGATGTCGAAGTTCTTCCGGACGGCCAGCAGCGCGCCGGAGATCGCGAACACGAAGATGCCGATGACATCGAGCGTGTGCTGGACGGAGGGACTGAAGAGTTGCTGGAGCTGCACCCTGCCATTCTTACCTGTCAGAGGGTGTGCACCTTACAAGTGCAGGCTCAGAGGGTAGGCCTGCCTGTCGTATACAGCCAGGTGCCGAACAGATCGTCCAGTGGCTGCCCGCTGATCCGCTCGGCGAGGCGGACGAAGTCGGCCGTCTCCGCGTTGCCGTACCGGTGCAGCCGGGTCCAGGCGGGCAGCAGCCTGAAGAACGCCCGGTCGCCGATCCGCTCGCGAAGCATCTGCAGGGTCATCGCGCCGCGCTGGTAGACGGCGGAGGCGAACATGGTGTCCCGCTGCGGGTCGGCCACCTTGATCTGCCAGAAGGAGGAGTCGGCGGGGCGGGCGTCGTAGGCGGCGCGGAAGGAGTCGTGGGCCGAGCGGGTGCCCTGGTGCTCCGCCCACAGCCACTGGGCGTAGGTGGCGAAGCCCTCGTTGAGCCAGATGTCCTTCCACCGCGCCACGCTGACCGAGTCGCCGAACCACTGGTGGGCCAGCTCGTGCACGATGGTCGACTCGTTGCGCACGGCCGAGTAGGCGGGCTTGCTCTGCACCTCGAGCGAGAACCCGGCCTCGGGCATGTCGTCCACGATGGCGCCGGTCTCCTCGAAGGGGTACGGGCCGAAGATCCTGGACCAGTAGTCGGTGGCGGCGGCGGTGACGGCGTAGACGTCGACGCTGTTGCTGTTCTTCAGCACGGGGTCGATGGCGACGTAGATGGGGATGCCGCCCGGGGTGCGGCCGGTGCGCACGTCGAACCTGCCGATGGTGGCGGTCGCGAGGTACGTGGCCATCGGCCGGCTCTCCCGCCAGTGCGTGTACGTCGAACCGCCCCGGTCGCGGGTGGAGACGAGCCGCCCGTTGGAGACACCGGTCAGGCCCTGGGGCGCCTTGATCCGGATGTCGTAGGTGGCCTTGTCGGAAGGGTGGTCGCTGGACGGGAACCAGGTGGAGGCGGCGTTCGGTTCGCAGGCGACGAAGACGCCGTCGGGCGTCTTCATCCAGCCGTAGTCGGAGCCGAAGATGATGGGGCCGCCGAGCGGTTCGGGTATGCCGCCGTAGGTGACGGAGACGGTGAACTCGCGTCCCTTGCGCAGGGTGTGGCGCGGGGTGACGGTGACCTCGTCGCCGTCCCGGGTGAAGCGCGCGCTTCTGCCGTCGACCTCGACCCGGGTGATCTCCAGCCGCTGTAGGTCGAGGTCGAAGGAGGAGAGGTTCTGGGTGGCGCGTGCCGTGAGGGTGGTACGGCCGTCTAGGCGGCCGGTGCCGGGGGCGTAGGCGATGTCCAGGTCGTAGTGGCGGGCGTCGTAGCCACCGTTGCCGAGCCCGGGGAAGTAGGTGTCGCCGATGCCGGGCGCGCCGGCGGTCGGGGCGGGTGCCGCCGCGATGAGGAGGAAGGAGGCCGCCGCGGTGGCGAGGGTCCCTAACCGTGCCGAACGGGAGAGTGCCATGGTCGTCCCTTCGAGCGTGCCGATCAGTGGTCGGACACGGACGACTCTGCACTCTCCCGCTCAGGCATGTACATGACTTTGCTGTTCTGTCATGTGCTACTTGTCGGTTGACTCCTGGGATCCGGTCTCGGCGCTGGGCTCCTCGGCGGGAGCGGCGGCCTCGGGCTCGGCCTTGCCGGTCGAGGTCTTGGCGCCGGGCCCGGTCTTCACGGAGCCGGCCTCGGCGACGGCCTCGGCCGCCTCCGCCGACTCCTTCACCGCGTCGGGCTTCTCCTCCGCGTCGGCGTCGGAGACCGTGGCCGCGTCGGTCTCGGCGGTGGAGGGCTTCTCCTCCGCGTCAGCCGCAGGCTTGTCCGGGGCATCCGCCTCGGCCTTGTCCGTGGCGTCGGCCTCGGACTTCTCCTCCGCGTCTGCCGCCGACTTGACCGTGGCGTCGGCCTCGGACTTCTCCTCCGCGTCTGCCGCCGGCTTGACCGCGGCGTCGGCCTCGGGCTTCTCCTCCGCGTCCACCTCGGCAGCCGCCGGCTTCTGCGCGGCGTCCGTCTCGGCGGCCTCGGCGGCCGCCGCCGACTCCTCCAGCACGGCGTCCGGGACCAGTTCCGACGCTTCCTTCGCCACCGACAGCAGGACCGTGTCCTGCGGGGCCTGGTCGGCGAAGTTCTCCGGGTGGTGGCAGGCGACCCGCTGGCCGGGCTTCAGCTCCACAAGCTGCGGCTCGGTCGTCCGGCAGATGTCCGTCGCCTTCCAGCAGCGCGTGTGGAAACGGCAGCCGGAGGGCGGGGCGATGGGCGAGGGCACGTCACCGCGGAGCAGGATGCGCTCGCTCTTCTGTCCCCGGCGCTTGGTGTCCGGCACCGGCACCGCCGACATGAGCGCCTTGGTGTACGGGTGCATCGGCGCCTCGTACAGCGAGGTGCGGTCGGCCAGCTCGACGATCTTTCCGAGGTACATCACCGCGATCCGGTCCGAGACGTGCCGGACGACCGACAGGTCGTGCGCGATGATCACGTAGGTGAGGCCGAGTTCCTGCTGGAGGTCGTCCATGAGGTTCACGACCTGCGCCTGGATCGACACGTCCAGCGCGGAGACCGGCTCGTCGGCCACGACCAGCTTCGGCTTCAGGGCGAGCGCGCGGGCGATGCCGATGCGCTGGCGCTGGCCGCCGGAGAACTCGTGCGGGTAGCGGTTGTAGTGCTCGGGGCTCAGACCGACCAGCTCGAGCAGCCGCTGGACCTCCTTCTTCACCCCGCCCTCGGGCTCCACGCCCTGCAGCCGGAACGGCGCGGAGACGATCGAGCCGATGGTGTGACGGGGGTTCAGGGAGCCGTACGGGTCCTGGAAGATCATCTGGATGTCACGGCGCAGCGGGCGCATCTGCCCGGGCCGCAGCCGCGTGATGTCCCGGCCGTCGAAGGTGATCGTGCCGCCGGTCGGGTCCTGGAGGCGGGTGATGACCCGGCCCATGGTCGACTTGCCGCAGCCCGACTCGCCCACCACGCCCAGGGTCTCGCCCTTGCGCACCTCGAAGTCGATCCCGTCGACGGCCTTCACCGCGCCGACCTGGCGCTGGAGAATGCCCTTCTTGATCGGGAAGTGCTTCTTCAGGCCCTCGACCCTGAGCAGCACCTCACGGTCCGCCGAGTCACCCGCGGGGGCCTGCGCCTGCTGCGGGATCACGGCCTCGTCCGTCTTCTTGGTCTCACTCACAGCTTCGGCGCAATCTCTTCGGTCCAGATCCGCTCACGGTCCTCGGCCGGGAGGTGGCAGGCGGACCAGTGCCCGGTGCTCACCTGCTCCAGCTCGGGGCGCACCGTGCGGGTGACATTCCCCTTGGGGATGTCCGCGTACGGACAGCGCGGGTGGAAGGCGCAGCCCGAGGGGACGTTGATGAGGCTCGGCGGCTGGCCCTTGACCGGGATGAGCCGTTCGGAGGTGTCGCGGTCGATGCGGGGCATCGAGCCGAGCAGGCCCCAGGTGTAGGGGTGCTGCGGCTGCTCGAAGACCTGGGCGGCCGGCCCGCGCTCCACGCACCGGCCGCCGTACATCACCAGGACGTCGTCGGCGATCTCGGCGACCACGCCGAGGTCGTGGGTGACCATGATGACCGCGGAGCCGAACTCCTTCTGCAGGTCCCGGATCAGGTCGAGGATCTGCGCCTGCACGGTGACGTCCAGGGCGGTGGTCGGCTCGTCCGCGATGAGCAGCTCGGGGTTGTTGACCAGCGCCATGGCGATCATGGCGCGCTGGCGCATACCGCCGGAGAACTCGTGCGGGTAGCCGTCGACGCGCTTGGCCGGCTCGGGGATGCCGACGCGGTCGAGCATCTCGACGGCACGCTTGCGGGCGACCTTCTTGCTGACCTTGTGGTGGACCCGGTAGGCCTCGACGATCTGGTCGCCGACCTTGTAGTACGGGTGCATCGCGGACAGCGGGTCCTGGAAGATCATCGCCATCTCGCGGCCGCGCAGCTTGCGCACCTCGCTCGGGGCGGCGGAGACCAGTTCCTTGCCGTCCAGCCAGATCTCGCCGGTCATCCGCACGTTCTTGCCGCTGGTGCCGAGCCGGTGCAGGCCCATGATGGCCTGCGAGGTGACCGACTTGCCGGAGCCGGACTCACCGACGACGGCGAGGGTGCGGCCCTTCTCCAGCGAGAAGCTGAGCCCGTCGACGGACTTGACCAGGCCGTCGTCGGTCGGGAAGTGCACCTTGAGGTCGCGGACCTCGAGGAAGGCCTTGGGGGGCTGGGACGCGGAGGTGGGCTCGCCCACGGCGGCGCCGGTCTTGGAGAGTTCGGTCACGAGAGCCTCACCCGCGGGTCGGCGGCGGCGTAGAGGACGTCCACCAGGAGATTTGCGAAGACGACGAAGAAGGCGGCGAGCAGCGTCACGCCGAGGATCTTCGGCAGGTCGTTGTCGGTGATGCCCTGCACCGCGTACTGGCCTACACCGGGCAGCGAGAACACCGACTCCGTGATCACGGCGCCGCCGAGCAGCAGACCGAGGTCCATACCGAAGACCGTGATGATCGGGGTGAGGGCGGCGCGCAGTCCGTGCCGGGTGACGACGCTGCGCTCCCGCAGGCCCTTGGCGCGGGCCGTGCGGATGAAGTCCTCGTTCATCGTCTCCAGCATGCCCGAGCGGGTGAGCCGCGCGTAGATGGCGGAGTACAGCAGTGCGAGCGAACACCACGCCGGGAAAAGCGTGTTGGCCCACTGAACGGGGTTCTCGGTGAGCGGGACGTAGGTCCGGCCGAAGATCGGCAACTGGACGGTGAAGAGCAGGATCGCCAGGTTGCCCGTGAAGAACATGGGCAGCGAGACGCCGGTGAGCGCGATGCCCATGAAGGTCCGGTCGAGCACCGAGCGCGGCTTCAGGGCGGAGATGACACCGGCCACGACGCCCGAGACCAGCCACAGCACGGCGGCACCCGCGGCCAGCGACAGGGTGATCGGAATACGCGAGGTGAGCTCCGGCCACACTGCCTGGTGGTTCTTGAAGGAGTAACCGAAGCAGGGTGCGTCGCAGTGCACCGTGGTGGGGCCGAGGTCGTAGGTGGCGCCGGCCACGATCCCCTTGATGAAGTGCCAGTACTGGACGTAGACAGGCTGGTCCAGACCGAGGTTGTGCTTGACAGCGACGATGTCCGCCTTCGACGGACTCTTGCCGATGTACTGCTGCGCCAACTGGTCCGCTGTCTGGCCGGCAAGCCGTGGCAGCAGGAAGAAGATGGCGAAGGTGACCGCGGAGACGACCAGCAGCAGGATCACTGCCGCGAACGTCCGGCGGAGGATGTACGAGATCACGGGGACCGGCGCTGGTGCCCGCGGACCGCTGAGCCCGCGGGCACCAATGCCTTCACCTGCCTTCCGGGGCTGCTACTTCGACGCGACGCCGATGTTGAGGTAGTCGTACTGACCGCTGAAGGCCGCCGTGGAAACCAGGTTGGTGTAGTTCTGCGGGCGGGCAAGCAGGACCTTGAAGTAGGTCAGCGGGACGAGGACGGCGTCGTCCATGGTCTTCTTGTCGATCTGCGTGTACAGGCTGTTGCGCTCGGTGTCGTCCTGGGTACCGATCGCCTTGCCCAGCAGGGAGTTGACGCTCTTGTTGTCGTACTGCGACAGGTTGGTGTTACCCGACTGGCTGATCGCCTTGCCGTTCAGGATCTGCTGCAGGAAGCCGTAGCCGGAGGGCCAGTCGGCACCCCACTGCATCATGATCAGACCGATGTTCTGCTTCTCGGTGAACTTCGGGACACCGGCGTAGTCGGTGAAGTACTTGCCGGACGGGTACTGCTTCAGGCTGGCGTTGATGCCGGCCTTCTTCAGCGAGTTGATGATCGCCGTGGCGGCGTCGATCTCCTGCGGACGGTCCGAGCGGGCCGAGATGTTGGTGCTGATCGACGACTTGCCGCAGGCCTTCAGCTGCTCCTTGGCCTTGGCCGCGTCACCCTTGCTGCCGGAGCTCGCGTAGACGTCCGACTTCTCGTAGCCCGGGATGTCCGGGGGCAGCACGGTGGAGGCGACGTCACCGCGGATCGGGCCGCCCTCGGCGGTCTGCACCGAGACCTTGTCGATCGCGTACTGCACGGCCTTGCGGCACTCGGGCTTGTCGAACGGCTTCACCTTGGTGTTGATCGCCATGTAGACGAGACGGCCACCGTAGGTGTTGTCCGTGCCGGCCTTCTTCGCGGGGTCGGTGAGCACCTTGGCCTGCGTGGAGGCCTGGACACCGGTACCGGCCAGGTCGATCGCGTCACCGGCCATGACGTCCTGGTCGATGGTCTCCGGGTTGACCTTCAGCTTGACGACGATCTTCTCCGGCAGCTGCTTGCGCAGCGGGTCGGTCTTCGCGTCCCAGTTCTCGTTGCGCACGAGCACGGCCTGCTTGCCGTCCTCGTAGCTCTGGAACTTGTACGAGCCCGACGACACGATGTGCTTGACGTAGTCGACGCCCTTGTCCTTGGACTGGGGCACCGGGGCCGTCTGCGGGGCGGCGACGAGGTAGTCGAACTCCTGGAACGCCTGGTTCAGGTGGAAGACGACCGTGGTGTCGTCCGGCGTCTCGATGGAGGACAGGCCCTTGCCGCTCTTGTCCTTGTAGGGGCCCTTGTACTTGTCGCCACCGGCCATGAACTGCTGGAAGTAGTTCGGGCCGAGGGAGAGCACGTCACGCGCGAAGTTGGAGCGCTCGACGGCGTACTTGACGTCCTTCGAGGTGATCGGCGAGCCGTCCTCGTACTTCAGGCCCGAACGCAGCTTGTACGTCCAGGTCTTGCCGCCGTCGCTCGGGACGCCCTTGCTCGCGGCGAGGTCCGGGACGAGGGTGTTGCCCTTCTCGCCGGCGCCGGGCTGGAACGTCATCAGCGGGCGGGCGTAGAGCCGGCTGAGGTTGTACATGTACGCGTAGTACGTGTTGCCGGGGTCGAAGGAGTCCGGCACGTCGGACAGCTCGTAGGTGACCGTGCCGCCCTTCTTGTCGGAAGCGTTGACCACACCCTTGGTCGCGGCGTTGGCCCCGGCGGACGAGCTGTTGTTGTCCTTCTTGTCATCGGCCTTGCTGCAACCTGCAACGAGCAGGCTGGCGGAGCCGATGGCCGCGATAGCGGCCAGCGCTGACCTTCGCATGATGGGTGCTTTCCCCTCCATTGTCGGAAACTTTTCGGGCTCTCGGGTGGTGGCAGGGCGTCAGCGGCTGCGCGGGTCGAGAGCGTCGCGGAGACCGTCGCCCAGCAGATTGAACGCCAGGACGGTCACGAAGATGGCGAGACCGGGGACGATCATGTACTGGGGATCGACCTGGTAGTAGGTGACCGCTTCGCGGAGCATGCCGCCCCAGGAGGCCTGCGGGGGCTGGATGCCGACACCGAGGAAGCTCAGGGACGCCTCGAAGAGGATGTTGGTCGGGATGAGCAGCGTCGAGTAGACGATGATCGGGCCGACCAGGTTGGGCATCAGCTCCCGGAACAGGATGTACGGGCCCTTGGCACCCATGCCGCGGGAGGCGTCCACGAACTCGCGCTCACGCAGGGCGAGGGTCTGGCCGCGCACGATCCGGCCCAGGTAGGGCCAGTTGAAGAAGCCGATGACGAAGATGAGCACGCTCAGGTGGAGCGGGAGCCCGTTGAGGCCGAACGCGCCGCCCTGGAGCGTGGCGGAGATCGCGATGGCGAACAGCAGGAGGGGGAAGGCGAGGAAGGTGTCCATCAGGCGGCTGATGATGTTGTCCACCCGGCCGCCGTAGTAGCCCGCGATGACACCCATGATGGCGCCGATCACGTTGGACAGGATCGTGGCGCCGAAGGCGACCACCAGCGACACCCAGGAGCCCTCCAGGACGCGGGTGGCGATGTCCCGGCCGAACTTCGGGTCCACACCGAGCGGGTGGTCCATGCTCATGCCGCCCCAACTGCCCTTGGGCAGCGAGGTGTCGGGGGTGATCAGGTCCTGGTGGAAGGCGTTGGGGTCGAGTCCGAACAGGGCCTGCAGGGGGCGGGAGAGGATGGCCAGCGCGATGAGCAGGACGACGATGACGGCACCCGCCACGGCGACCTTGTCCCTCTTGAATCTCGACCAGGCGATCTGTCCAAGGGAACGACCCTCGATCCGCCCCTTACCGGCACCCTCGAGCACAGCTTCCGGCTGTGCCTCGGCTGCAGCTCCGGTGGTCTCGATCGGTGCGGTCACAGTGACCCGACCCCTCTCGCCGGTGGTGACCGGCCTGCGCCTGCCGCGGTTTGCGGCTTTGTCGACTTGCCTCGATCGCGAGGTTCGACCTCGCGTCTGAATCGCGAGTCTTCAGCTTCTTTGCGATCACCCGCCAGAGCTGACGGGGAAAGTATGCGCAACCGTGATGCAGTCCAGGGGATTCCGTTATCCGATCACGGGGTAACGCCCACCGGACGAGGGACACTTGGGGCATAGCGGCACTTCCGCCCTAATCGGGCGAATCACCGCTCTTCTACGCGCGGAGAAGTCCGTCTCGCACACGAATTCTCCACCACCGTCCAAGTGACGGACCACCCGGCCCGGTTGTTCAGTAGCCCCCGTGGACCGGCGGGTAGCCGTAACCGGGGGCCGGCGCCTGGGGCTGCGGCGAGCCCTGCGGCTGCGGCTGGGGAACGGCCGCGTGCGCGTCGCGGTCGTAGAACGGGCGGGCGTTGGCCCGCATCCACAGCGCGACCGGGTCGTATTCGTCGGTCATCGCGACCGTCGACACCGGCAGCCCCTCCGGCACCGCGCCGACGGACTGCTGCATCATCGCGCGCACCGAGTCGACGGCGGCGGGCGAGGTGTCGTACACGTCCAGGCCGATGGCGAGGTACGGCGCGCCGAGCGCGGGCTGCACCCAGGCGCGGCGCAGCGTGCGCAGGGCCGGGGTGCGGTGGGCGTTCTGCACGAGCAGGGCGTAGAACTGCGCGATGTCGATGCCGGGTTCCGACAGCCGCAGGGGGCCGGCGGGCTGGCGGTCCAGGCCGGTGGCGATGCGGCGCAGGTCCAGCCAGGGGATGCCGACGCCGCCGCCCGGGGCGTGTGGGTTGAGCCAGAGGCCGTAGTGGTCGGGGTAGAGGGTGCGGGCCACGTCGAGCCCGTCGACCACCTCGTAGGAGCGGTTCCAGCCACTCGCCGAGAGTTCCTGCGCGGAGGTCACACAGGGGGCGTAGCCGAAGCCGCCGACCTCCATGTTTCCGTACTGGGCGTCCGGGGAGCCGGCCTGGCCGTGCCACAGCAGCATCCAGATCTGGCCGGAGGAGGGGGTGGCGAGGGCGCGCAGCAGTGCCTCGTAGGCGTCGTAGCGGCCGGGGGTGACCTGGCGCAGCATGTGCTCGACGCTGCCGCTGTGGCTCGCGCTCACCTGTCGTACCGGCCCTTCTTCTATCAGTGCCCCGCGTTTGGGGACAGCTTAAGCGCCCGTTGGCCCGGGGCCCTGTGTTCGTGCGCGGGAGCGGGTGCGTGCGGGGTGATCGCGCCCCGCGGCGGAGCGCTGACCGGCACGGCCCCGCGCCCGTCAGGTCGGCCGTCCCCGAGCCCGCCGGTCAGTGGCCGTACTGGAAGAAGGGTCGGACGTTGGATTTGAGCCAGGTGGCTACCGGGTCGTCCGTGACGTCCAGGAGGACGAGGTTGACCTGCCATTTGACCGGGGCTCTGCCCAGGGCCCGGCCGAGGGCCTCCAGGGGAAGGGCCCGCAGGTCGTCCTCCCACTGGGAGAGTTCCACGCCCACGAACATCACCGGGTCGGCCGTCTCCACGGAGGCGAGGCAGCGGCGGGCTGTGACCACCACACCGGTGCCGGCGAACTCGGCGGAGGCGGCGGAGAGGAAGTCGACCGGGTCGTCCTGCCAGTCCGGCTCGAAGAGACGGACCCGGCCACCGGTGGCCGGGCCGTCCAGCGGGGTGTGGCCGGTGCGGCAGAGTTCGGCCACCGCCTCGGGCGGCAGCGGCAGGCCGACCACTCCGTCGGGGTTCACGAGGATGCCCGCCTGCGGGGGCAGACCCCGGGCGAACTCCACCGCCGGGGCGACCGTGTACGACATGTGGGAGCCGGCGGCCAGGCGGAGCTGTTCCTCGGAGCTGAAGACCGGGACGTACACCTGGCCCTCGATCTCCATCGTGGGCAGGTCCAGCGGGCCGCTGTGCGGGCCGCCGCCGTTGGGCAGCGGGATCCACAGCAGGCTGCGGCCCAGTACCTCGGCGATCCGGCCGCCCGCGCCGGGTATGCCGAGGGAGGCCGAGAGCACCTCCTCCAGTTCGTTGCCGGGCCAACCGCCGTGCGGGTGGGGGTGCGTCTGTGCCGGAAAGTCCGCGGGAAGGTCCGCCGCCGAGAAGTCCATCTGCCTGCCGCCTGCTGGGAACCACTGCTGTGGTCCGAAAGGCTAGCGGGTGGCCGTGACAACGCTCAGCCGGATCGGCCGGCGAAGCCGATGCGGCGCAGCACGTCCGCGGCGTCCCGGTCCAGCAGCACCGCCGAGCCGCAGCCGGCGGGCAGTTCTCCGCGCTCCACCGCGCGCAGCAGACGGGCCGCCGTCCGGCGGTGGCGGCGGAAGGCGTAGCGGGAGACACCGCGGCCGCGCTCGCGCTGGCCCGCGCGGGAGGTCTCCACGGTGACGTCGAGCAGGAGCAGGTGCAGGGTGCCGCCGCGGCGCCGGGCCGCGCGGGCCAGCCACCCGCGCACCCATGCCTGGGTACCGCAGTCGTGCACGACGACTCCCTCGCCGGTGCCGAGGGCGCGGCGCAGTCCGGCGTAGTGGGAGAGCCGGACCAGGGGGCGGTAGAGCGCGTAAGGGAGGAAGCGGGGCGCGCGGGCGTCCCAGCGGTCGCGGGTGTCCTGGGAGTCGACGCGGTGGCCGGGGACCGCGCGGTGCATCAGGGTGGACTTGCCGCTGCCGGGCAGCCCGGTGATCACCACCAGGTCGTGGGGTCCGAAGAGCAGGTCGTGCGGGCTGCGCCCGGCGCGCTCGCGCAGGTCGCGGACGACCGGGGCGGGACGCTCGGCGCAGCGCTCGCGGGCCGGGGCGGAGGGCGGCTTCGGCACCGCGAGACCGGTGGTGGCGGCGTAGGCAGTGGTCCTGTTCACCGTCATCGTCCTCCCCTTGTGGGCTCGGAGACCCTTTGCCCATTGAATGTAAAGAGAAGGTAATGCGTCGGTCCAGCGGTTGGGTGCGCGTACTGCCACAGCTCGGTTACAGATGCGGGCCCTGACGGGGCGGGGCGCGGCGTGCAATGATGTGCGCGCCAACTGCATACCGGCCGCTTGAATCCGCGCGGGAGAGTTCCCAGCCAGCTCCGCTGGGACGCCGAAGGAGCAAGTCCCTCCCTTGAATCTCTCAGGCCCCGTTACCGCGCGGGCGAGGCACATCTGAAAAGCGGGCCGCTGCGACAGTGGCTCCACCCAAGGTGCAAGCCGTGACCACTCCTCGCGAGGATCATGGCGAACCTCTCAGGTTCCGATGACAGATGGGGAGGAACGTTCCTCGCCTGTCATACCTGCACCCTGGGAGACGACCGACCGATGAGCAGTACCGAACCCACTGGACCGCGCCGTACCGCGCTCGATGCCCTGCATCGCTCGCTCGGTGCGACGATGACCGACTTCGCCGGCTGGGACATGCCGCTGCGTTACGGATCCGAGCGCGACGAGCATCTCGCGGTGCGGACCAAGGCCGGTCTCTTCGACCTCTCCCACATGGGCGAGATCACCGTGACCGGGCCGCAGGCGGCCGACCTGCTGAACTACGCCCTGGTGGGCAACATCGCCTCCGTCGGCGTCGGCCGAGCCCGCTACACCATGATCTGCCAGGCCGACGGCGGCATCCTGGACGACCTGATCGTCTACCGGCTGGCCGAACACGAGTACATGGTCGTCGCCAACGCCTCCAACGCCCAGGTGGTGCTGGACGCGCTGACCGAGCGTGCCGAGGGCTTCGACGCCGAGGTGCGCGACGACCGGGACGCCTACGCGCTGCTCGCGGTCCAGGGCCCCGAGTCCCCCGGCATCCTGAAGTCGCTGACCGACGCCGACCTGGACGGCCTGAAGTACTACGCGGGCCTGCCCGGCACCGTCGCCGGCGTGCCCGCCCTGATCGCGCGCACGGGCTACACCGGCGAGGACGGCTTCGAGCTGTTCGTGAAGCCGGAGCACGCGGTGGAGCTGTGGCAGGCGCTGACCAAGGCGGGCGAGGGCGCCGGCCTGGTGCCGTGCGGACTGTCCTGCCGGGACACCCTGCGCCTCGAGGCGGGCATGCCGCTGTACGGGCACGAGCTGACCACCTCCCTGACCCCCTTCGACGCCGGGCTCGGCCGGGTGGTGAAGTTCGAGAAGGAGGGCGACTTCGTGGGCCGCGAGGCGCTCACCGAGGCCGCCGCCCGTGCCGAGCAGAACCCGCCGCGCAAGCTCGTCGGCCTGGTCGCCGAGGGCCGCCGGGTGCCGCGCGCCGGGTTCGCCGTCGTCGCGGGCGGCACGGTGATCGGCGAGGTCACCTCCGGCGCCCCCTCCCCCACCCTGGGCAAGCCGATCGCGATGGCGTACGTCGACGCGGCGCACGCGGCGCCGGGCGCCGAGGGTGTCGGCGTGGACATCCGGGGCAGCCACGAGCCGTACGAGGTCGTGGCGCTCCCCTTCTACAAGCGCCAGAAGTAGACACTGAGCGCGGTCCGTCCACCGGGCATGACCCTGCGCACATCCCCGCTGCTCAGCAGCAGGCCCAGCAGTCCCCCATTCATCAGCACTCCCGCGCGTACAGGAGAATTCAGGCCATGAGCAACCCCCAGCAGCTGCGCTACAGCAAGGAGCACGAGTGGCTGTCGGCCGCCGAGGACGGCGTCTCGACGGTCGGCATCACCGAGTTCGCGGCCAACGCGCTCGGCGACGTGGTCTACGCCCAGCTCCCCGAGGTCGGTGCCACGGTGTCCGCGGGTGAGACCTGCGGCGAGCTGGAGTCGACCAAGTCGGTCTCGGACCTCTACTCGCCGGTCACCGGTGAGATCACCGAGGTCAACGAGGACGTCGTCAACGACCCGTCGCTGGTGAACTCGGCCCCCTTCGAGGGCGGCTGGCTGTTCAAGGTACGCGTCACCGAGGAGCCGGCCGACCTGCTCTCCGCCGACGAGTACACCGCCCAGAACGCCGGCTGAGGAGTCGTAGCCGTATGACTGTCCTGAACACGTCCCTGCACGAACTGGACCCGGAGATCGCCGCCGCGGTCGACGCCGAGCTGAACCGCCAGCAGTCGACGCTGGAGATGATCGCCTCGGAGAACTTCGCGCCGCTCGCGGTGATGGAGGCCCAGGGCTCGGTGCTGACCAACAAGTACGCGGAGGGCTACCCGGGCCGCCGCTACTACGGCGGCTGCGAGCACGTCGACGTCGCCGAGCAGATCGCGATCGACCGGATCAAGGAGCTGTTCGGCGCCGAGTACGCCAACGTCCAGCCCCACTCCGGCGCCTCCGCGAACCAGGCGGCGCTGTTCGCCCTCGCCCAGCCCGGGGACACCATCCTCGGCCTGGACCTGGCGCACGGCGGCCACCTCACGCACGGGATGCGGCTGAACTTCTCCGGCAAGCAGTTCAACGTGGTCGCCTACCACGTCGACGACGCCGGCCTGGTCGACATGGCCGAGGTCGAGCGGCTGGCCAAGGAGCACCGCCCGAAGGTGATCATCGCCGGCTGGTCGGCGTACCCGCGTCAGCTCGACTTCGCCGAGTTCCGCCGGATCGCCGACGAGGTCGAGGCGTACCTGTGGGTCGACATGGCGCACTTCGCGGGCCTGGTCGCGGCGGGTCTGCACCCGAACCCGGTCGAGTACGCGGACGTGGTCACCTCCACGACCCACAAGACCCTCGGCGGCCCGCGCGGCGGCGTCATCCTGGCGAAGAAGGCCTTCGCGAAGAAGCTGAACTCGTCCGTCTTCCCGGGCTTCCAGGGCGGTCCCCTGGAGCACGTGATCGCGGCCAAGGCGGTCTCCTTCAAGGTCGCCGCCTCGGAGGAGTTCAAGGAGCGCCAGCACCGTACGGTGGAGGGTGCCCGCATCCTCGCCGAGCGGCTGACCGCCGCCGACGCCCGCGAGGCCGGGGTCAACGTGCTGTCCGGCGGTACGGACGTGCACCTGATCCTGGTGGACCTGCGCGAGTCCGAGCTGGACGGGCAGCAGGCCGAGGACCGCCTCCACGAGGTCGGTATCACGGTCAACCGCAACGCCGTCCCGAACGACCCGCGTCCCCCGATGGTGACCTCGGGTCTGCGCATCGGTACGCCTGCCCTGGCGACCCGAGGCTTCACGGCCGAGGACTTCGCCGACGTCGCGGACGTGATCGCCGAGGCCCTGAAGGCGCCCGCCCCCTTCGAGGGCGCCGCCGTGGAGAGCCTGAAGGCCCGGGTGAAGGCCCTGGCCGACAAGCACCCGCTGTACCCGGGCCTGAACAAGTAAGTCCGTGTTTCACCGGGCACCGCGCACACTGGAACGTGTGCGCGGTGCCGCACCCGCACCACCCCGTCTTGAGGAGTTCCCGTGGCCATCTCGGTCTTCGACCTGTTCTCGATCGGCATCGGCCCGTCCAGCTCCCACACGGTCGGCCCGATGCGCGCGGCGCGCATGTTCGCCCGCAGACTGCGCAACGAGGACCTGCTGGGCTCCGTCGCCGCGGTGCGCTGCGAGCTGTACGGCTCGCTCGGCGCCACCGGCCACGGCCACGGCACCCCGAAGGCGGTGCTGCTCGGTCTGGAGGGCGCCTCGCCGCGCACGGTGGACGTGGAGTCGGCCGACGAGCGGGTGGAGGGGATCAGGCGGTCGGGCCGGATCTCGCTGCTCGGCGAGCACGAGATCGCGTTCTCCTACGACGACGACCTGGTCCTGCACCGCCGCAAGGCGCTGCCCTACCACGCCAACGGCATGACGGTGTGGGCGTACGACGCGGCCGGCGCGGAGCTGCTCTCCAAGACGTACTACTCGGTCGGCGGCGGCTTCGTCGTGGACGAGGACGCGGTCGGCGCGGACCGCATCGTGCTGGACGACACGGTCCTTAAGTACCCCTTCCGCACCGGTGACGAGCTGCTGCGCCTGACCCGGGAGACGGGTCTGTCGATCTCCTCCCTGATGCTGGAGAACGAGCGCGCCTGGCGCACCGAGGAGGAGATCCGGGCGGGCCTGCTGGAGATCTGGCGGGTCATGCGCGAGTGCGTCCAGCGGGGCATGAGCCGGGAGGGCATCCTGCCCGGCGGCCTGAAGGTGCGCCGCCGCGCGGCCGTCTCGGCGCGCCAGCTGCGCGCCGAGGGCGATCCGCTCGCGCACGCGATGGAGTGGATCACGCTCTACGCGATGGCGGTGAACGAGGAGAACGCGGCCGGCGGCCGCGTGGTCACCGCCCCGACCAACGGCGCGGCGGGCATCATCCCGGCAGTCCTGCACTACTACATCAACTTCGTGCCGGGCGCCGACGAGGACGGCGTGGTCCGCTTCCTGCTCGCCGCCGGCGCCATCGGCATGCTCTTCAAGGAGAACGCCTCCATCTCCGGCGCCGAGGTCGGCTGCCAGGGCGAGGTCGGCTCCGCCTGCTCCATGGCCGCGGGCGCCCTCGCCGAGGTGCTCGGCGGCAGCCCCGAGCAGGTGGAGAACGCGGCCGAGATCGGCATGGAGCACAACCTCGGCCTGACCTGCGACCCCGTGGGCGGCCTGGTCCAGATCCCCTGCATCGAGCGCAACGGCATGGCCGCGGTCAAGGCGGTCACGGCGGCGAAGATGGCGATGCGCGGCGACGGCTCGCACAAGGTGTCCCTGGACAAGGTCATCAAGACCATGAAGGACACGGGCGCCGACATGTCGGTGAAGTACAAGGAGACGGCCCGGGGCGGGCTGGCGGTGAACATCATCGAGTGCTGAGGCCGTAGGCCCTGACCAGCGCGTTAGCTTCTTTCAGCGCTGTCAGGGCCTTCCCTGCTTACGCAGCGGAAAGTCCCCGGAATCTCCCTGGGACAGACGTGAAAGTCCCCGGAAAATCCCATGGGATGGGCGTCTGACCTGCGGGTTCGTGGCGCATAGTCAACGACGGGAGCTCCGCCCCCGCCATCTGGATGTATCCAATCGATCCCTTAGGCCAACTAGAGGGGTATCATTCGATACATGAGCGCTGCGGAAATCTCGCGCCTGGACCAGCGGCTGGCTGACCTCTCCCCGACGTTCACGACAGCGCAGGCACGTCAGGCCCTGCTCTCCGCTCGGGATCTGGCGCACTTGGTCACCGAAGGGGAGATAGACGAACTGTCCCGTGGGGTGTACCGGCGGGCAGACGCGTCGGAGACCGCATACGCAGACCTACTGGCCGTGTGTACGCGGGCGCCTCGCGCTGTCCTGTGCGGGGAGTCCGCCCTGGCTCTGCACGAGCTGATCGACGACATCCCCAGCGCCGTACACATCGCCGTACCACGCGGATCACGCCGTCCCACGATCTCTTATCCTCCGACCGTGGTGGCGCAGTACGCGGCGAAGACGTTCAACCTCGGCGTCGAACGGTTCGAGGCTGCACCGGGAGAGACCATTCCCACATACAACGCCGCCCGCAGCGTCGTCGACGCGATGCGCCACCGTGGCAGAATCGGCGAGACCATGGCCCTGTCCGCGCTCGGCCGCTACCTACGTCGCAGCGGACGGAGCGGGGTCGGCGAACTCCAACTCATCGCCCGCGAGCTGGGCGCGCTCTCCGTCATCCGCCCCGCCGTAGAGGCGGTGCTTGCCTGATGGTCAACCCAACTCGGGAAACCACCGCAGGCCGCGTCTACAACGACCTGCGCAATCTGGCTCGTCGCAACGGCCGTTCAACGGACGAGGTCATGGTCGAGTATGTACTCGAACGATTCCTCTACCGCCTGGCAGCATCCCCCTCGGCCGCGAGCAATTCATCCTCAAGGGCGGCCTTCTGCTCGCCCAGTTCGGCGCCCGCCGGATGACCCGTGACATCGACATCCTTGGCCGCGCGTTCTCCGGCGAGGAAGCCGAGATCATCCGCAGAATCGCCGCGATCGCCACCACTGAGGTCGACGACGGCGTGGCATACGACTCCGCCACGCTCAGAACCGTACCCATCCGAGAGGAGGACGAGTATCACGGCCTACGGCTGTCCATGGCCGCATCGATCGCCCGTGCGCGTCTCAAGCTCCAACTGGACATCAGCTTCGGCGACCCCATCACTCCCGGACCTCAGATCATCAACTACCCGCAGCAGCTCACCACGGACAGCTTCCAACTCTTCGGTTACCCGCTCGCCACCGTCATCGCCGAGAAGCTCTCCACCGCCATCTCGCTCGGCGATCTCAACACCCGCGATCGGGATTACGCGGACCTCTACCGCCTGCTGACGCTCAACAATCTCAACGGCGAAGACCTGGCCGCAGCACTGACCGCCACCGCCACACACCGTGGCATCGAGCTGAAGCCCCTCAGCGCCGCGATCACCGACCTCGCCGAGCGCCGCCAATCCTCCTACGCCGCCTGGCGCCGCCGACAGGGTCCTTCCTCGGCCGGCTATCCGAATCTCTTCACTGACGTGGTCGGCCTAGTCATCACATTCGCGGACCCACTGCTCGCAGGCAATGCCGCCACACGTGGTTGGAACAGCTCAGCCAGTACGTGGATGTGATCCAACTCCCCAGCGAGCCGCAGGAGATGCCTCACGCCCCCGAAGCGTCAATGACCCGGCGGCGCCGTTCGAGCAGCCAGTGCGGGAAGTAACTGCCCTGCCTCAGCTTGGGGACGGCGAGCTCGACCGTGCCTGCCCTCGTGTCCCACTCGCGTGGGCGGTAGCCGTTGCGGTGGTTGACGCGTTCCTCGCTGACCTGGCCGTATTCGGCGTTGCAGAGAGCGTCGGCCTCCGCGGACATGAGGGCGTCGGCGAACGTCAGGTCGAACCCGTACACCACTTCCCTGGACGCAACCCCCGGAAGTAGCAGTACGTACTCCCACCACTCCCACCACCGGCTCGTACCAGTAGTGCGAAACGCACCGGTGCGTCACCATCCCGCTCACCGGCACGTACACCGGATGCCGTTGAAGCAACCGTCGGTATGAAGTCCCTGAAAAGGCCCTGACGTGACGCCAGTTGGATCTACCCATGTCAAACCCACAGGTCACGCTCCTGATCAAAAGCGGCCCACACGTCGGTGAAGTACAAGGAGACGGCCCGGGGCGGGCTCGCGGTGAACATCATCGAGTGCTAGCACCCACGTCGTGGGGGGGGGGCCGGGGGGGGGTGCCCGGCCCCCCACTGGGGCGGGACGGCAGCGGCGCCGGAGCATCAGGAGGCGCACGAGAGCACGGGGAGCGGCGGG
>NZ_JBHVUH010000011.1:0-42040 GCF_042884245.1 Streptomyces sp. NPDC058145 | reverse complement strand
ATCTCTTGCTTCTTGCAGCGGTGCGGGGGGGGGGGGGGGTGGCCGTCTAACCTCTCCTGCCCCCCCCCCCCCGGGGGGGGGGGGCCGCGGGCCCCCCCCCCCCCCCCACGACGGGTTCGTGGCCCGTCAGGGCCACTGACTGAGCTCGTCCGTCACTTGCCGCTGAGCTCCCGGTATTCCTTCATGCCGCGAACGAAGCGGCACTCCCCCGATTTCTCGTCGACCAGGATGGGCATGTTTCCGCCCACTCTCATCGGCCTCCCGAGGGAATCCAGCACCGTGGGTCGCCACGAGAACGCGAAGCACCCACTGAGGTTGGGCGGCGTCCAGTTCCTGAGTTCGCACCGCCACTCACCCCATTGCCGGACCATGGAGCTGCCGAACTCCTCGGCCAGGACTTTCGCCTCTGTCTCTCCGAGCATTGAACCTGCCTCCGCACATCCCGGTGACATCGCAGCTCAGGCCAGACGTAGCGGCGTGGCGTCATTATTCATGAACAGAGGAAGGGGGAGGCGGGCTGGAGCGCCGCCTCCCCCTCGGGTCCTTTCGTGCGGTACTCAGCCGGTCGTCAGGGTGACGTCGTCGACGACGAAGCTGGTCTGGAGGCTGGAGTCCTCGGAGCCCGTGAAGGTCAGCGTGATCTGCTGGCCGATGTACTGGCTCAGGTCCAGGGTGCGTTCGGTGTAACCCGTGGCCGCGTTGGCGTTGGAGTACGTCTGCTTCGCGGTCCCGTTGACCTTGACCTGGAAGGTGTCGTACGCCGTGGAGCCGGACTCGCTGGTGTCGATGTGCAGCCAGTACTTCAGGGTCGCCCTGGTGCAGCCGGCCGGGATCGTCACCGTCTGGCTGACCGTGTCGGTGGCCGTGGAGCCGTAACCCGCCAGCCACGCGTACCGGGTGCCGGAGTGCGCGGACTGGCCGCTGAACGCGCCGATCGCGCCGGTGTCCCCGGTCCACGGCGAAGTGCCGCTCTCGAAGCCGCCGTTGGTGACCGCCTGCGAGGCCGTGCAGCCGCCCGCGCCGGTGACGGTCAGCGTGTACTGCGCGGTGTGCGTGGTGGAACCGGCGCCGGTGATGGCCAGGTTGTACGTGCCCGGCGCCACGGAGGAGCCGACGGAGACCGTCGCCGTGGACGAGCCGCCGGAGGTCACCGAGGCCGGGCTGAAGGAGACCGTGACCCCGGCGGGGGCGCCCGAGGCGGACAGGTTGACCGTCTGGGCCGAGCCGTTGGTCGTGGCGGTGGACACGGTGGTGGTCAGCGAGGTGCCCGGGGCGGTGCTGCCCGTGGCGGGGCTCGCCGAGAGGGAGAAGTCGTCGGCCGGGACGGTGGCCGAGACCGCCTGCGACCACAGGGTGTAGGCGACGCCGTCGGCGCTGCGGTTCAGCCCGGTGGCGTTGATGTTGCTCGTGGTGTCGCAGGCGGAGTGGTAGCAGCTGTCGTACGCGGCGCCTGACGTGCCGCCCCACTTGGTCGCCTGCGCCGAGGTCTTGCGGGCGCTGGCGCCCATGGCGTAGCCGGAGGTGGGGATGCCGTAGTTCTCGAAGGAGTAGTCGTCGGAGCGGCCCGCGCCCTCGGTGTTCTCCTCGGGCTGCAGGTTCAGCGAGTCCCAGTACGCCTTCATCGGAGCGGCGGCGGCCGAGGTGATGTGGTTGATGAAGTAGCCGCCGTTGGGCGAGGCGACCATGTCGAAGTTGTAGTACGCCTTGATCGCCGAGCGCTGGGCGGAGGTGAGTGAACGGACGTAGAAGTCGGAGCCGTTGAGGCCCTGCTCCTCGTCCGTCCACCAGCCGAAGCGGACGCGTCCCGCCATCGACGGGTTGGTCTCGGCGAGTTTCAGCGCCACCTCCAGGAGGGTGGCGCTGCCGGAGCCGTTGTCGTTGATGCCGGGTCCGGCGGAGACGCTGTCGAGGTGCGAGCCGAACATGTACACCTTCGACGCGTCGCCGTGCGGCCACTCGGCGATCAGGTTGGGTCCGGCGCCGCTGGCACAGCCGGAGGTGCATGCCTGCTCGGTGACCGTGTAGCCGGCCGCCTGGAGCTTGCCCTTCACATAGGCGACCGAGTCGCGGTAGCCCTGTCCGGACGACTTGCGGGTGCCGCCGTTGCGGGTCGCTATGGCGTTCAGTTCGGTCAGGTGCGCCTGGACCTTGGTGACGTCGATGTCAGGCGCGGCCGCGGTGAGGGTGGCCGGAGCGGCCGCGGTACCGGTGCCGGCGGGGGCCGGCGCGGCGCTCGCGGGGAGCGCCACCAGGCCCAGTGCGGCGGCCAGGGTGACACCGGTCAGGGACAGGCCGGTGGGGGAGATTCTTCGAAGCACCGTGTCTCCTTTGTGGGGTGGGAGGAAACGGGAGGCGGGGCGTGGTGGTGCCGCGCCTCCCGGTCGATGCGGTGTCAGCTCGTGGTGAGCGTGGCGTCGTCGACGACGAAGCTGGTCTGGAGGCTGGAGTCCTCGGTGGCCGTGAAGGTCAGCGTGATCTGCTGGCCGATGTACTGGCTCAGGTCGAGCGTGCGCTGGGTGTAACCCGTGCCGGCGCTGACGTTGGAGTACGTCTGCTTCGCGGTCCCGTTGACCTTGACCTGGAAGGTGTCGTAGGCCGTGGCGCCGGACTCGTCGGTGTCGATGTGCAGCCAGTACTTCAGCGTCGCGGTCGTGCAGCCGGACGGGACCGTCACCGTCTGGCTGAGCGTGTCGGTGGCCGCGGAGCCGTAACCCGCCAGCCACGCGTACCGGGTGCCGGAGTGCGCGGACTGGCCGGCGAACGAGCCGATGGCACCGGTGTCACCGGTCCAGGGCGAAGTCCCGCTCTCGAAACCGCCGTTGGTGACCGCCTGCGAGGCCGTGCAGCCGCCGGCGCCGTTGACCGTCAGCGTGTACTGCGCGGTGTGGTGTGCCACACCGTCACCCTGCACGGTGATCGTGTAGGTGCCGGGGGTGGCCGACGACGTGGTGGTGACGGTCATGGTCGAGCTGCTGCCGGAGGTGACCGAGGCGGGGCTGAAGGAGACCGTGACACCCGACGGGGCGCCGGTGGCGGTCAGGTTGACCGTCTGGGCGCTGCCGCCGGTGGTCGTGGTGGCGACCGTGGCGGTCGCCGAGGCACCCGGGTCGACGCTGCCCGTGGCGGGGCTGACCGACATGGAGAAGTCCTGGCCCGGGGTGCCGGAGCAGGTGGGGTCGCCGGTCTGCGCGGGCACGCTCACCGCGTCCCAGGCGGCCTTGGTCTTGTTGAACAGAC
The DNA here is from genome assembly GCF_042884245.1 of Streptomyces sp. NPDC058145. Taxonomy (NCBI): domain Bacteria; kingdom Bacillati; phylum Actinomycetota; class Actinomycetes; order Kitasatosporales; family Streptomycetaceae; genus Streptomyces; species Streptomyces sp. NPDC058145. Next base: position 38,803 of record NZ_JBHVUH010000011.1, on the reverse strand, counting down.
CGCAGGTGGCGTCGAGGTTCTTCGCCGCGGTCAGGGTCGCGGTGCGGTACTTCTTGTACGTCATGCCGCTGGTCTTCAGCAGCATGCCGCCGTAGAAGACCTTGCCCGCGCTCTGGATGCCCATGCCGGTGACCGTGGAGCTGTTGCAGGTCGGGCTGGACGGCTTGCCGCCGCCGGGGCTGGAGCCCTCGGACATCAGGTAGAACCAGTGGTTCAGCGGACCGGCGGCCGCGTGCACCTCGGTGCTCGGGATGGAGGAGGAGTAGCAGTTCGGGTCGCCGAGCTTCGAGGGGTCGTACATGTTGCGGATCGGGCCCTGGCCGACGAGGTTGATCATCTCGCCGACGAGGTAGTCGCCCGGGGTGTCGTACGGGGAGGGCTCGTTGGCGTAGGCCTCGGTCAGTGCGCCGAAGATGTCGCCGGTGCCTTCGCCCAGGCCGTTCTCGTTGTTGGAGCCGCCGGGTGTGTACTGGTCGATGCCGTGGCCGAACTCGTGGGCCACGACGTCCATCGCGGCGATCCACTCGTTGGCATTGTTGTGGCCGATGGAGATGCTGGAGCCGTCCCAGTAGGCGTTGACGTCGCCCAGCCCGACCTTGACCGGCCAGCTGCGGCCGTTGCCGTCATGGCCGTTGCGCCCGAGCCAGTTCTTGAGCATGTCCCACTCTTTTTGCGCCCCCCACATGGCGTCGACGCAGCCGGTCTCCTTGCTGGTCGGGTTGCCCGTGCCCCAGGAGTCCGTGGACTTGCTCATGACGGTGCCGGTGCTGAAGTCGGCGCAGGTCAGACCGGGGCGGTTCGGGTCACGCAGGGAGTACGAGCCACCCGACGCGGTGGTGTCGATGCTGAGCGGGCCGGGGCCGTTCCACTTGCTGTTGCCGGTGCCGGCCGCCACGTCGTCGTGGGTCGCCAGGACCTTGCCGTCGACGGCGTCCACCCAGACGTGCAGGTGGCTCGGCGCCTTCCTGGTGGCACCGGTCAGCACGGTCTCCCAGGCCAGGCGCGCCTTGTTGCCGGCCACGTGGACGACGAGGCGCGGTGCCTCGGCCTTCTCGACCGTCTTCAGCCGCGCCCGGCTGGTCTTGGCGGCCGTCGCCTTGCTGACGCGGGCCCTGGTCGGAACCGCGATCTTCGCCCTGGTGGCCGACGAGGTGGCGCGCACCCGGCCCTTGCCGTCGGCGAGGACGACGGCGTCGCCGCCGACGACCGGCAGGCCGCGGTAGGTCCGCTCGTAGGCGATCGAGTAGAGGCCGTCGACCCAGGGTGTGACCTGCTTGCGGTCGTACTGCTCCGAGGGGCCCTTGGCCAGGGCGTCGAAGCCGCTGGTGGCCGCCTTGTCGGCGGCGGATATCGCCTGGCTGCGGGGGCTGGGCGCGGGATCGGCCTCGGCCGGTGCGGATGAACCGGCCGCGGCGGCGGTGGCGGGCAGGGCCGCCACACCGAGGGTCACCGCCAGCGCGACGCCGGCGATGGTGAGTCTTTGGGGCACCGTGGCTCCTAGTGGGGTTGGAATCCAGGTGGGCGGGTCCGCATCGCCGAGATAAGCATGCGCATGTCAAGCGCACGTCAAGCCTCGACGGGCGAAACCGGCCGGAACTGTGAGCTGCGCCCGCCCCCTCGACAGCCGTCGGCGCAGTGCGGACAGGGAGGCGCACCGTGACCGCGAGGAGTAGGGCGGGCGGCGACGAGATTAACCACAGGGTGGTCCGTCCGTTCCTGTCCGATTCCGGCACGTCCGCTTTCGGCCAGTGCGGTTCCGGTGCATATGCGACTGAAGTGACCTCTCTGGCCTCCTGGGAGAGCTGCCCGTATCGTGCGCGCATGCATTCGGCAGAGAACCCCCCGCACGGCCGGCGACTGAGAGCCTCCAAGGCAAGAGAGGCCTATCTGGCCCTCGTTGAGCGGATCGCCGCGTCGGGAGCAGGGGACCTCACCGCCGAGCGGGAAGAACTCAAAGGCATGTCCGCCGAGTTGTTCCGATGGCTGGAGGAGCGGCGGCTACTGGACCCGAGCGGTGAGCGGCTCAGCCCGCCGGAACAGGCTCTGCGGCACATCGTTCTGGAGCACGGGCGCCGTCTGCGGGAGGCGGCCGAGGGACTCAGCCGGGACGCCGAGACGCTGGAGGACGTGGTGTCCGTGCTGGCGGCCCCGCGATCCGAAGAACGGGAAGCCGTGGAGATCGAGTACTTCACGGACCGCTCGCGCACCCGGCAGCGGCTCGAGGAACTGGACTCGCTCGGCATGGACGAGTTCCTGGTGATGCGCAACGGCTTTCCCGACGCGCAGATCCTCGAGGCCAGCCTCGCCGGGGACCTGGACATGCTGGCGAACGGCGTCCAGATGCGCATGCTGACGTCCCAGCAGGCCGTCCGCTCACAGGCGTCGGCCCGCTACCTGAACGCGCTGACCGACGCCGGGGTCGAGGTGCGGGTCGCTCCGACGGTGCCGCTCCACATGAACATCCTGGACCGGGCGATCGTCATCATCGGGGCGGGGCCCGGGCCGCAGGGAGAGGGCGGCGACGTCATCCTGCACAGCACGCCCGTCGCGCAGTGCTTCTGCAAGGTCTTCACCCACGCCTGGGACCTCGCCCGGCCGCACACCGAACGCCAGCCCGGGCGCGGGCGCACCGGCTGCGAACTGTCCGCGCAGGAACGCGAGGTGCTGGCCCTGCTGGCCACCGGCGCCAAGGACGAGACCATCGCCCGCCGGCTGGCCTGCTCGGACCGCACCCTGCGCCGCCTGATGAACCAGATCATGGAGAAACTCGGCACCTCCAGCCGCTTCGAGGCCGGAGTCACCGCCGCCCGCCTGGGCCTGGTGAACTGACCCGGAACCCGTCGGCGTCGGCCCGCCCGGAGCCTCGCGGCAGACGGCCGAGATCACGCGCGGCCACGCGGTACGCGCCGGTGCACCGGTGGGGAGCCGCTCACCGCCGGACCCGATCCGAGGCGTGCCACCCGCCTACGACCACGTCGGGGACCGCGTCCTCGCAGGCCAGCAGCCGCCAGGAGGCCGACGACCACGCGAACACGGCGTCCTGGCCGAACCGCCGTCCCAGCGAGCGGACCTGAGTGTCGCTCAGGCCGGTCAGGGCCACGCTGATCTCGGCATGGGCACCGGCCGGGTCACGCCCGACGGCCGGCCACCACCGCAGACCGCGCCGGGCGACGATCCGCAGCAACTCCTCCTGCGCCCGCAGATTGGCCCGCACGCCGGCCTCGCGGCCGCCGGGGTTGAAGGCCGTGACGATGTGGATCGTGCGCCCGCTGCCGAGCGGGTGGGGAAGGCTGGGCACGTCGCCCTGACAGCCCGGCACGACATGGACGCCGCGCGCGGTGAGGGCGATGTCCACGACTGCGCCCAGATAGTGCGGCCACTGCGCGGACTTGGGGAAATGGACGACGGCAGGCACAGGCGTCTCCTTCGAAAGGGGACCCCCTTACCTGCCGGCAGGGAGATCTCGGGCCCGCTGGGCGGGCCGGCTGCTATTCCGGGTGCCGAGCACCGGACGCCGCGATGCTGCCACACGACCGGGCTCCAAGTCGAGCGCCCGCACGACCGCCCCTCGCGGGGATGATGTTCCTCCGGGGGCTACCCAGCGGTAACCGCTCACTTCTACGCTTCCGCCAACTTGACCGCACTACACGGGAGTTGACGGATGCGCGGAGTGAGACGGGTGGCGGCGTCCATCGGGGCCGCCGCTGTGCTGGCGGTGGGGGCGGGCAACGCGGGGGCGGCGGCGCCGAAATTCTCCGGGGTCACGGCGATCGGGACGCACAACGCGTACGAGAAGGACAAGTACCCGTACTTCGCGCAGGCGCTGGACTCGGGGGCCTCGCTGCTCGAGCTGGACGTGTACGTGGACAGCCTGAGTCACCGGTGGCGGGTCAGCCACAGCAACCCGTTCGGCAACGACAACAACTGCGAGGCCGCGAAGAGCCCGGACGAGCTGTACGGCAAGAGCCGCAACCAGGATCTCGGCAGTTGCCTGGACAACATCGCGGCCTGGAACCGGCTCCACCCCGACCACCCGCCGATCGTCTTCAAGGTGGAGATGAAGGTGGGCTTCAACGACCGGGCCGGGATGGGTGCGGACGAGTTCGACACGCTGGTGTCGCGCAAGCTCGGCGGCAGCGTGTTCCGGCCGGCCGACCTGCTGGGCGGCACCCACTCCACCCTGGACGCGGCCGCCAGGGCGGACGCCTGGCCCTCCCGGGACGCCATGCAGGGCAAGTTCCTGTTCGAGCTGATCCCGGGCACGGTGGAGCAGTCCAACCCGTTCGACCACTACTGGACGGACAAGGAGTACGGCGACCACTTGCGGGACCTGTCCGCGGCCGGGCAGATCTCCGAGGCCCAGGCGTTCCCGGCGGTGCTGGGCGCCGAGAACGGAGACCCGCGCACCGGCCGGTACGACGCCTCGATCCGGCCGTGGTTCGTGTTCTTCGACGGGGACGCGGCGACGTACGTGAACAAGGGCTACGACACCTCGTTCTACTCCGCGAACCACTACATCCTGATCGCCACGGGCGCCGACGGGGTGTCCCCCGCGATCTCCTCGACCGACCCCGCGGACGCCGAAGTCGCCGCCCGGCTCGCCCTGCTGGCCAGGAATCACGCCAGCGTCATCACCTCGGACTGGGCCGCCAAGCCGGCCTCGGTACTGGGCTCGGTGACGACCCGGGGCTGATGCGGCACGGCGGACCCGTGGATCTCTCGTGCCGGACGGGGCATATATGAGTCGACTCCTGTAACCCCACGGCACCCCAGGGGGGTCCCCCCATGCTGCACGGCATCGACGTGAGCGCGTACCAGTCCTCGACCTACGGTACGGACGGCCTCTCCTTCGTCTTCATCAAGGCGACGGAGGGTCGTTCGTACGTCAACCCCCGGCTCTCCGCGCAGACCAAGCACGGCCGCGACGCGGGTCTGGTCGTCGGTTACTACCACTTCCTGTGGCCGGGGCACATCACCGCCCAGGCCGAGTACTTCGTCCGGCACGCCCCGGAGAAGGCGGGCGAACTGCTCGCCGTCGACTGGGAGACCACCAGCGAGGGGAATCACGCGAGCAACGCGGAGAAGGACCTGTTCATCCGGACGGTGAAGCAACTGCGCCCGCACCACAGGGTGCTGCTGTACACCAACCGGGACTACTGGCTGAACAAGGACCACACCTCGTACGCCGGTGACGGCCTGTGGATCGCCGACTACGTGAGCGCGGGCCACCCCCGCATCAAGGCCAAGTGGCGCTTCCACCAGTACAGCAGCGAGCCCCACGACAAGGACGTGGCCGCCTTCGCGGACAAGGCCGCCCTGCGGAAGTGGGCCACGCCCTGACGATGCCGCCGGCGGGTCAGCCGCGGAAGGCCGCCGGCCGCTCCGGGGAGGCCTCCGCGAGGGCCTTGCGGACCGCCTCGGCGCCCGCCCGCAGGCCGTAGACCGGGGTGTCCGGCTGCTGGCGCCAGGAGTCGTCGATGCCGCCCGCGTCGACCGTGTCGAAGCCCAGCTCGTCGATGAGGTCGCGGACGACCCGCTTGGCGGCCTCGTCGTCACCGGCGACCGGCAGCGCCATCCGCTCCGGGTCACCGGCCGGGCGGGGGCGGTCCAGGATGTCCTGGGCGTAGGTGCCGTTGAACGCCTTGATCACGGGGTGCCCGAGGTGCCGCTCGGTCCAGCGGCTCTCGGTCAGGCCCTCGTCCTCGATCCCGGCGATCCGGCCGTCCCGCTGCTGCGGGTAGTAGTTGCCGGTGTCGATCACGGCCACGCCCTCGGCGGCGCCGGACAGCAGGCCGGAGGAGAGGCCGGGGACCGCCTTCAGGGGGACGGTGACCACGACGACCTGGGCGCCCTCGGCGGCCTCCGCCGCCCGTACCGCCATCGCGCCGGTCTCCTCGGCCAGTGCCTTCAGGGTCTCGGGGCCCCGGGAGTTGGCCACGGACACGTCGTGCCCGAGTGCGGTGAGCCGCCGGGTCAGATTGCCGCCGATGTTGCCCGCGCCGATGATGCCGATCTTCATGACAGACCTTCCCAGTCCATGCATGTGCATGCTTCTGACCTGGGCGACAACCCCGGGCGGCGCCGGGCTATTCCGGCCGGTAGGGCGAATGGGGGACGCGGGCGCCCGGGGGCCGGTGGCGCTCATGACGAAGGGGGTGCCGTCCCGCTGCGGGACGGCACCCCCTTCGGGCACGTCACTTGCTCAGGTAGGCCCAGAACTCGTCGAACGACAGGACCTTGTCGCCGTTGATGTCACGGGTCCGGATGACGGCCTCCGCCACCGTGTCGGTGACGTTCCAGTCACCCCCCTGGGCGAGGGCGGACTTGAACTCCGCCGCGGTGATGAAACCGTCACCGTCCGCGTCGATCCGCTGGAACTGCTTGCGTGCTTCCTCGATGTCCGCCACCGATCCGCCCCTTATGTTCGCGTTACTCATGCCGTGCTGGCGTACTGACGCTGGTCAGATTAACGGTCCGTGTGCGCCTCCAGTGCGGCGACCACCCAGGCGAAGTCCTCCTCGTGGGCGGAGACGGGCGCTCCCTTCAGCACGCCGAGCAGTTCCCGGTAGCGGGCGAGCCTGGGATTGTGGGAGGCCTTCATGCGTTCGAGGACGGCCGCCCGGTCGGCGTTGCCGAGCAGATCCCGCAGCACCTGCCCGGCCTCCGGCGCCTCGGGGGCGACACCGCGCTCGCGCGCCTGCCCCACCAACTGGACGAGCCGCTTGAAGAACCACATGGACGCCCCGCGCGGTGCGTCCTGTCCCCGGTCCGCGGCGTTGAACTCGGCGGCGCCGCGCATCTGCGCCCGGAACCGGGGGTCCTGGACCATCTCGGCCAGCTCCACCCAGGCGTCCACCTGCTCCGGCGTCGGGTCGTCCGGCAGGTTCAGCGCGGTGTCCCGCATCCGCTCACGGATCTCCGGGTCCGCGGTGTCGAGCCCGTGGAACGTCTCCTCCACGAACTCCGCCATGATCCGCCTCCGCTCGCCCGCCGAGAGCCGGGCCAGTCTGTTCATCAGGGTCGTCTCCTCCGCACCAGAACCGCGCCTCGCCACGGACGACAGCACCGCGCGGGTCACCTTCAGCGACCGGATCTGCGCGTCCAGGGCCGCCGCGTGGGTGGCCGCGACCTCGGCCACGGTCCGCTCCCCGGACAGCACCCGGTGCACGTCCCCGAGGCCGAGCCCCAGCTCGCGCAGGGTGCGGATCAGCTCGAGGCGGGCGGCCGAGGCGGCGTCGTAGAGCCGGTAGCCGCCCGCTGACCGGGCCACCGGGGGCAGGACGCCCTCGTCGGACCAGTAGCGGATGGTGCGAACCGAGAGGCCGGTGGTCCGCGCCGGCTCGCCGATGGTGAGAAGTCCGGTGCCGTCGTCGATCACGTCTGCGAGTCTGGGCCTTCCAGTCGGTGGAGACTCAAGGAGCGGTGGGTTGGAGACCCTGCGGAACATACTGGACGCGGTGGCGCGCGGGGTGTTCCCGCCGGCCGACGGCCGTACGACGGTCGTACCGCAGCACCGGGCGCGGGACGCGGGGGTGCTGGCCTTCACCGCGCACTCCGTCGTCTTCACGGACGAGGACCCGCGGTGGGTGCGCGAGACGCTGGACGCCGTGGACTGCGATCCGCTGTCCGCCGCGCTGAACCCCGTCTTCCTGGCCTCCCTCCTGGCCCGGACCGGGCGCCGGGCCGAGACCGTCGACGCGCTGCTGGTCGGATCACCCCTGCCCGGCGCGCCGCCGCTCGCGCTGACCGAGATCGAGGACGCCGGCCACCCTCGCATCGCCTACGCCCGCCGCCGGCGCGACGAGGTGCGGGCGTGGACGGCGGACGGCGGGGTGCTGGTCATGGGGCGCGGGGTCGGCGGGCGGCTGGAGGTGAGCGTCGAGGTGGACGAGGGGGCGCGGCACCGGGGGCTGGGCCGGGCCCTGGTGACGACGGCCCGGCATCTGACGGCGGAGCCGCTGTGGGCGCAGACGGCGCCGGGGAACGCCCGCAGCTTGCGGGCGTTCCAGGCGGCCGGCTATCGCGTGGTGGGCGCGGAGGCGCTGCTGCTGGCTTCCTGAGCCCCTGCGGCTCAGCGGAAGACGCCGGTGTGGCCGAGGGAGTAGCGGCCCGGCTGGGGGTAGACGGCGAGTCCGTGCGGGCCGCTGCCGACCTTGATGCGGGCCAGTTCGGTTCCGGTGCGGGTGTCGATGGCGTACACCTCGGCGTTGTAGCGGCCGGAGAGCCACAGCACCTTGCCGTCGGCCGAGACGCCGCCCATGTCGGGGCTGCCACCGCCGGGCAGGTGCCACTTCCTGGTGAGCCGGTTCTGGGCGAAGTCGAAGACGGAGATGGAGCCCTCGCCGCGGTTGGAGACGTACATCTCGCGGGAGTCGCGGCTGACGTACAGGCCGTGCGCCCCCTTGCCGGTGGCGAGGAACGTCGGTTTGCCGAAGGTGTCGCCGTCCAGGATCCACAGGCCGTTGGCCATCATGTCGGCGATGTAGAACCGCTTGCCGTCGGGCGAGATCTTCACGTCCTGCGGCATGGCGCCGCGCACGTCCAGCTTCTGCCGGCCGAGGACCTCCATCTTCGCGGTGTCGACCTTGAGCAGTTCGCCGCTGAACTCGCAGGAGACGATGAAGTAGCGGCCGTCGATGGAGAAGTCGGCGTGGTTGACGCCGGCGCAGTCGACCGGGACGGCCTTGACCTGCTTCATGGTGTGCGCGTCGCGGAAGACCAGCCGGCGGTCCTTGGAGGCCATGACGACGGCGTACTTGCCGTCGGGCGTGAAGTAGAGGTTGTACGGGTCGTGCACGTCGACCGGCTTGCCGGCCTTGCCGGTCCCCGGATCGATGGGGGTGAGGGAGTTGCCGAGGTCGTTGTTGACCCACAGCGTCCTCAGGTCCCAGGAGGGCACGACGTGCTGCGGCTGGCGGCCCACCGGGATGGTCTCGATGATCTTGTACGTCTTGGGGTCGATGACCGTGACGGTGTCGGAGTTGGTGTTGGGGACGTAGATCCGGGAGGGGAAGCCCTCGACCACCGGGGAGAGCTTGCCCGGGCGGTCGGCGGCGTAGATGTCGGTGGGGTCCTCCACCGGCGGCATCCCCGGCAGCACGTCCACCTGTGGCTTCCTCACCTGCGGTGCGACCGGCGCCTTGCTGCCGATGGCCTCGTTCTCGCGGTGCTGGGAGCCGCCGCACGCGGACAGCAGGGTCAGGGCGGTGAGGGCGGCTCCGGCGGCCAGGAGGCGGGCGGCTTTCGTGGTTCGCATCAGCTGAGCAGCTCCGTGGTGGTGACCGCGCGCAGTCCGCGGCGGTCGAGTTCGTGGAGTACGGCGGGGAGGGCGGTGACCGTGCCGGGGTAGCCGAAGTGCAGGCTCACCACCGAGCCGGGGCGCACCTCGGCCGCGACCTTTCGGGTGATGGCGTCGGCGCCGGGCCGGGTGTAGTCGAGCGAGTCGACGTCGTACGACAGCACGTGCGGGTAGCCCGCGGCGCGGGCCAGTGCGGCGACCTCCGGGGAGGCGGTCGGGGAACGGGAGGGCCGGAACCAGGTGCCGATGGATCCGGTGAGCCGCTGGAGCCGGTCCGCGCAGTCGGTGATCTCCTTGCGGGCGGCGGCCGGTGACATGGCGTTGACGGCGACGTGCCGCTGGGTGTGGTTGCCGAGGTCATGGCCGCCGTCGAGGATGCGGCGGGCGAGGTCCGGGTGCTCGTCCAGCCAGGTGCCGACGGCCAGCACGGTCAGCCGGGCACCGTGCCGTTCGGCCGCGCCGAGCAGGGAGGTGGCGAGTTCCGGATCGCCCTGCCCGTGGAAGGTGAGGGCGACCCGGGGGCGGCCGCGCGGGCCGTGGGTGATCTGGGCGGGCTGCCCGGGATAGGAGCGGGGGGCGGGGACGGTACGGGAGGTGGCCGCGGGGTGGCCGGACGCGCGGGCGGACGGGTCGGCGGAGGCGGTGGCGTTCGGTTCGGCCGGAGCGCCCGCGCAACCGGCGGCGAACGCGCCCCCGGCGACGAGCCCGGCGCCCGCACGCAGCACCTCGCGACGGTTGGTCGTGGTCACCCGCACCATTTAAGGGGTGAAGGGTAAGAAAACGCCCGATTGGCCCGATCGGAGGAAGATGTCGGGTCGCGTCGGCCGGGAGGGGGGTGGCGGTCGCGGTGGTCTCAGCGGCCGGTCTCGCGCTCGGCGACGCGCATCTCGAACCAGGTGGTCTTGCCGCGCGGCAGCAGGTCCACGCCCCAGCGGTCGGCCAGTTTGTCCACCAGGAACAGGCCCCGGCCGCTGACGTCCATCTCCTGAACCGGCATCAGACAGGGCAGTCCGCGGGAGGGATCACGGACCTCCACGCGGATCCAGCCGCGACGCCGGCGCATCCGCAGGCCGAAGACCCGGGCCCCGGTGTGCCGTACGGCGTTGCCGACGAGTTCGGAGACGAGCAGGACCGCGTCCTCGGTCATCTTGGGGGTGAGCCCCCAGTGCCGCAGGACGACGACCTGGGCCAGCCGGCGCGCGGTGGCCGCGGACTCGGGGCGGGACGGCAGCGGGACCTCCGCCTCCGTCGGGTTGCCGAACAGTTCGAGCGCCTTGAGCGCCCGTTCGTCCTCGACCGCGGGCGACCAACGCGCCGCGGCCGCACGGCTGTGTCCCCGCGGCTGTCCGATGCCCTCCAGCCCCGCCATGCCCCCATGATGGCCGTCCGGAGCCGCCTCCGTGGGCGTTCCCGAGGAATACGCCCCCTGCGCGCTCCCGTCCCGCTCCAGCCCTCCGGCATATGCCGAAGGCATTACAGGGTCGACGACAGCCCGTCCGAGCTGCGGAGACGACTCACTTCCGGGCAATCGTCAGGCTCCCTCGACGAGGCAGGCTTAAGGTTGATTTAAGGCTCCCATAAACCGCCCCATCGAGGGACCCGGATCAGACAACGCGTCAATTGCAAGAGCCTGTGCGGCAGTTCATACTTCCGAGGTCACAGGAACTTGGCCTTGCCCGGCCCCTCCTCCACGAAGCTGCGCATGCCGCGCTCGCGGTCCTCGGTGGCGAACAGGCCCGCGAACCAGTTGCGTTCGACGGCGAGACCGGTGTCGATGTCGGTCTCCAGGCCGGTGTCGACGGACTCCTTCGCCGCGCGCAGCGCGATCGCCGGCCCCTGCGCGAGCCTCGCCGCCCACGCGTGCGCCTGCTCGTACACCTCGGCGGCCGGGACGACCCGGTCCACCAGGCCGATGGCGAGCGCCTCGTCGGCCTTCACCTGGCGGCCGGTGAAGATCAGGTCCTTCGCCTTGGAGGGGCCGACCAGCCGGGGCAGGCGCTGGGTGCCGCCGGCGCCCGGGATCAGGCCGAGCAGGATCTCGGGCTGGCCCAGCTTGGCGTTGTCGGCGGCGATGCGGTAGTCGGCGCAGAGGGCCAGTTCGCAGCCGCCGCCGAGCGCGTAGCCGGTGATGGCCGCGACGACGGGCTTGGGGATGCGGGCGACGGCGGTGAAGGAGTCCTGCAGGGCGCGGGCGCGCAGGACCATCGCGGTGTGGTCCATGGCCTGCATCTCCTTGATGTCCGCGCCCGCCGCGAACACCCGCTCGCCGCCGTAGATCACCACGGCGCGCACGTCCTCGCGGCGCGTGGCCTCCTCGGCGAGCTCCTTCAGCCGGTCCTGCGTGGCCACGTCCAGCGCGTTCATCGGCGGCCGGTCCAGGCGGATGGTTCCGACACCTTCGGCGACTTCGAGATTCACGGTCATGCCGAGCAGGTTAACGGGGACTAACGGCACCCATGGCGGTGCCGTCCGTCACATGCGCCCCGAAGGGGCGCGGGGAACTGCGCGACCAGCCACAGCGCACCCGCGCCCGGGAGCGGACCGGTGGCCCCGGGCTCTCACGGTGACGAAGAGCGGGGGCTCACTTCTTCCAGTCCTCCCACGACATGTTCCAGCCGTTGAGCCCGTTGTCCGGGGCCACCGTCCGGTCGTGGGAGCGCTTCACGACGACCACGTCGCCGATCATCGAGTGGTTGAAGAACCAGGCCGCCGGCACGCCCTTGTCGTAGCCGCCGCGCACGTCGCGCAGGCCGACACAGCCGTGGCTGGCGTTGTAGTTGCCGAAGGCGCCGCCGCCCCAGTAGTTACCGTGGATGAAGGTGCCGGAGTTGGTCAGGCGGATGGCGTGCGGGACGTCCTTGATGTCGTACTCGCCGCCGTAGCCCACGGTCTCGCCGTTCATGCGGGTCACGGCGAGCTTCTCGCTCATGACCATCTGGCCGTTCCAGGTGTCGTAGCCGGGCTTGCCGGTGGTGACCGGGATGGTCTTGACGACCTTGCCGTCCTGGGTGACCTTCATCGTGTGCTTCTTGGCGTCCACGACGGAGACCTGGTCGCGGCCGATGGTGAACTTCACGGTCTTGCGCTGCTTGCCGTAGACGCCGTCGCGGCCCTCGACGCCGTCGAGGTTGAGGTCGACGGTGACCTTGGTGCCTTCCTTCCAGTACTTCTCCGGGCGGAAGTCCAGGCGGTCGTTGCCGAACCAGTGACCCTCGACGTCGACGGCCGGCTCCGTCTTGATGCTGACGGCCTTCTCGACGTCCGCCGGGTTGGTGATGCCCCGGGTGAAGCGGACGGAGAACGGCATGCCCACCCCGACGGTCGAACCGTCCTCGGGGGTGAAGTAACCGACGAAGGTGTTCCGCGGGGTGAGCGTGGTGAAGCTGGAGTCCTCGGCGGCCTCACGGCCCGCGGAGTCCTTCGCGACCGCGTGCACGCTGTACTTGGTGCCGGCGGACAGGTGGGTCGACGGCTTCCAGGCGGCACCGTCGCCCGTGACGGCGCCGTCGATCTTCGCACCCTTGGCGTCCTTGACGGTCACCTCGGTCAGCTTGCCCTTGGTGACGCTCACCTTCAGGGCGCCGCTGGTGTCGACGCCGGTGGCACCGGACTTGGGCGAGATGCTGACGGCGGCCGTGGACTGCTTGCCCTGCCGCGTGCCGGAGTCCGGGCCCTTTCCGTTCCCGGATCCGGACCCGGACTCCGAGTCACCGCCCCCACCGCACGCGGTGACGGCCACGAGCAGAGCGCCGGATATCAGCACCAACCCCTTACGGCCGAACCTTCGGCCCCCCACCGATGCCCCCGATATCGGCCGCACGTTCACCTTGCACTCCCCTCGCCGGGCCAGGTCAGGCCCGCTCCCCACCACATTTGGTGTGCGCATGGTAACCGCAGGATTTCGAGCGGGGAGTCGGCCGAAGGTCACCGTTCCGTCGCAAATTCAACCGACCGCCGCGACCCGAACCCCCCGTCCGTTCCACTCACTTGCGGGAGCTGCCCGCTTTCCACTCCTTCCATGCCATGTTCCACCCTCCGAGCCCGTTGTCGGGAGCGACGGTTTTGTCCTTGCTGTTGACGACCTCGACGACGTCACCGATGAGGCTGCGGTCGAAGAACCAGCCCGCGGGCGTGTCCGAACCGCCGCCCTTGACGTCCCTGAGCCCGACGCAGCCGTGACTGACGTTCACGTTCCCCGGGGCGTCCGGTGACCAGTAGTTGCCGTGCAGGAAGGTGCCGGAGTCGGTGAGCCGCATGGCGTGCGGGACGTCGGGGATGTCGTACTCGCCGCCGAAGCCGACCGTCCGGCTGTTCATGCGGGTGACCTCGAGCATCTCCATCACCACCATCTTCCCGTTGTAGGTGGTGGTCTTCGGGGCGCCCGCGGTGATCGGCACGGTGGCCAGCAGCTGCCCGTCGCGCCGCACCTCCATCATGTGCCGGGCCGCGTCCACCAGGGAGACCTGGCCGCGCCCGACGGTGAAGGTGAACGTCTTGTCCTGCAGGCCGTAGACGCCGGGCGCACCCACCACGTCCCTGAGGCCGAGGTCGACGGTGACCTCGGTGCCGGGCTTCCAGTAGCGCTCGGGACGGAAGTCGAGCCGGTCCTTGCCGAACCAGTGCGGGCGGATCTCCACCGGCGGGTTCGCGGTCACGCGCACGGCGCGCTCCACGGCCGCGCGGTCGGTGATCTCCCGGTTGAAGGAGAGGGAGACGATCATCCCGATGCCGACGGTGGCCCGGTTCTCGGGGGTGACGTAGCCGATGAACCGCTCATCGGGCACATACGTCGTGAACGTGGTGTGCCGGGCCGAGCGGCGGCCTTCGGAGTCGAGGGCGACCGCGTCGACGGTGTACTTGGCGGCCAGCGCCAGCCGTCCGCCGTCCGGTTCCCAGCCCAGCCCGTCGGCGGTGATGTGCCCGGGAACCGGGGCGTCCTGTGCGTCCTGGGACATCACGACGCTCACCTTCTCCAGGCGCCCGTCGGAAACCCGGACCCGTAGCCGCTCACCGGGCCGGACGGCCGTGCTGCCGTCCCCCGGGGTGACCCGGATGGCGTCCTTCGGGGCCGGCGGTCCGCCGAGCATCCGGTCGATGTCCAGACCACCGGAGCCGCCCGCGGTGCAGCCGGCCAGTAGTCCCACCCATGTCAGTACGGCGGCCAGCGCGGCCCCCGCGCGCCGTGCGCGTCCTTGTGCGTGCCTCACGTGGGACTCAACGAGCGTGCACGCTCCGGGGAAACGTGAGTGCGACGCCCGTGCTGGGCAGAACAGTGGGGAGGACGACACGAAGGGCAGCCTTCCCCCCGCGGGGGAGGCTCCCCCAGCCCGCGTCGGAGCCGTCGGGGCGCGGCCGTACCGGGCGGCCGGGCGTGCGCCTGCGCGCGCCCGGCAGTTCGGCGCGGCGCGGTGCGCCCCGCGGGCGAGCCACGAAAGAGGGGCCGACTGGTGACGAGCGCAGCCGAGCAGCGGGCACGGGCCGAGGAGCCGGCCGCCGGGGGCGGGCCGGCGGCGGCCGCGGTGAGCGGCGCCCGTCGCGGCGTGCCGCCCGCGCCGCCCGTGTGGCCGGGTGCGCCGACCCCGCTGGGGGCCCGGTTCCGGGTCGGCCCGGACGGGGTCGCGGGCACCAACTTCGCGTTGTGGGCGGCCGGGGCGGAGGCGGTCCGGCTGTGCCTGTTCGACGAGCGGGGCCGGGAGACCCAGGTTCCGCTGACCGAACTGACGCACGAGATCTGGCACGGCTTCGTGCCCGGCGTGATGCCCGGGCAGCGCTACGGCTACCGCGTGCACGGCCGCTGGGATCCGTGGACCGGCGCGCGCTGGAACCCGGCCAAGCTGCTGCTCGACCCGTACGCGCGCGCGGTGGACGGGGAGTTCCGCCTGCCGCCGGAGGTCTACGGGCACGTCCGGGACTGGCCGGAGCAGCATGTCGCCGACACCGTCCGGGACGACCGGGACTCCGCGCCGCACGTCCCCAAGGGCGTTGTCGTCCATGACGACGACGACTGGTCCGACGACCGCCGCCCCAAGACGCCGTGGGCGGACTCGGTCATCTACGAGCTGCACGTGCGCGGCTTCACCAGGCTGCACCCCGGCATCCCCGAGGAGCTGCGCGGCACCTACGCCGGGCTCGCCCACCCAGCGGCGATCGAGCACCTCACCGGGCTGGGCGTCACGGCCGTGGAACTGCTCCCCGTGCACCAGTTCGCGCACGAGGACCACCTGCTGCGCCGGGGCCTGAGGAACTACTGGGGCTACAACTCCATCGGCTACTTCGCCCCGCACGCCGCCTACGCGGCCTCGGGGACGACGGGCGGTCAGGTCGGCGAGTTCAAGCGGATGGTCCGCGCGCTGCACGCGGCCGGCGTCGAGGTCATCCTCGACGTGGTCTACAACCACACCGCGGAGGCGGGTGAACTGGGGCCCACGCTCTCTCTGAAGGGCATCGACAACCGGGGCTACTACCGGCTCCAGCACGACGCCCGCCGGTACGCCGACTACACCGGCTGCGGCAACACCCTGCACGTGGTCCAGCCCCAGGTGCTGCGCCTGATCACGGACTCGCTGCGCTACTGGGTGACCGAGATGGGCGTGGACGGCTTCCGCTTCGACCTCGCGGCGGCGCTCGCCCGCTCGATGCACGACGTCGACATGCTGTCCCCCTTTCTGGCGGTTATCGCCCAGGACCCGGTGCTGCGCCGGGTGAAGCTGATCGCCGAACCCTGGGACATCGGCTCGGGCGGCTACCAGGTGGGCGCCTTCCCGCCGCTGTGGACCGAGTGGAACGACCGCTACCGGGACACCGTGCGGGACTTCTGGCGCCATGCGCTGCCCGACGTGAGGGAGATGGGCTACCGCCTGTCCGGCTCAAGCGACCTGTACGCCTGGGGCGGCCGGC
Source organism: Streptomyces sp. NPDC058145 (assembly GCF_042884245.1). Lineage (NCBI taxonomy): Bacteria > Bacillati > Actinomycetota > Actinomycetes > Kitasatosporales > Streptomycetaceae > Streptomyces > Streptomyces sp. NPDC058145. The sequence goes on along the minus strand of NZ_JBHVUH010000011.1, from coordinate 22,608 downwards.
GGCCCTACGCCTCCGTCAACTTCGTCACCGCGCACGACGGTTTCACCCTGCGCGACCTGGTCTCGTACGGCGGCAAGCACAACGCGGCCAACGGCGAGAGCAACCGGGACGGCACCGACGACAACCGCTCCTGGAACTGCGGGACCGAGGGGGAGACGAACGACGAGCGGGTACGGGCGCTGCGGCGCAGGCAGTCACGGAACCTGATGACGACCCTGCTGCTGTCCACCGGTGTGCCGATGCTGGTCGCCGGTGACGAACTGGGCCGCACACAGCGCGGCAACAACAACGCCTACTGCCAGGACAACGAGGTCAGCTGGCTGGACTGGTCCCTCCTGGACGACCCGTCCTGGCGCTCCCTGTCCGAGCTGACCTCCCGGCTGATCGCCCTGCGCCACCACCATCCGGTGCTGCGCCGCCGGGCCTTCTTCTCCGGGCGCGCCCACTCGGCGGCCGGGCTGCGCGATCTGGCCTGGTTCACCCCGCGGGGCGAGGAGATGACCGAGGGCGACTGGTACGCCCCTGCCGCCACGCTTGGCATGTATCTGTCCGGTCAGGACATCCCGGGCCGGGACGAGCGGGGCGCGCCGGTCCTGGACGACAGCTTTCTCGCGGTGCTGCACGCCGGCGACCGCCCGACGGCCTTCGTGCTGCCGGGGCCGCCGTGGGCCGAGCGCTACGAGGTGGTGGTCGACACCTCGCGCGAGGAGCAGTCCGAGGCGCCGGGCACGGTCCACCCGGCGGGTGCGCGGATCACCGTACCGGCGCGGACCGTGCTGCTCCTGAGGGCCGGCTGACGCGGTGTGACGTTCGCGCGTGACGCGGATCACGTGCGCCGGGTGCAGCGCGCGAGGGGGGCCAGGGCCTTTCCCCTTGTGTGGACAGCCGGCGAGGACGGGACCGTGGGATGGAGCAGGCTCGGGCCGGTGAGTACGACGCGTTCGTGGCGGCCCGCTGGTCGGTGTTGTTCCATCTGGCCCGTCTGCTCACCGGAGGGGATCGGCATCGGGCCGAGGATCTGTTGCAGGAGTCCTTGGTCAAGCTGTGGTTCGTCTGGCCGAAGGTCGCCGACGGGGCGCCGGAGGCGTATGTGCGCAAGGTGCTGGCCCGGGCCGCGGCCCGCTCGGCCCGCCGGCGCTGGTGGGGCGAGCGGCCCGTGGAGGAGCTGCCCGAGACGGCGGCGGCCGGTGACCTGTCGGCGGCCGTCGCGGAGCGGTCCCGGCTGGAGTCGGCGCTCGCCCAGCTGCCCCCCCGGCAGCGGGCCGCGGTCGTCCTGCGCTACTACCAGGACCTGCCCGACCACCAGGTCGCGACGACTCTGGGCTGCCCGGTGGGCACGGCCCGGTCGCACGCCGCGCGCGGGGTGGCCCGGCTGCGCCGGCTCCTGGCCGACGTCATCGAGCCGGTGGGGTGAGGGAAGAAGCCATGGATCACTTTGAGCGGCAGCTGGCGCAGCTGATGCACAGCACCCAGGAGCACCGCGCCTTCGAGGCCGGGCACCGGGAACGGCTGCGCGCGGGCGTGCGGACCCGGCGACGGGTCCGCACGGCGCGCAGGGCGGCCGGCTCCGTGCTGGCCGTCGCGGGGATCGGCCTCGGGCTGTTCCTGTGGCCGCACGCGCCGGGCCCGGAACGGCCGAGCGCTCCCCGCCCCCGACCCGTGATCAGCCCGGCGCCGACGCCGAGCTCCTCCCCGGGACCGGACGACTCGCCGAGCGCGCCGCCCAGTTCGCCACCGGCGACGCGAACCCCGAGCCCGCGCGGCACGACGGAGACCTCCCTGCCGCCGTCGGCGTCCGGAAGTTCCACTCCGGGCGGGCCGCCCACCGGCACGGCGACGGCCACCTTCCCCGGCACGGCCACCACAGAGCCGGTCACCGGGTCGGCGAGCCCGTCGTACACCTCCCCGGCGGCCGGCTAGCCCGCCGCCCCCCCTTCCGCCATCGGGTGCCTTCGGCACGCCTCGAACCAGAGAACACAAGGGATATAGTGATGAATCCCCACCCGGACCGGACGGCACCGGCCGGCACCCCGCTGTACCGGCGCGCGCCACTGCCCGCCCGGCACGTGGAGCCCGTGCTGGACGTGGCCGTGCCGGTGTTCAACGAGCAGACGGATCTGGAGCCGAACGTACGGCGGCTGCACGCGCACCTGCGGGACACCTTCCCCTACCCGTTCCGCATCACCGTCGCCGACAACGCCAGCACGGACCGCACCCCGCACATCGCCGCCCGCCTCGCCGACGGGCTGGCGGAGGTGGATTGGATACGGCTGCCCGAGAAGGGACGCGGGCGGGCGCTGCGCGCGGTCTGGTCGGGCTCCCGGGCGCCGGTGCTGGCGTACACCGACGTGGACCTGTCCACCGGGCTCGCGGCGCTGCTGCCGCTCGTGGCGCCGCTCATCTCGGGCCACTCCGACCTGGCCATCGGCACCCGGCTGGCGCCCGGTTCACGGGTGGTTCGCGGCCCCAAGCGGGAGGTCGTCTCACGCTGCTACAACATGCTGCTGCGCCATACGCTGGCGGTGGGCTTCTCCGACGCGCAGTGTGGGTTCAAGGCCGTGCGGCGCGATGTCGCCCAGCGGCTGCTGCCCCTGGTGCGGGACGGGGGGTGGTTCTTCGACACCGAGCTGCTGGTGCTCGCCGAGCGGGCCGGGCTGCGTATCCACGAGGTGCCGGTGGACTGGGTCGACGACCTCGACAGCCGGGTCGACATCCTGGCCACCGCGCTGGCCGACCTGCGCGGGATCGCCCGGCTGCGGCGCGAACCGGGCCGCCGTCGCCGCACCCGGGCCGGCGCCGTATGAGCACGACCCTGCACCTCGTTCCGGCGCCGGCGCGGAACCGCGTCCCCGTGCTCCGGCGGCGCCTGCGCGCCGCCGCCCACCGCCACGGACCGGTTCTCGTCTGCTACGGCACCCTGAAACTCGTCGGCTTCTGCTCGTTCATGTACCTGCTCGACTCGGCCGGCGACTTCCGCAGGAAGCACCCCCGGTTCGGCGGCGGAGCACACGCGTGGGACGTCCTGGCCACCTGGGACGGCTGGTGGTACCAGCAGATAGCGGTGCACGGCTACGACCCCAGGCTCGTGCACATCCCCGGCGCCACCGGCCTGATCACGCTGGAGGGCAACTCGGCGGCGTTCTTCCCGCTCTACCCGGCGCTTATGCGGCTGGCCTCCGGGGTGACGGGTCTGGGCTCGTACGGTGCCGGCCTGCTGGTCTCGATCGTCGCCTCGTTCCTCGCCGCTCTCGGGATCTACGCCGTGGCCGACCTGTTCGGCGGCCGGCGTGCCGGCCTCGCAGCGGCCGGCCTGTGGGCGGTCTGGCCGGGCTCCGGCGTGGAGTGGGCGGTCTACTCCGACTCGCTGTACGTCGCTCTCGCCGCCTGGACCTGCTACGCGGTCATGACCCGCCGCTGGCTCACCGCCGGAGTCCTCGCCTTCGCGGCGGGCCTCAACCGCCCCACGGCCGTGGCCCTGATCGCCGCGCTGGGGGTGGCCGCCCTCCTCGCCCTGCGCGACCGCCGCGACGGCGTGCTGCGTCCGCTCCTGGCCATGGTCCTGGCCCCGCTGGGCCTGCTCTGCTATCTGGTCTGGGTGGGGCACCGGATGGGTGACTACGGCGGCTACTTCACGCTGCAGTCGGGCGCCTGGGCCCACCGGTTCGACTACGGCGCGCAGACCCTCGACGTGCTCACCTCCGTCCCTGTGGGTCACTTCACGTACCTGTCGGCGTGGCCCTTCGCGGACGTCATCGCGGTCGGTGTCGTCCTGCTGGCGTTCGCCCTCGTCCCGCTGCTGCTCCGGCTCCGTCCCCCGGCGGTACTCGTCGTCCACACCGTCCTCACACTCGCCCTGGTCCTCGGCAGCCAGCAGATCTTCGCCAACGTCTCCCGCTACCTGCTCCCCTGCTTCCCCCTGTTCATCCCCCTGGCCGTCGCGCTGCGCCGCCTCCACCCGCGCCTGCTGTTCACCCTGTTGGGCGTCGCGGCCCTGGCCTCCGGCTCGTACGCCGGCTACGCCCTGTTCGAACTCGGGGTGCCTTAGCCGACCGGCGGGTGCGGCCGCGTCGTCCGGCCGTTCGAACGCGCTGGTCGTAGGACCAGCGGCTGAGGGGGGTCGGGCCAAAACTCGGTGGGCGTTGTCAGTGCCGGTCCGTAGGCTCGCGATGATGCCCACGACACGTGCAACCACCGAGGACCGCTCCGCCGTCCGTGCTCTGCTCAGGCTGTGGCCGTATGTCCGCCCCGTGCGGGCCCGGCTGTTCACGGCCGCGTTCGTCGCGGTCGTCGCCTCCTGTACCGGACTGGTGATCCCGCTCGTCCTGAAATGGATGGTCGACGGCCCCGTGGCCGACCGCGATCCGGGCGGGGTGTGGCTCGGCGCGCTGTGCCTGCTGCTGCTCGGCATCGCCGAGGCGGTCCTGTTCGGCATAAGACGCTGGCTGGTGGCCCGGCCGCTGTCGCACGTCGAGGCGGAACTGCGGGCGGCCCTGTACCGCCGGCTGCAACGGCTGCCCGTCTCCTTCCACGACCGGTGGGCGTCCGGCCAGCTCCTCTCCCGGGCCACGACCGATCTGATGCTGCTGCGCATGTTCCTTGCGTTCCCGCTGACCTTCCTGCTGGTCAACGGGGTGACGATCCTCGTCGGTGTGGTGATCATGCTGATGCAGGACTGGGTGCTCGGCCTGGTCGTCCTCGGACCCGCCGTTCCGGTGCTGTGGACCTGCGTGGTCTTCGAACGGCGCTACGCCGAGGTGGCGCGGCGCGCCCAGGACCAGGTCGGCGACCTGACCACGGTCGTCGAGGAGAGCGTGCTCGGCATCCGCATCATCAAGGGCTTCGGCCGGCACCGCAGCCAGGCGCGGGCGTTCCACGAGCTGTCGGGCAGGCTGCGCGGTACGGAACTGCGCAAGGCGCGGCTGCTGGCCGCCATCTGGGGCGTCATCGTGACCCTCCCGGAGATGGCGATCGGCGCCGCGCTGGTGGTCGGCGCACTGCAGGTGGCCGACGGCGAGCTGTCCGCGGGCACGCTGGTCGCCTTTCTGAGCACGGCGCTCGCCCTGCGCTGGCCGGTGGACTCCATCGGCTTCCTGCTGGCCATGAGCCAGGAGGCGGCCACGGCGACCGAGCGGTACTTCGAGGTGATGGACGAGGACCCGGAGAGCACGGGGGCGTCCGTGGGTGACGACGGCGCCGGGTCCGAACCCGGGCTGCGCTTCCACGACGTCCGGTTCCGCTACCCCGACGCGCCCCCCGACTCCCCGCCCCTGCTCGACCGCGTCGACCTGCACATCCGCCCCGGTGAGTCCATGGCCCTGGTCGGGGCCACCGGCAGCGGCAAGACGACCCTGACCGCGCTGGTCCCCCGGCTGCACGAGGTCACCTCGGGGCGCATCAGCCTGAACGGCGTGGACATCGCCGCCATGCCCCGTGAGGAGCTGCGCGCCCGGGTCGCCGTGGCCTTCGAGGAACCCACGCTGTTCTCGGCGTCCGTCGGCGAGAACGTGCTGATGGGCGCGGCGGACGGCGCCGGCGAGGCGGACCTGGACCGGGCGCTCGCGGTGGCCCAGGCCGAGTTCGCGCACGCGCTGCCGCAGGGCACCGGCACTCAGGTCGGCGAGCAGGGGCTGAGCCTGTCCGGCGGGCAGCGCCAGCGCCTGGCCCTGGCCCGCGCGGTGGTCGGCCGGCCGGAGTTCCTGGTGCTGGACGACCCGCTGTCCGCGCTGGACGTGCACACGGAGGCCGCCGTGGAGGCCGCGCTGCGGCAGGTGCTGGCCGACACCACCGCGCTGATCGTGGCCCACCGGCCGTCCACGGTGCTGCTCGCCGACCGGGTCGCCCTGCTGTCGGGCGGCCGGATCACCGCCGTCGGCACCCACCAGGAACTGCTGCGCACGAACGCCGAGTACGCGCACCTGATGTCGGGCGCGGCGGCCGGGGAACGGGAGGACCACCGATGACCACCACGACGACCGCCGCCCCGGCCACGGAGGACGACGACCGGCCGCCACGGGCGCGGGACACCGGCGACGGCGACCCCTTCGACCACGACGTCCTGCCCACCCCGCCCGGGGCCACGGGCGCGCTGCTGCGCTCGCTGCTCGCGCCCATGAAGTCCCGGGTCGCCGTCACCACGCTCCTGCTGCTGCTCCAGCAGGCGGCCGTGCAAGCGGGCCCGCTGCTGGTGGCGTACACCATCGACAGGGCCGTTCCGGCGTTCCGGGACCACGACCACGGGCCGCTGATCGCGGTGGGCGCGGGCTATCTGCTGTGCGCGCTGCTCTCCGGCGGGCTGCAGTTCGCGTTCATCGAGGCCTCCGCGCGGGTCAACCAGGACGTGCTGCTGGATCTGCGGGGCCGGATCTTCCGGCACGCGCAGGCCCTCAGCGTCGACTTCCACGAGCGTTACACGAGCGGTCGCCTGATCTCCCGCTCCACGACGGACGTCGAATCGCTGCGCGAGCTCCTCGACGAGGGGTTGCAGGAACTGGTGACCGTCGTGCTGTCCTTCGTCTACATCTCGGCGATGCTGCTGTGGCTGGATCTCGGCCTCGGCGCGGTCGCGGTGGCCTCCTTCGTGCCGCTGTACCTGCTGGTGCGGATGTACCAGCGGCGCGCGGGGCGGGTGTACCGGGCGCGGTCCACGGCGATCGCGTCGGTGATCGTGAAGTTCGTGGAGACGATGAACGGCATCCGCCCGGTGCGCGCCTTCCGCCGGGAGGCGGCGAACGACGCCGAGTTCGCCGTGCTGAACCAGCGGCACGAGCGCACCAACGGCGACGCCCTGCTGGAGATGGCCCGGTACGTGGTCGGCTCCCGTCTGGTGGCCAACACGGCGGTCGCCGGGATCGTGCTGTGGGGCGCCTACCGGGTGGCGTCCGGCTCGCTGGCGCTGGGTGTGCTGGCGGCGGCCGTGCTGTACCTGCGGCGGCTGTACGACCCGATCGACCGGCTCGGCATGTTCCTCAACTCCTACCAGTCCGCGGCCGCGTCCCTGGAGAAGATCGCCGGGCTGCTGGCGCAGACGCCGTCCGTGCCGGAGCCGTCGGCGCCGCGCGAACTGCCCTCGCTCAAGAGTGACTTCCCGGGCCGCGAGGTGGTCTTCGACGGGGTCCGCTTCGCCTACCGCACCGGCGGCGAGGTGCTGCCCCGCTTCGATCTGACGCTCCCGGCCGGGCAGACCCTCGCCGTCGTCGGCTCCACGGGAGCGGGCAAGTCGACGCTGGCCAAGCTGCTCGCCCGGTTCTACGACCCCTCCGACGGGCGGGTGCTGCTCGACGGGGTCGACCTGCGCGAGCTGGGGACGCCCGAGCTACGGCGCGGGGTGGTCATGGTGACGCAGGAGGCGTTCCTCTTCTCCGGTACTGTGGCGGACAACATCGCGATCGGCCGCCCCGATGCCACGCGTGAGGACATCGAGCGGGCCGCCAAGGCGATCGGCGCGCACGAGTTCATCAGCGCCCTGCCCGACGGCTACGACACGGACGTGCGCAAGCGCGGTGGCCGCATCTCGGCCGGCCAGCGCCAACTCGTCGCGTTCGCCCGCGCGTTGCTGGCCGATCCGGCGGTGCTGATTTTGGACGAGGCGACCAGCTCCCTGGACGTCCCGGGCGAGCGGGCCGTGCAGCGGGCCATGGCCACGGTGCTGCGCGGCCGTACCGCCGTGGTGATCGCGCACCGGCTGTCGACCGTGGAGATCGCCGACCGGGTGCTGGTGATGGAGCACGGGCGGATCGTCGAGGACGGCAGCCCGGGCGAACTCATCGCGGGTACCGGCAGGTTCGCGGATCTGCACAAGGCGTGGCGGGACAGTCTGGCGTAGCGGGACGGACAGGACGGGGGCGGCAGGTTGATCGACGCGTACGAGGATCCGGGCACGCCCGACATTCGCGGCGGCTGGCACTATCTGAGCTGGCTGGTGCTGCGCCAGCAGGTGCGGTCGCTGGTGGGCGCGCTGCTGGGCAGCACGTGGATGCTGCTGCTGGCCGCGCAGCCGTATCTGATGGCGCGGGCGGTGGACGACGGTCTGGTGCCCGGCCGGACAGGGGTGCTGGCCGGGTGGGCCGGCGTGATGTTCGTGGTCGGCGGGGTGAACGCCTGGGTGAGCATCATGCGGCACCGCACCATGACCCGGGTGCGGATGGACGCCAATTTCCGCACGGTGAAGCTGGTCGTGGAGCACGCGGCCCGGCTGGGGGCGGCGCTGCCGCGCCGGGCCGGGGCCGGGGAGGTCGTCACCATCGGGGTCGGTGATGTGCAGACCATCGCGCAGGCGCTGACCGTGGTCGGGCCCGGGGTGGGCTCGCTGGTGGTCTACGTGGTGGTGGCCGGGGTGCTGCTGTCCATCTCGGCGCCGCTCGCCGCCGTGGTGCTGCTCGGGGTGCCGGTGATCGCGCTGCTCACCGGGCCGCTGACGCTGCGGCTGCAGGGCGCGGAGGGCGAGTACCGGGAGCGGCAGGGCGTGCTGGCGGCCCGCATCGGGGATCTCGCGGGCGGGCTGCGGGTCCTCAACGGCTTCGGTGGCAAGGGGCTGTTCGCGGACGCCTTCCGCGGGGACTCGCAGCGGCTGCGCGCCCAGGGGTACCGGGTGGGGGCGGTGGCCAGCTGGGTGCAGGCGCTGGGCATGGGTGTGCCCACGCTGTTCCTGGCGGTGGTGACCTGGCTCGCGGCGCGGCAGGCGGCCGAGGGCGGCATCAGCATCGGTGAGCTGGTGTCGGTGTACGGCTATGTCGCGGTGCTGATCGTGCCGGTGGCGTTCTTCATCGAGCTGATCTACCAGCTGAACCGGGGCGTGGTGGCGGCCCGCCGGGTGGTGGCGCTGCTGCGGCTGGAGCCGGATCCGGACGAGGGCTCGCTGCCCGCGCCGGACGGGCCGGCCGAGCTGCACGACCCGGCGTCCGGGGTGCGGGTGCCGGCCGGCCGGCTGGTCGCGCTGGCCGCCGCGCGTCCCGCCGAGGCGGCGGCGGTGGTGGACCGGATCGGCCGGTACGGGAGGACCGACGCCACCTGGGGCGGGGTGCGGCTGGACGCGGTGCCGCTGGCCGAGGTGCGGTCCCGGATCCTGGTCGCCGACAACGAGGCGGATCTGTTCGCCGGGCCGCTCAGGGAGATGGTGGCCGCCGCGGAGCCGTCCGGCGATGCCGCGCTGCGCCGGGCGGTGCACGCGGCCGCCGCCGAGGACGTCGTACGGGGGCTGCCGGACGGGCTGGACTCGGCCGTCGCCGGGCAGGGCCGCAGTCTCTCCGGCGGTCAGCGGCAGCGGATCCGGCTGGTGCGGGCGCTGCTGGCCGACCCCGAGGTACTGCTCGCCGTGGAGCCGACCTCGGCGCTTGACGCGCACACGGAGGCCACGGTCGCCGAGCGGCTGCGGGAGGCGCGCGAGGGCCGTACGACGGTGGTGACGAGCACCTCTCCGCTGATGTTGGACCGCGCCGACACGGTGCTGTTCCTGGCCGACGGCAAGGTGGCGGCGAGCGGCCCCCACCGGCGGCTGCTGGCCGAGGAGCCGGGCTACCGGGCGCTGGTGGCGCGCGACGTCGAGGACACCGAGCACACCGAAAACACCGAGGACACCGAGGAGGCCGTACGGTGACGGCGGGCGAGAGGCTGCTGCCGGTCGCGGACCGGGCCGGGGTACGGCGGGCGACCCTGCGGTTGGTGCGGACCGACGGACGGGCGTTCGCCGCCGCGCTGGTGCTCAACGCGCTGGCGGCCGCGGCGGGGCTGGCCGGGCCGTGGCTGGTCGGGCGGATCATCGACGAGGTCCGGGCCGGGCACGGGGTCGACGCGGTGGACGGGCCGGCGCTGCTGATCCTGCTGTGCGCGCTCGCCCAGTTGCTGCTGGCGCGCTGGGCGCGGTACGTGGGGCACCGGTTCGGGGAGCGGACGCTGGCCCGGGTGCGCGAGGAGTACGTCGACCGGGTGCTGGCGCTGCCCGCGTCGACGGTGGAGCGGGCCGGCACCGGGGATCTGACCGCGCGTGGGACGGCCGATGTGGCGACGGTCGGCACCACCCTGCGGGACGTCGGCCCTGAGCTGCTCGTCAGCACCGTGCAGGCGCTGTTCGTGCTGGGCGCGGTGTTCGCGCTCGATCCGCTGCTTGGCCTGTTCGGCGTGGTGTGCCTGACGCCCATCTGGCTGGTGCTGCGCTGGTATCTGCGCCGGGCCCGGGACGGTTACCTCGCCGAGGGAGCGGCCAACTCCGAGGTGGCCGAGATCGTGGCGTCGACGGCGGCCGGGGCACGCACGGTCGAGGCGCTCCGGCTGCGCGGGCGGCGGATCACCGCGAGCCGGAACGCGCTGGAGCGATCCCGCCGGGCCCGCTTTTACACCCTCCACCTGCGGACCGTGTTCTTCCCGGCGGTCGAGGTGACGTACACCGTCCCCGTGGTGGGCGTGCTGCTGCTCGGCGGTTGGCTGCACCAGCGCGGTGCGGTGGGGATCGGCGCGGTGGTGGCGGCGGCCCTGTATCTGCGGCAGTTCACGGAGCCGCTGGACCAGATCCTCATGCGGGTGGAGCAACTCCAGAGCAGCGGGGCCTCGTTCGCGCGTGTGGAGGGTCTGGCGCAGGCCCCTCGGACGGATGCGGAAGGCGCCTGCCCGGCCCCTGCGGACGACCGGATCGACGTGCGCGGGGTGCGGTACGCCTACGAGCGCGGCGGGGAGGTGCTGCGCGGGGTGGACCTGACGGTGCGGCCGGGTGAACGGCTGGCCGTGGTCGGCCCGTCCGGCGCCGGTAAGACGACTCTCAGCAGGCTCCTCGCGGGCATCGACACCCCCGGGGCGGGCTCGGTGACGGTCGGCGGGGTGCCCATCGCGTCCCTGGAACCGGAACTGCTGCGCCGCCAGGTCGTCCTGGTCACCCAGGAGCACCACGTGTTCCTCGGCACGGTCCGCGACAATCTGCTGATCGCCGAGCCGGACGCCACGGACGACACGCTGTGGGCGGCCCTGACGGCGGTGGGCGCCGACGACTGGGTGCGCGCTCTGCCCGCCTCGCTCGACACCGTGCTCGGCCCGAACGGCCACCCCACCGACGGCTCCCAGGCCCAGCAGCTGGCCCTGGCGCGTGTGGTGCTGGCCGACCCACACACCCTGATCCTCGACGAGGCCACGGCCCTGCTCGATCCCACCACCGCCCGCCACGCCGAACGCGCCCTGGCCGCGGTCCTTCAGTCCCGCACGGTCATCGCCATCGCCCACCGCCTCCACACCGCGCACGACGCGGACCGGGTGGCCGTGATGGAGGACGGCCGGCTCAGTGAACTGGGCACGCACGAGGACCTGGTACGGGCCGACGGAGCGTACGCGTCCCTGTGGCGGACCTGGCACGGGGACGGCGCGGCGGACTGATCCGGGACGCGGGCGGCCCGTGCTCCGGTACGCGCGGCTCGGACGGCCCGCGTCCCGGTACGGCACGCGCTGCCCTGTCCCGTCACGCGGCCAACGGTTCGTATACCGAACATGAACATCCGGACTACGAACGATTTCTGGCCAAGTTCGTGACGTGGTCCTGACAGGCAACGTGATCCCCTGTCACCCTTCACAACGGCTGGCTCACAGCGAACGCACAGCTTCGCACGCACCGGGTGAGCCCGCCGCGCACCTGCACGTGGTTCCGCGTAACGCCCTGATCTGCCCGGACGTCCCAACCCACCGTCCGGTCTCCCCTGGCCGCGCGACCCGCGGTCATGCAGAAGGAGTCAGTGTTGAGCAGCACCTCTCGCAGACGCACCCCCCACACCGGGCACCACCGCACCGCCACCGTCGCCCTCGCCGGCGTCGCCGCCCTGATCGCCGCGGCCGTCCAGTCCGGCGCCGCGACCGCCGCCCCCGCCAAGCCGCAGGCCGGCAAGGTCAATCCGGCACATGTGGCCCTCAAGCTCACGCCGTCGCAGCGCACCGAGCTGATCCGGCACGCCGACGCCCAGAGGTCCGCGACGGCCAGGGCGATCGGTCTGGGCGCCGAGGAGAAGCTGGTCGTCAAGGACGTCGTCAAGGACGCCGACGGCACCCTGCACACCCGCTACGAGCGCACCTACGCCGGCCTGCCGGTGCTCGGCGGCGACCTCGTCGTCGACACCGCCAGGTCCGGTGCCACGAAGTCGGTCGTCAAGGCCACCCGGGCCACACTGAAGATCGCGGACCTCACCCCGGCCGTGTCGAAGGCCGCGGCCGAGAAGCAGGCCGTCGAGCGGGCCAGGACCCTCGGCGGCACCAGGTCGGCGGCGGACAGCGTACGGAAGGTCGTCTGGGCCGGCTCCGGCAAGCCCGTCCTCGCCTACGAGACGGTCGTCGGCGGCCTCCAGGACGACGGCACCCCGAACCAGCTCCACGTCGTCACCGACGCGGCCACGGGCAAGAAGCTGTACGAGTACCAGGGGATCAAGAACGGCATCGGCAACACCCAGTACAGCGGCCAGGTCACGCTGACCACGACCCAGTCGGGCTCGACCTACACGCTGACCGACGGGGCACGCGGCGGCCACAAGACGTACAACCTGAACCACGGCAGCTCGGGCACCGGCACGCTGTTCTCCCAGACCAACGACACCTGGGGCAACGGCACCACGTCCAATGCCGCCACCGCGGGCGCGGACGCCCACTACGGCGCCGCGGTCACCTGGGACTTCTACAAGAGCACCTTCAACCGCACCGGCATCAAGAACAACGGCGTCGGCGCCTACTCCCGCGTCCACTACGGCAACTCGTACGTGAACGCCTTCTGGGACGACGGCTGCTTCTGCATGACGTACGGCGACGGCTCCGGCAACGCCGACCCGCTGACCGCCCTCGACGTCGCCGGGCACGAGATGAGCCACGGCGTCACCTCCAACACCGCGAACCTGAACTACAGCGGTGAGTCCGGCGGCCTGAACGAGGCCACCAGCGACATCATGGGCACCGGCGTGGAGTTCTACGCCAACAACTCCTCCGACGTCGGCGACTACCTCATCGGCGAGAAGATCGACATCAACGGCGACGGCACCCCGCTGCGCTACATGGACAAGCCCAGCAAGGACGGCGCGTCCAAGGACAGCTGGTACTCGGGGATCGGCGGCGTCGACGTCCACTACTCGTCCGGCCCGGCCAACCACTTCTTCTACCTGCTGAGCGAGGGCAGCGGCGCCAAGGTCATCAACGGCGTCAGCTACAACTCGCCGACGGCGGACGGCCTTCCGGTCACCGGCATCGGCCGGGACAAGGCGCTGCAGATCTGGTACCGGGCGCTGACCACCAAGTGGACCTCCACCACCAACTACGCGGGCGCGCGCACCGGCACGCTCGCGGCGGCCGGCGAGCTGTACGGCACCACCAGCGCCGAGTACAAGGCGGTGCAGGACGCCTGGGCGGGCGTGGCGGTCGGTTCACGCTCCGGTGGCGGCGGAGGCGGCGGCACCTCGTACGAGAACACCACCCCGGTGTCGATCCCGGACAACGGCCCCGCCGTCACCTCGAGCATCACCGTCTCCGGCAGGAGCGGGAACGCGCCGAGCAACCTCCAGGTGAGCGTGGACATCACGCACACCTGGCGCGGCGACCTGGTGGTCGACCTGGTCGGCCCGTCGGGCGCCTCGTACCGCCTGAAGAACTTCTCCTCCTCCGACTCGGCGGACAACGTCCAGGCGACCTACACGGTCAACGCCTCCTCCGAATCGGCCAACGGAACCTGGAAGTTGAAGGTGCAAGATCAGGCCACGTATGACACGGGCAAGATCAACAGCTGGAAGCTGACCTTCCCGTAAACCGTTCGCCACGAGCCGGGAAACAGGGCGCCGTTCGGGGGTTCGCACCCTCGGGCGGCGCCCGTTTACATAACTGAAACGATTATCGGACAGTTGGTTTTGAGCCAACATCACTTCAGGGTCATGACATGTACGCACCCCTGATGCCACTCTTCCCTCACCGCCGCAGCAGCACAGCAACTTCCCATCACCACCTCCGGACAGTGACCCCACGCTGACCGGACTCCCCCACGAGAAGGAGCTTCTGTGAGCCCCCTCTACGCGCGTCGCAAGCGCACCACTCTGGCCGTCGCCACCGCTGTCGCCGCCGGAGCCCTGCTCTCCACTGGTCTGACCACCAGTGCCAGCGCCCAGAACGCGGCCGAGGCCGCCGCCGCGAAGCCGCTCGCGGCCGCCCCGACCCAGCTCTCCGCCGCGGCGCGCACCACGCTGATCCAGCAGGCCCAGGCCGGCGTCGCCGACACCGCGCAGGAGATAGGCCTCGGCGCCAAGGAGAAGCTGGTCGTCAAGGACGTCGTCAAGGACGCCGACGGCACCCTGCACACCCGCTACGAGCGCACCTACGCCGGACTGCCCGTCCTCGGCGGCGACCTCATCGTCCACACCGCCAGGTCCGGCAAGGCCGAGGGCGTCACCAAGGCCAACAAGGCGGCCGTGAAGGTGGCCTCGCTCAAGCCGCAGATCACCGCCGCCAAGGCGGAGAAGCAGGCCGTGGGCGCCGCCAAGACGCTCGGCTCCGCCAAGACCACGGCGGACGGCGCGCGCAAGGTGATCTGGGCCGGCTCCGGCAAGCCGGTCCTCGCCTACGAGACGGTCGTCGGCGGCCTCCAGGACGACGGCACGCCCAACCAGCTCCACGTCATCACCGACGCGGCCACGGGCAAGAAGCTCTACGAGTACCAGGGCATCGAGAACGCGACCGGCACCGGCAAGACCCTGTACTCCGGCACCGTCAGCCTCAACACCAACCTGTCGGGGTCGACGTACCAGCTGTACGACACCTCGCGCGGTGGCCACAAGACGTACAACCTGGCCCGCGGGACCTCCGGCACCGGCACCCTGTTCACCGACGCCGACAACGTCTGGGGCACGGGCACGGCCTCCAGCTCCTCCTCGGACCAGACGGCCGCCGCGGACGCCGCCTACGGCGCCCAGGAGACCTGGGACTTCTACAAGAGCACCTTCGGCCGCAACGGCATCAAGAACAACGGCGTCGGCGCCTACTCCCGCGTCCACTACGGCAGCGCCTACGTCAACGCGTTCTGGGACGACAGCTGCTTCTGCATGACCTATGGCGACGGCTCCAGCAACACCCACCCGCTGACCTCGCTCGACGTGGCCGGCCACGAGATGAGCCACGGCGTCACCTCCAACACCGCGGGCCTCAACTACAGCGGCGAGTCCGGCGGCCTGAACGAGGCCACCAGCGACATCTTCGGCACCGGCGTGGAGTTCTACGCCAACAACTCCTCCGACGTCGGCGACTACCTCATCGGCGAGAAGATCAACATCAATGGCAACGGCACCCCGCTGCGCTACATGGACAAGCCCAGCAAGGACGGCGGCTCCGCCGACTACTGGTCCTCCAGCGTGGGCGGCAAGGACGTGCACTACTCGTCCGGTGTCGCGAACCACTTCTTCTACCTGCTGTCCGAGGGCAGCGGTTCGAAGACGATCAACGGCGTGACGTACAACTCGCCCACCTACAACGGCGCCGCGGTGACCGGCATCGGCCGCGCCAAGGCGCTGCAGATCTGGTACAAGGCGCTCACCACGTACATGACGTCGACCACGAACTACAAGGCCGCCCGCACGGCGACCCTGAGCGCTGCGTCCGCGCTGTACGGCTCCACCAGTGCCGAGTACAAGGCGGTGGCCGCGGCCTGGACGGCGGTCAACGTCAGCTAGTCGCACCGCAGTCGGACGAGGGCGGTACCGGGGCGGACGCCCGGGTACCGCCCTCCCCCTTTGCCCCGACTCCGTGGCCGGAAGCCGACGTTCCCCGAGCCGAACGTTTCGCATCGCACACCGGGCACGGCCCGGAGGTTCGCACCTCCGGGCCGTGCTCGTACGTATTTCCGAGGCCGTTACCGGACAGCCGTTTTACGGCCAACATCACTCGGGGGCATGACATGTACGCGCTCTCCACGTCAGGCTGTCCCCACCGCCGCGGCACCACAGCACCTTCACAGCACAACACTCCTGTCGGCCCCCACGCCGGCCGGAAGCCCCCCACGAACAAGGAGCTTCAGTGAGCCCCGTTCACGCGCGCCAAAAGCGCACCAAGCTGGCCATCGCCACCGCGGTCGTAGCCGGCGCCCTGATCACCACCGGTGTGGCCCTCAACGCCAACGCCGACACCTCCCACGAGTCCACCACCGCCGGCTCCCTGTCGGCCGCCCCGACCCGGCTCTCCGCCGGGGCCCGCACCACGCTGATCCAGCAGGCCCGGGCCGGCGCCGACGACACCGCGCGGGAGATGGACCTCGGCGCCAAGGAGAAGCTGGTCGTCAAGGACGTCGTCAAGGACGCCGACGGCACCCTGCACACCCGCTACGAGCGCACCTACGGCGGACTGCCCGTCCTCGGCGGCGACCTCATCGTCCACACCGCCAGGTCCGGCAAGGCCGAGGGCGTCACCGAGAGCACCAAGGCCCCCATCGAGGTCGCCTCGCTCACGCCGAAGGTCGCCACCGGCAAGGCCGAGTCGCAGGCGCTGACCGCGGCCAAGGCGGCCGGCTCCGAGAAGACGGCCGCCGACACGGCACCGCGCAAGGTGATCTGGGCGGCGGGCGGCAAGCCGGTCCTCGCCTACGAGACGGTCGTCGGCGGCCTCCAGGACGACGGCACGCCGAACGAGCTGCACGTCGTCACCGACGCCAACACCGGCAAGAAGCTGTTCGAGCACCAGGCCGTCGAGACGGGGTCCGGCAAGACCCAGTACTCGGGCACGGTGACGCTCGGCACGGCCAAGTCCGGCTCCAAGTACCAGCTCAAGGACACCTCGCGCGGCGGTCACCAGACGACCAACCTGGCCCGGAAGACCAGCGGCAAGGGCACGCTGTTCACCGACGCGGACGACGTGTGGGGAACCGGCACCGCCTCTTCCTCGCCCACCGACCAGACGGCCGCCGCCGACGCGGCCTACGGCGCCCAGGTCACCTGGGACTTCTACAAGAGCACCTTCGGGCGCAGCGGCATCAAGAACGACGGCAAGGCCGCGTACTCCCGCGTCCACTACGGCAGCAACTACGTCAACGCCTTCTGGGACGACGGCTGCTTCTGCATGACCTACGGCGACGGCGAGGGCGACAACCACCCGCTGACCGCGCTGGACGTGGCCGGCCACGAGATGAGCCACGGCGTCACCTCCAACACCGCCGGCCTCGAGTACAGCGGCGAGTCCGGCGGCCTGAACGAGGCCACCAGCGACATCTTCGGCACCGGCGTGGAGTTCTACGCCAAGAACGCCACCGACAAGGGCGACTACCTCATCGGTGAGAAGATCGACATCAACGGCGACGGCAGCCCGCTGCGCTACATGGACAAGCCCAGCAAGGACGGCGGCTCCGCCGACTACTGGTCCGCCGGCGTCGGCGACAAGGACGTGCACCTGTCCTCGGGCGTCGCGAACCACTTCTTCTACCTGCTCTCCGAGGGCAGCGGCGCGAAGACGATCGACGGCGTCAAGTACGACTCGCCGACCTCCAACGGCTCCAAGGTCACCGGCATAGGCCGGGACAAGGCGCTGAAGGTCTGGTACAAGGCGCTCACCGAGTACATGACGTCGACCACCGACTACAAGGGCGCCCGCAAGGCGACGCTGAGCGCGGCGTCGGCCCTGTACGGCGCCTCCAGCACCGAGTACAAGACGGTCGCGGCCGCCTGGGCGGCGGTCAACGTCAACTGACGACGGCCCGGTGAAGCTGGGCGGTACCCGGTCGGAGGTCGTCCCGGGTACCGCCCTACCCTTTTGACTCATGTCCCAGGCGCCCTTCACCTACGAGCCGGTCGGCGCGACGCGCGACGACCTGACCGGCTGCCCGCCCGGCTTTCGACCGATGCTCGTCCGCACCCGCCTCGGCGAGGGAACGGCGGTCTTCAGCCGGGCCGCCGAGGCGGTCCTCACCTGGGAGATGCACCGCGCCATGGGCGTCGGCATCGACGCCGGCGCCGACCGCGCCGCCCCCGGCGTGGACGTCACGGTCACCCTGGCCGGTGTCATCAAGGCCCCCTGCCGTGTCATCTGGACCACCGAGGAACCCCGGCGCGCGGGTTGGGCCTACGGCACCCTCGAAGGCCACCCCGAGTGCGGCGAGGAGGCCTTCGTGGTCGACCGTACGGGTGACGGCACGGTCTGGCTGACCGTCGCCGCCTTCAGCCGGCCCCAGAAGTGGTACGCCCGCGCCGGCGGCCCCGCCACCCGGGGCTTCCAGCACGCCTACGCCCGCCGCTGCGGCACCGTCCTGAAGCGCCTGTGCGCCGAGTACGACGAGGCCTGAGCGACGCACGGCCCGCCGGACCCGCACGTCCTCAGCGCAGCAGCACCCCCGCTCCCTCCGCCGTGTCCTGCGAGGGCACGGTCACCAGGCCCAGTTCGGCCGCCGAGGTGAGCAGACGGTGCGCCGGGAGGATGCGCACGGTGTAGCCGTAGGGGCCGGTGCGGTCCAGGGAGAGCGGGCCCTCGTAGAGGCGGCGGCCCTCCAGGTCGGGGGTGCCGGTCGGCTTCAGCGGGACCGCCGTGGCCTCGGTGATCCGGTCCTCCGCGTCCACCCGGCCCGAGACCGCCTGCACCTCCACGTCGTCCGGCTCCAGCTCGCCCAGTCCCACCCGCACCCGCAGCCCCACGGTCGTGCCCAGTTCCGCGGTGGCCGTCGTGGCCGTCGTCTCCACGTGGTCGACGCTCACCCCCGGCCAGGCGGCCCGCACCCTGGCCTTCCACGCGGCGAGTTCACGGGCCGTGTCCGGGGTCAGCGCCCGGTGCGACTGGGCGGCGGGGGCGTACAGGCGGTCGACGTACTCCCGGACCATGCGGCCCGCCAGCACCTTCGGGCCGAGCCGGCCCAGGGTGCGGCGGACCATCTCGATCCAGCGGTCGGGCAGCCCGCCCCGGCCGCGCTCGTAGAAGCGCGGGGTCACCCGCTGTTCCAGCAGGTCGTAGAGGGCGGCGGCCTCGATGTCGTCACGGCGGTCGGGGTCGGTGCCGGCGCCGTCCGCGGTCGGGACGGCCCAGCCGAAGTCCGGCTGGAACCATTCGTCCCACCAGCCGTCCAGCACGGACAGGTTGAGGCAGCCGTTGAGCGCCGCCTTCATCCCTGAGGTGCCGCAGGCCTCCAGCGGGCGCAGGGGGTTGTTCAGCCAGACGTCGCAGCCCGGGTAGAGCTTCTGCGCCATCGCCATGCCGTAGTCGGGCAGGAAGACGAGGCGGTGGCGCACGCGCGGGTCGTCGGCGAACCGCACCAGCTCCTGCACCAGCCGCTTGCCGCCGTCGTCCGCCGGGTGCGCCTTGCCCGCGACGACGATCTGGATCGGCCGCTCCGGGTGCAGCAGCAGCTCCATCAGCCGGTCGCGGTCGCGCAGCATGAGGGTCAGGCGCTTGTACGACGGGACGCGCCGGGCGAACCCGATGGTGAGCACGTCGGGGTCGAGGACGCCGTCGATCCAGCCCAGCTCCGCGTTCCCGGCGCCGCGCTGCCGCCAGGAGGCGCGCAGCCGCTCCCGCACCTCGGACACGAGCTGTTCGCGCAGGGTACGGCGCAGCTCCCAGATGTCCTGGTCCGCGATGTCCGCCACCGAGTCCCAGCGCTCGGAGCCGCCGACGGTCAGCGCGTCCTCGGCCCGCTGGGAGCCGATCTGCCGGGCGCCGAGCCGGAGCACCTCCGGGGCCACCCAGGTCGGGGCGTGCACCCCGTTGGTCACCGAGGTGATCGGCACCTCCTCGGCGTCGAACCCCGGCCACAGGCCCGCGAACATCTCCCGGCTGACCTGCCCGTGCAGCAGGGACACCCCGTTGGCCCGCTGGGCCAGCCGGAGCCCCATGACGGCCATGTTGAACAGGTTCGGCTCGCCGCCCGGGTAGGTCTCCATGCCCAGGGCCAGGACGCGCTGCACGTCGATGCCGGGGAGTTCGGAGTCCGGGCCGAAGTGCCGAGCGACCAGCTCCCGGTCGAACCGGTCGATCCCGGCCGGGACCGGGGTGTGCGTGGTGAACACGGTGCCGCCCCGCACGGCCTCCAGGGCCGCGTCGAAATCGAGCCCCCGCGCGCACAGTTCGGCGATCCGCTCAAGACCGAGGAAGCCCGCGTGCCCCTCGTTGGTGTGGAACACCTCGGGCTCCGGGTGGCCGGTGAGCCGGCAGTAGGTGCGCACGGCCCGGACACCTCCTATGCCCAGCAGCATCTCCTGCAGCAGCCGGTGCTCGCTGCCGCCGCCGTACAGCCGGTCGGTCACCCCGCGTTCGCCGAGGTCGTTCTCCTCCACGTCCGAGTCGAGCATCAGCAGCGGCACCCTGCCGACCTGCGCCAGCCAGATCCGGGCGTGCAGCGCCCTGCCCCCGGGCAGCGCGAGCGAGACCTGGGCCGGGGTGCCGTCGGCCTCCTTCAACTGGGTGACGGGCAGTTCGTGCGGGTCGAGCACCGGGTAGTGCTCCTGCTGCCAGCCGTCCCGGGACAGGCTCTGGCGGAAGTAGCCGTGCCGGTACAGCAGCCCCACCCCGATCAGCGGCACCCCGAGGTCGCTGGCCGCCTTGAGGTGGTCGCCGGCGAGGATGCCGAGTCCGCCGGAGTACTGGGGCAGCGCGGCCGTGATGCCGAACTCCGGCGAGAAGTAGGCGACCGCGGCGGGCAGTCCGTCGCCCTGGTGCTGGTACCAGCGGTCGCCGGTCAGGTAGTCACCGAGGTCGTCCACGACCGCGGTCAGCCGGCGCAGGAACCGCCGGTCGCCGGCCAGCTCGGCCAGCCGGGCCGGGCGCACCCCGCCCAGGAGGCGCACCGGGTCGCCCTTGGCCGCCGCCCACCGCTCGGGGTCGACGGACTGGAACAGGTCGCGCGTTTCCGCATGCCAGGACCAGCGCAGATTGCGCGCCAGGTCGCTCAGCGGCCGGAGGGGTTCAGGGAGAACGGGACGGACGGTGAACCGACGGATCGCCTTCACATCTCACCTCGGACGCGTTGCGTGGTGTGAGACGCACGGCGCTGTACGTCTCGTCGTCCCTGTCGACGGTAGTGGTTACCGGGGGGTCGGTGGGGACGTACCGGGGCGGGTGTCGGGGCGCGCCGGGGTCACACGGCGGGTGGTGCCGGGGGCGTGGAGCCGCGGTCGGCGGGCACCCGGAAAGAGGGCCGGTCTTGAACGTAGACATACGCGCGAGTAGTTAACAAAGTGCCGGATTGCCCACCCGATACGGATGGGAAGGCTCCCCCGGTACGCCCCACAGCGGCACCACAGCACGAACGCAGGACCCACCTCCCCATATTCATCCGCCCACACCCACGTTGACGCGGACAGGAGCGGTCATGCCCGCCACGCACCACTCGTCAGCACCACCGACAAGCAGGACAGCCGGCAAGAAGACGTCGGGCAGGAAAGCCGGGAAGCCGGCGGAGAACCTCCACGATCCCGGCCCGCCCGAGCAGCGCCCCGCCCCGGCCGGGTCCACGGCCGTCGGGCGCATCCCCGTCCTCGACGTGCGCCCCGTGGTCCAGCACGGACGCCGGCCCGCCAAGGCCGTGACCGGCGAGGCGTTCGAGGTGTCGGCCACCGTGTTCCGCGAGGGACACGACGCCGTCGCCGCCAACGTCGTGCTGCGCGACCCGGAGGGCCGGCCTGGCCCCTGGACCCCGATGCGCGAACTCGCCCCGGGCACCGACCGCTGGGGCGCCACCGTGACGCCGGGCGAGCCCGGCCACTGGACCTACACGGTGGAGGCCTGGTCGGACCCGGTCGGCACCTGGCGGCACCACGCACAGATCAAGATCCCGGCGGGCATCGACACGGACCTGGTCCTGACGGAGGGCGCACAGCTGTACGAACGGGCGGCCGCCGGTGTGCCGGAGGAACGACGCGAGACCGTCCTGGAGGCCGCGGCGGCGCTCCGGGACGAGAGCCGTCCGGCCGCCTGGCGGCTGGCGGCGGCGCTGTCTCCGGAGGTGGCGGCGGTGCTGTCCCGTTATCCGCTGCGGGAGTTGGTGACGGCGTCGGAGGCGATGCCGTTGCTGGTGGAGCGGGAGCGGGCGCTGTACGGCTCGTGGTACGAGTTCTTCCCGCGTTCCGAGGGCACGGTGGAGCGGCCGCACGGCACGTTCCGCAGCGCCGAGCGGCGTCTCGAGGCGATCGCGGGGATGGGCTTCGACGTCGTGTATCTGCCGCCGATCCATCCGATCGGCACGACGTTCCGCAAGGGCCGCAACAACACCCTCACCGCCGGGGTCGAGGACGTCGGGGTGCCGTGGGCGATCGGCTCTCCCGAGGGCGGGCACGACGCGGTCCACCCCGACCTGGGCACCCTGGAGGACTTCGACCACTTCGTCGCCCGGGCCCGGGAACTGGGGCTGGAGATCGCCCTGGACTTCGCCCTGCAGTGCTCCCCCGACCATCCCTGGGTGCACAAGTACCCGGAGTGGTTCCACCACCGCCCCGACGGGACGATCGCCTACGCGGAGAACCCGCCGAAGAAGTACCAGGACATCTACCCCGTCGCGTTCGACGCGGACATGGACGGCCTGGTCGCCGAGACGGTGCGCGTCCTGCGGCACTGGATGGACCACGGGGTGCGGATCTTCCGCGTCGACAACCCGCACACCAAACCGGTGGTGTTCTGGGAACGGGTCATCGGCGAGATCAACCGCGCCGATCCCGACGTCGT